>CAJWFB010000038.1 GCA_913031645.1 uncultured Cellvibrionales bacterium
CGGTGAGCCACTATGGCAAGACTGGCTTTATATTCATGTTTTATTGTTATACTTGCCCTTAACAAACTCCCTAATGCTATCAAGTACAGCATCATTATCATCCGACCAAGGCCTGCCTTTACCTATGAACAATGTAGTACCTTCTACCATAGACATTATCAAAAGTGCCTCTGCACGCGGTGCTTTGCTACCACTACGCTCCAGACTTTGCTCGAATATTTGTATATATTCTCTATAGATGTCATCGACCAAATCTGCCACTAACGGCTCAACCAACATCATTCCCCAGAGTTGCGGCCACAGCCTATCCTCCTGAAATAGACCACCGATAGGATCAGTCAGCAGAAACGTCAACAGTTCATCAATGTCTAGGGAGCCAGAGTCTAAGCTCACTAGTGCAAAGTTCTGTTTATACTCCGCCGCAATATAAGCAACTAGAGCGCGCAACATGACTTCGCGTGTTCGAAAATGGTATTGCAGAGCGCCTAGTTTGATGCCGCTGTCACGCGCTAGAGCGCGCATAGTTAAACTGCCATAGCCAGAATCGGCAATGATTTTGATCGCTGTCTGCAGTATTTGAATCTTACGCTCACTCATAGAGATTTCCCCAAAATATTAAACCGCCTGCTCTTCTACAGCGCGCCAAGCTGCATCAAAAGCAGCCTGCATTAATGGCATAGCCTCTGAGTCAGAATTCGCAATGGAGATGCGTCCAAATTGCGCTCGCCCAATTTCATGGGGTGCCTGCCCTTCTTCCCACTCAGGATCATCCAACCCCATATACATATAAGCGTAACCGTGGGGAATTCGATTTACCGTAATGGCGGCAATGTCAGTCTCATGATTAAAGCCATGTTGGCCCAGCATTGACTGTAATTGGTCACGAATCTCTTGCTCATAGGCTTTAAAAGGTGTGGCATAAATCTTGTGGCGACCCACTCTGAATAAATCGCGTGCAGACATGTTTTTGACATCCGTAGGCGTAGGCGAGGCCATCATAAATACTGCCATCGGATCGTCCAGATTCTGGGGTGGCTGATACCCCCCTGCGGTCATGGTAGGACCAGCACTAACCCATTTAAAAGGGTCATAGGGACACTGTGTCAAGGTAGCTCCAAGCCCGGCAAAGGCGCGACCATTTTTAAGTAGTACATTGGCATACACAAAAGGGACTTTCACCCCATAGCTCAGCCCTTCTTTTTGCTCTTTACTCATCGCAGGACAGAGATGAGGAATAAGTCCGTTGTAACAGGCAAGAATACAATGCTTGGCACTTACTCTTAGCGCCTTACCTTTTTGAACGTAGTCGACCTGTACATAGTTTGAAGTAGTCTCTTTGACACCGACCACAGTGCTGTTGAGCCTTAGTCGAGTCGTGTTTTTTTCAAGATCCAGAGCTGTATAGTTAAACTGTGCGATGGCAACATCCTCTAAGCCTTTCATGGTCGGTGCCACATTAGGTATGAGCTTATGGACCAACAAACGAGCAACCGAGGCATTGCCATCAGGCAACATGTAGGCCACTGGAGTATCTCCTAAAACAAAAGCGCCAGCAAGATCGCTGAGCCGATTTGTTACCCAGCCCATAGCCTTAAGACCTGGGCAACCTGAAACCACAGCTTCTAAGACCGTATGATTCCACCCAGCCACGCCATTTAAAATACTCATGAACGAACCGAGTATAGGCAAGGTTTCTTCAGCTAAACCAACGCGCTCCACCAAAAATTGGTTGTAACTAACTGACTTAACATACCTATATTGTTCTAAGAGAGACAAATCATCGAGGAAGTCACGTTCGCCACCAAAAAATGTAATCAATTTTTTTTGCTCTTCTCCCGGAATAGGAAGTTCTTTAACGGCCTCCTTGTAACCTTCACCGCCATGAAAATACCCTACCCAATTTCCACTCACCGTTTTATGACTGTCACCATAAGGAATCGTCATGGCATTGTTGGCACTTATTTTTCCACCAAGCACGAAATTATCAGGCGTATTGATTGCTATTGAATCTAGTGCCTTCTGATCAAGTCCAATATCCTCTAGCAAGCCAACAGCTGTTTCACTGTAATCAGACATGGGCTCAATATTTTGAGCGCCACCCAAACTCAGCACCATACGACCATTTTGATGGAATTCATTGCGCTTCGCGTGGCCACCAAAGTCATCGTGATTGTCCAATAATAATATTTTGGCAGTAGGACCCATTTTCTTTCGATAGTACCAGGCAGCCGCAAGGCCACTTTGGCCGGCCCCAACCACTACCAGGTCATAGTGCTCATCTAATTCGTCATAATGATTTGGTTTTTGTCCCGTCCAAGCCAGTGCATGAGCAACCTCATAGGATCCCTTATGGCTACCACGCATGCCTGTGAGCGTAGGCGGATAATAGTTACCAGATAATTTTTTAGAGACTAGCGCCCCAGATGCTTGCGCTATGACTTGGCCAGGCATCAATAGACTTGCACCAGTGCCAATAGCGATGCCATTTAGAAAATCCCTTCGTGTGATTTTTGAGGCCACCGCAATCTCCTAACCTATTTACATGTCGTATGACATGTAACCTTAGCACAATCTTTCTTTGAAAGTCGATAGTCGGTCACGGATACATGCTTAGCGGGGATAGAAATTTGCAGCCACGGGGCTTTATTTATTGAGTAAGTGATTGCTGCTATGCCATTTTTTGATGGTCGTTAGAGACAAGACCACAATAAGAAGTTTTTGTTATGCTTTAAACACTAACCTCTGCTATCACACAGAGGTTAGTGTTTAAAAATCGGAAGCTGGTTACGCTTCTTTATCTAGATTCCATCGCACTAGATTTTTGGCTTTGAGCCTGTTCACAAACAACGCATACCGACTTTGCTCTTCGTTCCACTCTTCTAACCATGTCTCGCCTGTGCGTTCTGCATCAACAAAAACAGCGTTGGTTACTAAAATCGGAATCAAAATAGTTAGGTGGACAATGATACTCGTGATGATGCTATACCCTAACCAACCAAAATGATAAGTCGCAATCAGTCCAAAAGAGACACTCCAAACCGTAAACAAAACAACCATAAAGTAGGCTTGCAAGCTGGGATCTGGGATGTATTTCAACGGATTAAATTTCACATCCATTATTCGCCTCCAAAGATACACTATAAACATCGTAGATCTTCTAAAAAGACTGGGCTTTATCATGGTACTTATCCTCTTTTAATTTACCGCTTAACCTCCTCAGTTTTCCTAGAACTAGGTTAGCCTGGAGCAAGTCAGCTATTATTTCTATTCATTAAACCGGCCTTTTTTTAGAGGCACTTGACAAGTGTACGATAAAATTTTCGCGATGGGTCACAAATTTTTTGATCAGGTATACTCTTTCCCCAACGCACTTGGGGCTTTATCACGTCATGACAGCATACATTTCCGGCTTTGCACTTGGGCTATCGCTAATTTTAGCTATTGGAGCACAGAATGCATTTGTTCTAAAGCAAGGACTAAAAAAACAGCATGTCTTGTTGGTCTGTAGCCTTTGCGCTATATCTGACGCCATACTCATTACTTTTGGGGTGATGGGTTTTGGTGCGCTTGTTGCTCAATATCCTTGGGTCGAACAAATTGCCCGCTACGGCGGAGCAGCTTTCCTAACAGTTTACGCTGTGATGAGCTTTTACTCTGCCTATAGTCAAAAACACAGCCTAGTACCGAGTGATAGTGCGCCCGAATCGGCCTTAAAAATCGCCTTAATTTGTCTTGGCTTTACCTGGTTAAACCCGCATGTTTATCTCGATACCGTGATATTTTTAGGCTCCGTTTCCACGCAATTTTCAGCTGACTTAGAAGCCTTTACACTAGGTGCTGTTAGTGCCTCTTTTGTATTTTTTTACAGCCTAGGCTTCGGTGCGCGCATTTTAATTCCAATATTCGAACAACCTCGGGCTTGGCAAATACTAGAAGTATTCATTGGATTACTAATGTTGATCTTGGCCGCCAGTTTGATGTTCACTTAGAGGGTATCCCGAGGAGAAGAAAATGCAAAAAGTATTGCGGGTCTTTTTTTACAGTGGTTTATTTTTATTAGTTATCTCTCTGGGGGTCTATTTGGAGGCCCTTAGTGGCTTAAAAGAGCTTAATAAACAAGCGCGTGAGGAGATTGGCGGGCTCTATCTGGACACTGAATATGGCACGCTCTCTTACACTCGCGAAGGGTCAGTCAATTCGTCGGCTGTCATACTAGTACATGGTTTTAGTACACCAAAATTTGTTTGGGACCAGATCACTCCGTCACTCGTTGCTAATGGTTATCAGGTTATTACCTTTGATCATCTAGGACGCGGCTTCTCTGACCGTCCAGCCGGACCTTACAATGCTGAACTTTACCAAAGTGAGTTAGCGGGCCTGATAGCTAGACTAGAACTTAAAACACCCCTCACCTTAATTGGCTATTCAATGGGTGGCGCTAATGTTGTTGATTATGCTGCTTCGCACCCTGAGCAGATTCAACAGCTTATATTGATCGCACCGGCGGGCTATATGGATGACCCCGACTCTTCGGCCCTAGCTACTAAACCAATTATAGGAGAATGGCTCGCCACTGTGTTTGGCAATCAATATGCAGGCACTGCTATCCAGAACGAAATAGAAGAAGGTCTGGCGCCAAAAGATATGTATGAGAAGTTTAAAAAACAAGCCGCCTTTAAAGGCTATACTGCCTCATTGCTGTCAACTCGGCGCCATTACCCAATGCATGATTTGGCCCATCGCTATAAGATAGTTGGCAAGGCCGGCATACCTGTTTTAGCTATATGGGGCACGGCAGATGAAGTAGTGCCCTACTCGGGTGCTGCTGAAATGGCTGCAGATGTTCCGCAGTTGAAACTTGAAGCTATTGCAGACGGCAATCACAATATAGCCTATGCACAGGCGCAGTTAGTCGCCAATAAAATTCTAGGCGCTCTTCAAGGTCGTAAGGGTGACTAAACTGACACCACAAATCAGCATTCAATACTTTAAGCATTCTTATGCTGAATTTATCCTGGGCTCCTACGATAATAAGCTCTGTCTCTGTGACTTTCGCTACCGCAAATTACGCTCAGCTGTTGATGGTCGAATTCAAAAGTTGCTCGGTGCTCTGTTCATTGAAAAAAATAGTGATGTCATCGAAACGACCAAAGTCCAATTAAACCAATACTTTTCGGGAGCCCGGACATCTTTTGATCTTCCTCTGATAACCGCAGGAACACCTTTCCAAAAAAGTGTATGGGATGCCCTTCAGACTATTCGTTACGGTGAAACTCTGTCTTACCAAGGCTTAGCAACAACGATTCATAAAGAGGGTGCAGTCAGAGCTGTTGGCACCGCCAACGGTGCCAATGCTTTAGCTATTATTATTCCGTGCCATAGAGTCATTGCCAGCGATGGTAGTTCGGGCGGCTATGCTGGTGGCTTACCTTTAAAAAAACGTCTTTTAGCGCTAGAAGAAAAAGTACTGGCCTACAAAACAATTAAACAACGGTAACTGTTAAGGATAAGTAATATGGTTGAGCTTTATCTGCAATACGAATATTCGGTCGCCGTTGTACAGTTAGTGCTGGCCATGCTAGGTATGGGGGCTGGACTGCAGGTAGCTGATTTTCAGAAAGTCATTCAACAACCCAAAGCGGTCAGCTTAGGGGTGATGATGCAACTAATAATAGTCCCGCTTATTGCCTTTGGTTTTATTAGTTATACAAATCTCTCCCCTGGCATGGTCATTGGCATCGCTATTATTGCTGCTATTCCTGGTGGCGCAACGTCGAATATTTTTACCCTTTTAGCCAAAGGCAATATACCCCTGTCGATCAGCATAACGGCCTTGACGTCGTTTGCCTGCTTAGTAACAACACCCGTAATACTCAATTTTTTAATAGCCGACTTTATGCCTAATAATTTTTCAATGCCCACCATGCGGGTTGCTATTGAGATTGGTCTTTGCCTTTTAGTACCCTTATTAGTAGGAATGAGCCTTTTAAGAAGGTACCCAAAATATGCCCCACAGTTTTCAACGTTTTGCGTAAGGGGCTCGCTTTTAGGTATTGCCATTATTGTTCTTGGATCTCTGGGTGCTGGGCGTATTAATTTTGTCACAGCTTCCGCAATGGATCTCGCATGGCTATGTCTATTTATACTCAGCCTCACCATTGCGGGCATTTTTATCACCAAAACCTTTGGACTTAGTAAGGCAGAAAATACAGCGATTGAAATGGAGGTGGTCGTAAGAAATATTAATTTAGGCCTTTTGATAAAGATTTCTTTATTTCCGCTTATTGCTGGGCAGACAAATCCACTAGCCGATATGGTGCTTCTATCGCTGCTGTTATATGGCGGGTGGCAGTTGATTATGAGTTTTATATTTATTACTTGGCGCCGCAAACAGGCGTCTCAGTGATTCAGACACAGGCGGTTCGCAACAACCCGCTCACTGCCTTCCCCTGAAAAGTTAACGCCAAATTGTTGAGCAGAGTGAGAGTTATAACTTAATTAATAGCTCGCAATAAACGACCCATAGGCTTTTGCCCCAAATCAGCTGCAAAATCATTCTTCTCCCAAGCCGTATGTCCGCCAATCATGACGAATGGTACAACACCATCTGATCGGTTAACTAACTGCTCATGCTGAAATTCTTCACGATGGATTCGCTGTACATTATTCTCACCGTCATAGCTTGCTAGCTGCTCTGGGTCGATCAGAATAAGGTCCGCAATATCGCCTTTATGGATGGTCCCGCCAGCAACACCAAATACATCTGCCGCATCTTTAGTCAGCCGCTTGACCATGTAACTAACATCGCCGTCACCACCCTCAGCCGCCAACTTTAAGCTTCTGAGATTGACATCATAAAACGCCATATTGGTTAAGTGAGCACCACTGTCATTAAACCCCGGTAGCAACTTAGGGTTCATCAACAACTCTCGAACGACCTTCAAATCACGATTTGCCGTCACCGTACTCCAGGTTAAATCAGTATCAAAGGTTCTCAGCATTTGCAGCATGAAGTCGCCTTCATCGGCAATCCAAAAGAAATCGGTATCCACTAACTTTTTCTCAGCTTTTGAAACAGGCTCCTGACACTGATCTTGTTTGATCAATAGCACCCGATCGAAAATTGCTTGAAAATCCATACCCTGCCAATTTTTTTGCGGACACCTGTCTAGGTTCATGTCAGCCAATGTTCGATTAAAGGCAAAATCTTCGATATTGAGTTTGCGTTTTAGTCGATCTAGATTCCAACCTTGCTTTCCTCTCATCCACATAGACTTGAATGATTTAATATAGTCAGGCTCATGCATGATCTTGCGCCGCCCTTCGCGATCTTCAAGATCTGTTTCATTGAGTCGCCGCAGCTCTGGAATTTCTTCTGCAATCGGAGTAATTGCGCCATCAGACCAAATTTTAAATGGTGCCCCCAGTGCTTGCATATGAAAGTCGCCTCTCACAAGAGACGAGTTGAGCACATTGGATAGCGTCTTCACCATTCTGGAGAGCTTCCAATTATTAGCAATATCCAAGGCAGCCACAACCGTGGTGCGCAGTGGTTTCCCATGCAGTCTGCCACTGGTCAGTAAAAAAGTCCTTAAAGTACCTATAACACTGTCTTTTGGTGGCGTCGCCTGCCAAGTAGACCCCTGCGCTCTGACTACCTGAGCAAGCTGCTTAAGTTCATCATACTTTGCGAACTGAGTCGGAATAGTCTTCTCACAGTGAGGTTGAGCCGCCAAATAATGGAAAGGCAATGCATCGGTTGAGAACCCCGCATAGCCGCACTTAAGGGCGTCGGAAAGCGTCTCTTTCATGCTCTTAATTTCATAACTGGTGGGATCTCGAGTTACGCTGTTATCAAACCCCATAGCATCGATACGCAACATTGAATGGGGGAAAAGAACTGCCACATTAGGCCCCAAATTCAATTCATCCAAATGTTCCAAATAAGCTTTTGGATTATCCCAAGTGATATTGTCAGCACAATTTTTGAGCACCGACTTGGGGATGTTTTCAACTCGCGCATAGCAACTCACTATAGGATCATTGGTGCCATCTCGCTGCGCACCAAAAGCCAGCCCCAAACTGCAGTTAGCAATCACCACTGATGTCGTACCGTGACGCGTTGATTCTGGTAAGCCTGGCGCGACTTCCAGTTCTAAATCGTAGTGCGTATGTATGTCGAACAAACCTGGCATCAGCCACATGCCTTCCGCATCGATAACCCTGCGGGCATTCTCTTCATTGAGGTCTGTGCCTCGTGCGACGATACGCCCATCGCTGACCGCTACATCCTCGATAACAGGTCTTTCACCATTGTTAAATACTTTTGCATTTTTAATGAGGGTATCAATATTCTGAATGTCCGCAGGCATTTACTGTAATTCCCTTGAAGTTTGAAGGTTCGCCAGTATTGCACTTAGCAGAAATTAAGGTCAAGCTTCTAGCCCATACTAGAGTGACCTTAGAGTACTGGTAACTAATGCTTGGAGTTTCTAATGGTGTCAAATAACAGCCCTGATTACATCAGCCCACAACAATGGCAGTCGCGGGGTGAGTTAGAAATTCTGCTTGGCCATTCAATCTTTGTTGTTGATGAGGGTGCTGCCCATTTACCAACGATTGTATTGCTGCATGGCTTTCCAACCTCCAGCTGGGATTGGCAACTCATTTGGGATGAGCTTGCAAAAGACTATCGTTTGATTGCTCTAGATATGTTGGGCTTTGGGTTCTCGGATAAGCCTAACAGCCGACAATATAGTATTCATGGGCAAGCTGATATTGTTGAGGCTTTAGTTGAAACAAAAGGGCTTACTAACTTTCATGTGTTGGCCCACGACTATGGCGATACCGTGGCGCAAGAACTATTGGCTCGGCAGTTAGAGGGAACTGGTTCAGGAACATGGCTTTCTTGTTGCTTTCTTAATGGCGGTTTATTTCCCGAAACGCATCGAGCGCTACTCACGCAAAAATTGCTCTTAAGCTCCTTGGGGAAATTTCTAAACCGATTAACCGGATTCACAAAATTTAGCAAAAATTTTAGTTCGGTTTTTGGGCCGCAGACAAAACCCTCAAACCAAGAACTAGAAAATTTTTGGTGGCTTATTAATATCAACGATGGAAAACATGTTTTTCACAATGTGATTACCTACATAAACGATCGCGTTGAACACCGAGCGCGCTGGGTATCTGCACTACAAATATCTACTATTCCGCTAGCCATAATCAATGGTTCTGTAGATCCGGTATCGGGTGCTCATATGGTGGCTCGGTACAAAGAACTGAATTGCAGATTAGATTATCTGGCTCAACTTTCTGTTATTGGACATTATCCTCAGGTAGAGGCATCAAAAGAAGTCTATAGTCACTACCAACATTTCATTGATCTCCTAGACTGACAATGAAACGGGTTGCCGTTTAAAAAACATAGGGTGGTATGGTCCATAATGTTAGAAAAACAGCCCAATAATCCATTGCATGGCATCACCCTAGAAATGGTGGTCTCTGCCCTCGTTGATCATTTTGGATGGGATGGGCTCGCCCAGCGTATCAACATTAACTGCTTTAAAAGTAATCCTTCCGTTAAGTCATCCTTAAAGTTTTTACGCAGAACGCCCTGGGCTAGAGATAAAGTAGAGGCTTTGTATATTTCAATGCTTGAGCCGCCCTCCCCTTGGGGACGTCGAGAAGCGGATGGCGAGAAAATTGCCCCCTAATGCGCTGAATTAAAAGGATTTACGATGAGCTATATGCACCTCACCTATCTACATCTTGGAACTTTAGCGCCGGCCTTCGTCTTGGGTACTTACTTACTGGTTAATCGCAAGGGTACCCAAGTCCACCGGATACTTGGCAAACTCTACATGGCATTAATGCTATTTACCGCCATTGTCACCCTCTTTATGAATGCTCAAGTCGGCCCTTTATTTTTAAATCATTTTGGTTACCTTCATTTACTGAGTTTTTTAGTCCTCCGCACTGTGCCATTAGCCTATAGAGCGGCAAGGCGCGGTAATATAAAAGCGCACAAACGCCACATGATTGGTATGTATATTGGCGCATTGCTGTTGGCAGGTGGCTTTACATTGATGCCCGGCCGCTTAATGCATAGCTGGCTATTTGCTTAAGCCATGTCTTACCATGGTCAAAATACGTCACTTGCGGCACCAGACCCCAAGCAGTAGCATAGCGTTAAATACACTTACTTTTAGGATATTCTCTGCATCAAAAAATTAGTCATTAAACTAACCCTCATAGTGGCGCTGTGGAGCGCTGGCATAAACACCCTTGCTGATGAAGTTAGAGCGGCCGTAGCCAGCAATTTTTCCGCCGCAATGAAACCCCTGGTTGTGGCTTTTGAAGAGACATCAGCTCATAAAATCGTACTTTCGTTTGGCTCTACCGGTAAGCACTATGCGCAAATAAAAAATGGTGCTCCTTTTGATGTGTTTCTCGCCGCAGACGTGGCAAGACCCGCACTTTTGGAAGAGCAGGGCCTCATAAATATCGGCAGTCGCACTACCTATGCAACAGGAAAGCTAGTACTTTGGACCTCACAGCCTAATATTAATGATATTCAAGATACCCTATTGAGCGGCCTTGCTATTGGCCATTTGGCTGTGGCTAATCCAAAATTATCCCCTTATGGCATGGCAGCCCAGCAAGTTATGGTGGAGCTTGGCCTATGGGCTATGCTGAAAACACGGTTAGTGCGTGGCGAAAATATAGGCCAAACCTTTCAGTTCGTTCACAGCGGCAATGCTGAATTAGGATTTGTTGCCTATTCGCAATTATTCAATCCTCTGCGGTCGGCACGAGGGTCTTTTTGGATACCGCCCCAATCTCTTTATAGCCCGATTGACCAACAAGCCGTATTATTAAACGACAAACAAGCTGCGAAGGACTTCATGGTATTTTTAAAAGGGCCTTTAGCGCGCCAAATTATTCAAGATTACGGGTATGACGTACCATGATACTCAGCGACCAAGATTTAACTGCGCTTCTTGTGACCCTTAAGTTGGCGTCTGTGAGCACGCTCGTGTTGTTGATTATTGGCACGCCTCTGGCTTGGTGGTTGTCACGTAGCCAATGGCGATATAAATATTTTATCGAAGCTATTATTGCTCTACCGCTAATTCTACCGCCAACCGTACTGGGCTTTTATTTGCTCATCTCACTGGGCCCCAATGGTCCCATCGGTGGTTTGGTTAGTGCGCTTGGCGGCGCACCTCTAGCCTTTTCTTTTACGGGGTTGGTCATTGGCTCTGTCTTTTATTCTATGCCTTTTGTTGTGCAACCTCTACAAAATGCCTTCGCGTCTATTGGCAATAGGCCTTTAGAAGTAGCAGCAACACTTCGAGCATCGCCACTAGACCGTTTTTTAACCATTGCCGTACCCTTGGCTAAACCAGGGTTTATTACAGCCAGTGTGTTGGGTTTCGCTCATACCCTCGGTGAATTCGGCGTGGTATTAATGATTGGTGGCAACATTCCTGGCAGCACGCAAGTGGCGTCCATTGCAATTTATGATCATGTAGAAGCTCTAGAGTATGGCCAAGCGCATTGGTTAGCCGGAAGCCTGTTACTGTTCTCATTCCTGCTGTTAATTATTGTATATGGCGCTAACCGTCGCTACGCGGTGGCACAACCATGAGTATAGCGCTGCGCTTTCATATTCAACGCGGTGCGTTCGCTCTCAACATAGACACCGTCATCCCTGATAGTGGTGTGACCGCGATATTCGGGCCTTCAGGTAGCGGTAAAACAACGCTTTTAAGGGCCATCGCCGGTTTGGAGTCTGCCGAAGATGGTTACCTCAAGGTCGGCGACGTTGTATGGCAGGGGGACAAAACATTTTTACCCACTCACCAACGTAAAGTCGGCTACGTCTTTCAAGAGCCCAGTCTGTTCAGCCACCTCACTGTACAAGGTAATATTAACTATGGCCTGAAACGGAAAAAAGAAGGGTCCTCTGCTGATGTTCTGCAGAATACTATTAATCTACTAGGCATCGAGCATCTGCTTCAGCGTATGCCATGGCAGCTATCCGGTGGTGAACAACAACGCGTCGCCATCGCTCGTGCACTGGCTACAAGCCCCTCAATGTTATTGCTGGATGAGCCCTTGGCAGCATTGGGAGATGAACAAAAAACAGCCATAGTGCCATACCTTGAATCCGTTTATAAAACACTAGATATACCTGCCCTCTATGTCAGTCACTCTCGCGATGAAGTAGCCCGTTTAGCCGATTATTTATTATTGCTTGATAATGGAGAGCTAAAAGCCTGTGGCCCAATAAGTGAGATATTTACCGCGATGAGTTTGTCATTGGCTCATCAGGCGAATGCGGAAAGTCTTATTGAAGCCTCTGTATCAAGCTACGATGAAAAATTTGGTTTAGCCACACTGGCTTTTTCAGGAGGCCAATTTTTAGTGGCATCTGCACCTCTAAACCTAGGTTCAAGGGTTCGTGTGCAGGTGCTTGCCCGTGATGTTAGCATTACTCTTGAGCCACAAACCAATACCAGTATTCTCAATATCATTGCGGTCACCATCGATCAAATAGACAAAGAAAGTAGTGCTCAAGTGACCCTGCGCTTAACAGCCGGCGACACGGCACTGCTGGCCAAAATAAGTCGTAAATCAGCCGATGATCTAAATCTAAAAAAAGGTGATCAGGTTTATGCGCAAGTCAAAACTGCAGCCATACTGATCTAACTCATCAATATTAAGGCGAGAATACCTTATGCATTTCGATACACTGACTAAAAATAACAGTCGTATGCTGGTTATTTCTGCGCGATTAGTTGAGTACCCGTGAACTGGATCTTTGGTCTGCTTATGGGTCTCCTAATCGCCCTGACTTTGTGGCGGCTAGTCACTCAGCATGAAAAGAAATATGCCGCTAAACGTCAGGCATTAATCCAACATAAACTCGATCGCATCGCTGACACAAAGCAACATCAAATAAACAAAGAACATGAAAAAGGTCCAATGATTGAAGTACGTTTCGCCCAGCCTAATGAGCTGGAAACATTGCAGACTTTTTTAGTATCTCAGGGGACCAATCAATGGAATTATCTCCCCGAAGATGGGGTAAGAGAACAATTTCAGCGTATTAATGATGGCCGCGATCAATGCCTTGTGGCGATGAGTAAAAAGCATACGGTTGGTATCGCCATTTATCGTCAACCTGGAGATGCTCCAACACTTTTTGATGGCTATGTTGGCGTAAACAGTATGGTTTATGTCGCTGAAGTAACGGTACATGAGCATTGGGGAGGCCAAGGTATTGGCAGTACACTACTTGAACATATCGCCACAGCGGCTAAAGAGCAAGGTGTTGATGGCCTTATCATAGACCGGCACGAACAAAACCTTGCCTCTGCAAGAATGATGAGAAAAGCCGGGTTTGTCGAGGTCGATTGTTTTTTAGACCTAAAACGCCGACACACAGGCAGTCGAAAAACGACTATTCTTAAGCGTTGCTTAACCACATAAGATTGGATTGATGAGACATTAGGAGTAAACACATGGATATGGTTCTCAAACAATTTGATAACCCCGATGACATGGCTACCTTTGGCAAAGGCAAATTTGAGACAGTGACCCTTGGCGGCATGACCGTTGGAAGAGCGACTTATATGCCAGGCTGGAAATGGTCTTCTGATGTTGGCCAACCCTTAGGTAAAGATTTTTGTCATGTTGAACATGTCGGGATGGTAATATCTGGGTGTGCTACAGCTGCTTTTGCTGATGGCCGGGTTGTAGAAATGCATGAAGGTGATTTGTTTTATATTCCGAGAGAACCTCACGATAGTTGGGTTATCGGTGATCAGCCTTACGTGTCACTACACTTTTTAGGCGCGAGTCATTACGCTAAATAACGAGGCTTCGATGGAACAAACAAATCAACTCAAGAGTCAGTTCCACCTATTTACTCAAAGAAGGTTCCTGCCTTTTTTTGTAACTCAATTTCTCGGTGCACTCAACGATAACCTGTTCAAAAATGCGCTCTTGGTTATTGTCGTCAGTTCTGCAGTTGCCGGTTCAGAGGCAAGTACCAACTTCACCACTAACTTCGCGGTTGGTTTATTTATACTACCATTCTTCCTGTTCTCTACTACCGCCGGTCAGTTAGCTGATACCTATGACAAGGCAATGTTAATGCGTAGAGTTAAGATTGCCGAAATTTTGATTATGCTCGCAGGCAGCTATGCTCTGATGACTCAAAACCT
>CAJWFB010000039.1 GCA_913031645.1 uncultured Cellvibrionales bacterium
TGTATAAACACAGCTAGATTATGCCTTTAACGTGCAAGTCAGTTAGTTGGCATTCGGAGTATTCTAAATAGTCCTGCAGGACATCAATAGTTTGTCCACCGAGTTGTGGCGGGCTGATAGGGTATTCAATGCGGGTACGGCTGTATTTGATCGGATTACCCACCATCTTCAGGGTACCACTGCGACTTTCAGTAACATTAATGAGCATTTCTCGAGCAATAATTTGAGGGTCATCAAATACTTGATCAATAGAGTTGATGGGCCCGCAGGGAACATCACTGGCTGCAAAAGACTCCAACCAATACAGGCTATCTTTTTGGCTGAGGCTAAGGCTGATGGTCTCGCACAGTAATTGGCGGTTATGCACACGATTGGCGTTAGTGGAATAAAGAGGGCTTTTTGCCATTAGTGGAATTTCTATCACTTGGCAAAAACGCTCGAACTGTTGATCGTTACCCACAGCGACAATAATATGACTATCCGCGGTAGCAAAGGCTTGATAGGGGACTATGTTGGGGTGGGCATTGCCAAGCCGTTGGGGGACTGTGCCACCAATCAGATAGTTACTAGCTTGATTGGCCAATACCGCTGCCTGCACATCTAATAACGCCAGATCGATATATTGACCTTGTCCAGATTGGTGGCGCTCTAGCAGAGCACCCTGAATTGCATTTGCGGCATAGAGTCCAGTAAATAGGTCGGTCACGGCAACGCCGACTTTCACTGGGCCAGCAGCCTTGTTGTCGAAGTTATCGGGCTCGCCAGTGACACTCATTAGGCCGCCCATGCCCTGGATAAGAAAGTCATAACCAGGTCGATTCGCATAGGGCCCAGTTTGGCCAAATCCGGTGATCGAGCAGTAAATTAGTTTTGGATTAATCTTTTTCAATGCAGGATAGTCCAGGCCATACTTGGCCAGCCCGCCGACTTTGTAGTTCTCAATGAGCACATCTGATTGCAAAGCCAACTGGCGGATAATCTCTTGGCCTTTGCTGTGAGTAATGTCGACAGTGACTGATTTTTTACCACGGTTAGCACAAAAGAAGTAGGCAGCATCTTCGGTGTCCTTGCCACTCTGATCTTTTAGGTAGGGAGGCCCCCAATGGCGAGTGTCATCACCGCTATTAGGGCGTTCAATCTTGACCACCTCAGCGCCGAGATCGGCCAACAGTTGTCCTGCCCAAGGACCCGCCAAAATCCGGCTCATATCGAGTACACGATAACCTTTGAGTGGGCCTGCCATAGTTGTCCTTATGAGTCGCTATCAGCTAAAAGCTTGGATGCCAGTTTGTGCTCTTCCTAGAATAAGGGCATGCACATCCGCTGTGCCCTCATAGGTGTTAACCACTTCTAGATTAAGCATATGCCGCATCACTGGATATTCGTCTGAAATACCATTGCCGCCGTGCATGTCACGAGCATGACGAGCAATTTCGAGCGCCTTAGAGCAGTTATTACGCTTTAGCAGCGAGATCAATTCTGGGGCAAGGTTACCTTGCTCTTTTAACCGACCAGCGCGCAAAGAACCCTGTAGACCGAGGCTAATATCTGTTTGCATATTGGCGAGTTTCAACTGAATTAGCTGATTAGCCGCTAGTGGGCGGTTGAACTGAATTCTGTCGAGTGTGTATTGTCGAGCGGCATGCCAGCAGCTTTCAGCGGCGCCTAAAGCACCCCAACTTATGCCATAACGGGCCGAGTTAAGGCAACCAAAAGGTCCTTTGAGACCTTGAACATTTGGCATTAACTGCTCTTCGCTAACAAACACCTCATCCATAACAATTTCACCGGTGATGGATGCACGCAGCGCGAGCTTACCGTCGATTTTTGGGGCGGACAGGCCTTTCATCCCTTTGTCGAGGATAAAGCCACGAATAATACCATCATCAGTTTTCGCCCAAACCACAAACACGTCGGCAATCGGAGAGTTACTGATCCACATTTTACTGCCGGAGATCAGATAACCGCCATCGACACTTTTGGCGCGCGTTTGCATACCGCCAGGATCAGACCCCGCGTCGGGTTCGGTCAGGCCAAAGCAACCCACCCATTCGCCAGTTGCCAATTTAGGCAAATATTTTTCTTTCTGTTGCTCCGTACCATAGGTGTAGATGGGGTACATAACTAGGCTAGATTGGACGCTCATCATTGAGCGATAACCTGAGTCAATCCGCTCAACTTCGCGTGCAATTAGGCCATAGCTGACATAACCGACGCCGGAGCACCCATAGCCATCAATGGTTGCACCCAACAACCCGAGTTCGCCCATCTCATTAAAAATCTCACGATCGGTATGCTCATTACGGAAGGCATTAGTAACGCGTGGCGCCAATTTTTCTTCAGCAAAGCTTGCCGCAGATGCTCTTATTAGCCGCTCTTCTTCAGTCAGCTGGTCATCCATATTGAATGGGTCTTCCCAGTTAAATTTTCCCCAATCACTTGCCATTGCACTATCCTATTTTTACTATTAATTAGTCTCTAGGCTGACGACACTACTTAGTGTACGCCAGACTTTGGTTGCTGTATCTCAAACCGAGTAGTATTCTGCGGTTTGGTCGAGGGATTTGGTCGCTCGAGCGATTAATAAATCGATTTCTTCATGGCTACTGACAAATGGCGGAGAGATAATCATTGAGTCACCCACCGCTCGCATAATAAGTCCGTTAGCGACGCAGAATTCACGACAAATACCACCTGATTTTTGTTCGCCCTCTAGACGCTCTCTGCTTTCTTTGTTGCGCACTAACTCGATTGAACCCAGCATGCCAACCCCACGAACATGACCGACAATAGGGTGATCGCCAAGAGCCGACCACTGTTTTTGTAGGTAGGGCCCAACATCATTGGCGACATGATCGACAACCTTATCACGTTCCATAATGTTGAGCGTTGCCAGTGCGGCGGCGCAGGTAATTGGGTGGCCAGAGTAGGTAAAGCCATGTCCAAATTCACCACCATCAGCGGTAATAACCTCTGCCACCTTGTCACTGACCATCACTCCACCCAGCGGTTGAAAGCCGTTAGTCACTGCTTTAGCAAAAGTCAGAAGATCGGGTTCCGTACCATAGGTTTCACAACCGAACATATTGCCAGTGCGCCCAAAGCCACAGATGACCTCGTCACTGACAAATAGAATATCGCGCTCATTAAGAATACGACGAACTTCAGGCCAGTAAGTATCTGGCGGAACAATAACACCACCGGCACCCTGAATAGGTTCGGCAATAAAAGCAGCAATATTCTCCTCACCCAGTTGGTCAATTTTCTTTTCTAATTCATGCGCCGCATGCAAGCCAAACTCATCAGAGCTTAAATCAGCGCCGTTGTGATACCAGTTTGGATCAGTTATGTGTTGTACGTAGGGGAGTGTTTCAAATTGATTGTGTACAAATTCAAAACCACCAAGGCTTGCTGACGCGATAGTGCTGCCGTGATAGGCATTGGTACGAGCTAAAATAATACGCTTTTTGGGCTGCTTTTTAGTGTCCCAATAACGACGGATCAATCGAATGTTAGTGTCGTTTGCCTCTGAGCCCGAATTGGTAAAAAACACGTGGGTAAATTGTTTTGGAGTCATCTGGACCAGCTTTTCGGCTAGCTCGACTGCTGGGGTATTACTGCACTGAAAAAAATTATTGTAGTAGGGCAGTTTATTGAATTGAGCATGCACTGCTTCAGCAATTTCTGGTTGGCTGTAGCCCAGGCTGCAACACCAGAGACCAGACATTGCATCGAGCATTTGCTTACCATCTGTATCGTAGATGTAAATATGCTCTGCACGTTCAATAATTCTGCCATGATTATTTTGGTAATCATTGAAGTCGGTAAACGGATGCAGATGATGATTTGCATCTAACTGTTTCCATTCCGCGGTTGTCCTAGAATTGCCCATAATTAATCTCGTTATCGCTGATGTGTTAATACGCTTGGTTTGATTACTAGCGCCTGCCGGGAATACCATACTTTGATGGCGTCAATAAAACGCTATTTCATCATAGTCTTGAACCGAGGTCATTCACCCAAAGGGGTGGGGGAAAAGTCTTGATTATAGGCGCTGAGGTCTAAATACTAGGGGCAGCAATAAATCAAAAGGTAAAAAAACGGTATGTCTAAGAATCTACCCATTGTTGGTATCGCCTGTGATGTGATTAAAACCGGCCTCCACCAATTTCATGGTGCCGGGGAGAAATATATTAATGCCGTGGCTCATGGTGCGACCGCCATACCAATATTATTACCCGCTTTTGGCGAGGGTACAGATATTCGGGACCTTGGCGCTCTGTTCACTGTCAAAGATATTGTGAGTCGGTTAGATGGCCTATTTTTAACCGGCAGTCCCTCTAATATTCAGCCCCATCACTTTAGTGGGCCTGCACATGAAAAGGGTACTCTAGAGGATCCTCAACGAGATAGCCTGACATTGGCATTGATTAAAGAATGTGTTGCCCAGTCAATACCTATACTGGCGGTATGTCGAGGCTTTCAAGAGCTAAATGTGGCTCTGGGCGGTACCTTGCATGCAAATGTCCATCGGATTGATGGATATCAGGATCATCGAGAGGATAAAAATAAGGATCGAGATGGCCAGTACGGATCTTCACATTCAGTGAGCTTCAGCGACGGAGGTCGCCTGCATGCACTTAGCGGTGAAAATCAGTGGCCAGTAAACTCACTGCATAGTCAGGGTATTGATACTTTATCTGAGCACTTAGTGGTGGAAGCTGTTGCCGATGACGGATTGATCGAAGCGGTGTCTTCGCGATTGAAAAGTGATGTTATTGATTGCTGGGTTTTGGGTGTGCAATGGCACCCAGAATGGCAATTTGAGTCGAATAAAGTCTCTAAAGCTATCTTTCATGAATTTGGTCAACAGGTGAGAAAGAGCATGATGATCAAAGCAAAGTAGTGCGTGATCGATTTGTCCTCTCTCGATGGTTTAAGTTACTAAAAAGGCGCTAGTTCTTCTCATCAGGCATCGAGTATATTTCTCGGCCATCAAACCAGGTAGACAGTATTTTCGTGTCAGAAATTCTATGGCTGTTACCTCCGGCCTCTAATGTCAGCAGGTCTTGGTCAAGGATAACAAAGTCGGCTTTCTTCCCCACTTCTAATGAGCCAGTAATGTTGTCTTGCTCGAGCATTTGAGCACCCTTAATCGTGTAGGCATCTAAGGTGTCGCGCACAGACACACGCTCATCGACGTTAAAAATGCGTCCTGTTGTGTCATTTGTTCGGGTAACTGCCTTTTCGATATTCAACATTGGACGCGGGTCTCGTTCTTCAACTGGCGCATCACTCCCGGCGACGAGTATTCCACCCGCCTTAAGCACAGAGGCCGCAGGATAAGTGTTTTTGTAGACGTAACCCAAAGGATCATAAAGATCTTCTTCACTAAAAGTGGGTTCGATAAACGGTGTCACATACATTTGGTACTCGGTTGTGGGCTCGATCCATGAGTAGGTAAAGGCTATTGCGACATCCAGATCAGCAATGCGTAGAATGTCATCAGGATGAATGATTTGCGCATGGGCAATAGAAAAATTCGCATCGGAATCTGGATTGGCCTCTCTGGCAGCCTCAAACGTATCTAGAGCAACACGGACAGCCCGGTCACCAATAGCATGACTGTGAATATTCACACCTGCGGCATGCAAAGCCAGCGTATAGTGGTATATAAACTCATACTCCTTCTCAAGAATCCCATTACTCTCAAAACACTGGGACGCCAAAAATCCGTGTTCCGCCAAAAAGCTCTGGTCAAAGGATCCGGAGACGCTCTGCGCACCTTTTTCTCTCACTGCCACACAGATATCGGAATCAGTATCTACATAACCGACCACGCTAAGAATTTCACTTTCTGAATCAATCGCAAATATTGGTTGAAGGTAGTTGTTTAATGAGGCGGCATTGGGGAGCATGGGTGGAAACGAATAGGGGTCGCCTTCAATAACGCCATCAACGAAAATTTTGGCGGTATCAATTTTTAGATTGAGGACACCCTCATGACGTTGCTGTATTGCAGTTAAGTCGGCCATCAAAGCATCAACACTAATGGGTTGGTCTGCATTTGGCCGGTAATCGTCGAAGTCCGCGTAAAAAGCGGCAGTCATACGATAGGTCAGTGGTGACTGCGCCGCCCATTTAGCAAAATTAGCGATTTCATCTGCTCTCAGAGCCGCATCCATCACAGAGGTAATACCCGATGCTGCGAGTCGCTGGGCAATCTTGTTATAAATAGTCAGGTCAATTTCAGGATAACCCCAAAGATTAGGAAGATTAACAATCTTGCGTGCATCCTCATTGATCACCCCATTAGGCTCACCCGCATTATCAACACCTATCAACGCTTTCAGATGGGCGAACTCATTGTTCAATGTGGTTTTGCTGAGACCAATGTTGAGACCCTTTTTGTCTGTGGCAAGACTCATAGCAAAACTGTTGACTGCACCATGATGGCCATCGTCAGCGAGCAAAACGATTGGGTGTGTCTGGGATACTTTATCCAGTGCAGAGCGTATCGTTGGAAACGTTTCGGAAGGCGCATTGCCGGTATAATATGACCATTGTGCAACGGTCAACCATTCACCCTCGAGAAGGTTTAAGCGACTAATGCACTGCTGTAAGCGGGGTATCATGTCAGTTAAAGAGAAAGGCTGACCAGCAAGATCACAGTTATCAGTCTCTACGATACCGGGTAAATGGATATGCACATCATGCAGCCCTGGGATAACCATCTTGCCTTTGAGATCTATAATCTCAGTGTCACTAGAGATGACTGCCTTGGCGTCCTGCGCATGGCCAACATAGAGTAATCGATCCTGAGTGATACCAATGGAAGTAACTACTTGCTGGGTTTGATTGGCAGTATAAATAACTCCATTGATAAACAATTTTTCAACAGGCACAGGCGGTTCTTTTACGCAGGCAGTGAGTAATATGCCGGCTAAAAGTATGATTACACTGAGTTTTTTAAGCGCCATGACTTACTCCTATTATTATAATTGTTATCTTACTTGCACTTGTTGGATCTGAATACCCTCTAAGGGTAGCTATGAACCTGCTGAACGACTTGCGGTTATCAGATACTATACTTGACTGATCCTAGTAATGATTACAGAGAACCCAACTTATGACACCAATTTCAATACTTGAGCAGTTTCTGCAGGAGAACCCCGATATAGAAATGTTCGAAGTTCTCCTTCACGACTTAAATGGCGTGCAGAGAGGAAAATGGTTACCCAGAGACAAAATCCATAAGCTGTTTACCGGCGGTTATAAAATGCCGTTGAGTAGCTGTTCACTGGATTGTTGGGGTCGCGATCAAGAGGCATTAATAGCGGCAACCGGCGATGCGGACGGTATTTGTGTGCCACATCCTGAAACACTAACCTGTGTGCCTTGGGCCGATAAAATCACTGCCCAAATCATCGTATCAATGGCCGATGAAACGGGCGATTTGCCTTATGCTGGGGATTGCCGGTCAGTGCTGCAGAATATAGTCAATCGATTTTCTGAGTTGGATCTGACGCCAGTGGTTGCTAGTGAAATGGAGTTTCACCTATTGAGTTTAGAGCGCGACAAATTTGGTATCCCGCAGCATACTCAAACGGCATTCGATGGTAGTCCAGCGATTGGCGGCCATACCTATGGTATTGATACCATGCGTGATACTGCATCGTTGATGGATGCCATTATCGATGCGACCAAACAGCAAAATTTGCCGGTCGACACCTTGATTACTGAGTTTGGTCCCTCTCAGTTTGAGATTAATTTATACCATCAAGAGTCTGCTGTGCGAGCCTGTGACCAGGGTAGTATGCTAAAAAGAGCGATACGCAGCGTTGCTCGTCAGCACGAAAAAATCGCTTCATTTATGGCAAAACCTTTTGCCGAGCAGGTGGGTAATGGCATGCATATCCACTTTAGTCTATTAGACCAGCAAGGAAACAATGTTTTTGATAATGGCACATCAAAAGGCAGTGAGCTATTGAACCATGCCGTGGCAGGGTGTTTGGCGACTATGGCCGATAGTATGGCAATCTTTGCGCCAAATATTAATTCCTATCGGCGAATGGTTCCCGGCTGCTATGCACCCCTGACCGCCAATTGGGGTTATGAAAATCGTACTACTGCAGTTCGCATCCCTGGGGGTGAACATAGGGCTATGCGTATCGAGCATAGAGTGGCAGGCGCTGACACAAACCCATATCTGACTGTCGCGGCGATTTTAGCCGGTGCCTTATATGGCATAGAGAATAAACTGCAAGCACCATCCGCGGTAGTGGGTGATGTAGGTGATGTAAAGCCAACTTTACCGCATTTTTGGAATGATGCGATTGGCGTATTTGAAGAATCGAGCTTTATTAGGGACTATTTGGGTGAAGAGCTCCAAACCAACTATGCACGCTGTAAGCGTCAAGAGAAACATGAATTTGATAGCCGTATAACGCTCATGGAGTATGACGCCTATCTTTGATCGCGCAAACAGTTTTTACGTTATTCTATTTTAATCTAAAAATAATATTTTTTATTACTTCCTACAAGGTATCATTCTTCATATCGTCATTTGGTCCTATTGCCGCGATGTAAAATAAAGAGCTAAAACGGAAGTCAAACTCCTAGGATTTAACATTACTTAAATTGTAGGAGGAAAAATGAAATTTTATGTCAACGCACGGTATCTCATCGTGCCATTTATGTCCCTCATCGCAATCGCAGGCATCTTAATTGGAGGTTCTTTTGCGTGGGTGGGTGTAGCCTTATTTGGTCTCAATACCATCATTGATACCCTCACCAAGAATATTCATTTACCAGCTGACTTTGATGAGACTGGCGAGTCTTATGGAATCAAAGGTTTTCAGTACGCAGTCATGTTTCTGATGCTGCCCGTATTTATAGTCTTGCAGTTAGTACTTGCTTACCGAATTTTCCAATACACCAGTTTGACGCCCATCGAAACAGCGGCCTTTTTAGGGGTGAGTTATGAGGTTGGCACGAGTGGATTTAATTTAATTGGCGCGACCCTGTCTAGCGGCCTTTGGGCCGGCCTTGGCATTATTTATGGCCATGAATTGTCTCATAACAAAAAAGAGGGGTTTTTAGTTTCACGACTAATCATGGCGTTGAGTGGCGCGTCACACTTCACCTATGCCCATGTATATAACCATCATTTGGATTTGGGGCATGAGGATGATGCAGCAACTGCACCTAGAGGCCGTAATATCTATGCTCATGCATGGCTATCACATATGGGACAGTCCCGATTTTCTTACAATCTTGAGGAACAGCGATTAAGTAAGCGAGGGTCATCAGCACTCAATTTTGATAACCGCTGGATTCTGGGTTACCTGTATAGCTTGCCTTCGATAGTTCTTTTTGTTTGGGCCGGTGGTTTGGTTGGCGTCGCCGCCTTATTTACAGTATGGGTTGTTGCAAACTTCCTGTTAGAGGCACTTAATTTTATGGGTCATTATGGCTTGATCCGCACAGAGGGGCCTGTCGAACACCGCCACTCTTGGGACAATGATTCAGTTTTTACTAGCTGGTTTTTCATCGAAATTGGTAGGCAGTGTGATCATCATGTTAGAGGTGAGACCTATTTTTGGGAGTTAGATGATGTAGAGGGGCCAAATTATGGTATTGGGTATTTCTCATTGTTTGTGCTCACGCTCATACCCCCATTGTTTAGAGTTTATGTTCAGAAACATCTTGATAATTGGGATGAAAAATACGCCTCGAGGGATGAAAAAGTGATAGCCGCTCAGTTTTCATAGCGATGAATGACAAGGACATCGCTAGATAACCATCTTTTATCGACTAGAGAGTGGCATAACATGTTGAATTTATTTAAACCGCGATCCGCCGATTTTAAGGTTAGCTTATCGGATACTGAAACCACTTTTACCGTTAAGCGAGGAGAGTCTTTGCTAAGTTCTGCATTGTCCGCTGGAATAAAGTGGCCCTTCAAATGCAAGGTGGGTAGCTGCGGTAGCTGCAAGTGCCAATTGATTGATGGAAAAATAAAAGCGCAACTCGATTTTGGTTATGTTTTGGATATGTCGGAAATACAAGATGGGTACATCCTTGCCTGCCAGAGCATCCTTAGATCTGATATCCGAGTGAGCGTTCACCTAACCAAGTAATAGGAGTAAAGAAATGAACACATTAAAGGCAATTTTATTGATGTCTATTTGGACATCCATTTTAGGCGCAGCATTGTATTTTTTTGATGCCCATGCGCACTATCGGAACATTTTATGGGCGACTGTAATAGGGCTTACCTTATTAATTACACACATGGTCAACATGTTTATTTATTTTAAAGTCGCCGGTGATAAGCCGTATAAATGGTTTGACAAATAATGGCCCCTAACAGGCAATGAACGACTTAGATAAACACTTATAACTTAAGTTTAGCTCGCTGAAGAGCTGGGTATTTGATTTTCAGATTGTGCGCCCTAGATTTCCTAAAAGCACTAAAGAGAGAGAGAAAATGAAAAACTATCGTTTTAATAAAACACCAATAGCAACTCATCCATTGGCCTTGGCCTTAATTGTAGCGGCCGCAATTCTGCCTATATCTGATGTAAAATCAGAGGAAAATAGTAACTTTAAGCATCAGGGAGCCTGGCTTGTTGGTTTAAAAGTCCTTAATTTAAATCCAGATGTAGAATCAGTGACATCGATAGGTGGTGAAGCAAGAGTCGCTGATGATACTGTACCAGAATTAGATATCCGCTATTTTCTCACCGACAATATTGCCTTAGAAACAATACTTGGGTACACGGAACACAAAGTTTCAGCAGCGGGCACTCAACTCGGGGATGTCAACCTTGGCTCGACAAAGGTGTTGCCGCCCACCATTACTCTTCAATACCATTTTACCGGTGGGCGTCGGTTTTTACCTTACCTTGGAGCCGGCTTGAACTACACTGTCTACTTTGACAGTGATCCCGGGGATACCGTAGATGTTAGCTATAAAGACGATTTTGGCTTTGCTTTAAATCTTGGTTTTGATTATGTTCTTAATGAAAACACTTATTTTAATGTCGATCTCAAAAAATATAAGCTTTCCACTGACACTGTTATTGATGCTGGAGACGCAGGAATAGCAACGGCATCGGTAGACCTAGACCCGCTTGCTATTAGTATTGGTTTTGGATGGAAATTTTAACCTTGTTTCAGCGGCTAAGGATTGAAAGATTTGCACAAAATGGATGTGCTATAACAACCTTTCATGTACCTCCACATAGCTTGGCAGGGGCAAAGGCCTATAATTTCAAGGAAGGTTTTGTTGGTAATTACGGGGTCTACCTTTGACTCACTTAGCGCGTTTAAGTAATAAACTATCAATCTCATTTTGTGCCAATTTTGCTCTGGCTGAGGCCATTTTTGATGTGTTGGCAAAAGGGCCTACTGATACGCGATGCCAGATTTCGCCATTTTCATTTTTCACCCGTTCATTTTTTGCGGGTAAGTTTAAAAGTAGTAATTCAACTTTAAAGTTTTCAGCATCCTGGGTTTTCTTAAACGAACCCACCTGTAATGTATATTGAGAGTTTGTATCAGTTTTAACTAAGCTTGATTGAGTGTCTTCATTATTTGGAATGAGAATTTCGTTGTCTTTGAGCAGAGTATAAAAATCGAACTTTAATTCTTGAGTTTTAACCTTGTCAACCAGTTCACCTACCACCGAGGGACTTGATTGCTCCGTGCTGTCAAGCATCGGCGGTACAAAATACATCACTGCTGCGCCAATCAGTAAACCCGCAATAAAGGCGGGGCGCGATGATTTTTCTTGGATCGCGGGCCCCCGATTGGTTCGGCCTGAACTTTTGTTTGAGGCGGTTCGAGACATAAAAGTACGCGCAGCTGAGTGAATATGAATTGTAGGGGAATGGTACGTTGTTGGCAAAATAAACGTCATCTTATGTGAGCAACCCTTGGATGTGATCACATTTCTTGAGGGTCAACGTCAATCGACCAACGTACTCGTCGCGCATCTTTATGCTGATTAATTTCTACTATTAAGGCATCCAACAACATCTGAAGCAGGGAACGCTTATGAGCATCAATTTGTAAAACAAATCTGTATCGGCCAGCACGTCTTTCTAACATTGCCGGTAAGGGCCCCAGATAGCCCATCAAAGGACTGGGGCGATTTATCCTTTCAGCTATACTGCGAGCGGTCCGTAAAAAAGTCTCTGCCTCATTGGCTCGGTCTGATTCTGCGCGGATCAAAGCCATATGCCTAAATGGAGGAAGTTGCGTTATTCGTCGTTCATCCATTATTTGTTGAGCAAAAAAACTATAGCCTCTGCCTATTAGGATCTCGAGCAGAGGATGCTGTGGTTGGTGGGTTTGAATAATGACTCTACCCGGAGTGTCACCCCGGCCGCTGCGTCCGGCAACCTGAGTCAGTAATTGTCCGAGGCGCTCATGGCTACGAAAATCTGGGCTGAATAAGCCACTATCAGCATCGAGTACTGCAACAAGTGTCACATTCGGAAAGTGATGGCCCTTGGCGAGCATTTGCGTACCAATTAATATACAGGGTTCGCCACTCGAACCGATGTCAAAAATCTCTTGCATAGAGCCTTTTTTTCGCGTGCTGTCTCGATCAACACGCAAGACTTTAGTCTGTGGAAAACACGCCTCTAAATACTCTTCACTTCGCTCCGTGCCTTCACCTACGGCGATAAGTTCTTGGCCTTGGCACACAGGGCAGAGGTGGGGAACACGCTGTTGGTAGTCACAATGATGGCATATAAGACGATTTCGAGCGCGGTGTACTGTGAGCCGAGAGTCACAATTATGGCATTCAGCGGACCAGCCACAATGATGACAGATGATGGCCGGAGCAAATCCACGGCGATTGAGAAACACTAATACCTGATGACCATTTTCAACGGTCTGCCTAATCTCTGCAAGAGTAGACATCGCAATGCCAGCCTCACTCTTTTCATTTTTTAGATCGACCAACGACCAGTTTGGTTGCTTTGCGCTTCCTGCTCTATCAGTCAACAGAAGGTGCTTATAGCGATCTGAAGCACAGTTGTTGAGAGACTCTATTGACGGCGTTGCTGATCCAAGAACCACCGATACCCCTTCTTTACTTGCTCTTGAGACCGCTAGATCTCTGGCTGAGTAACGAAACCCCTCCTGCTGTTTATAGGATTGGTCATGCTCCTCATCAACAATAATTAGACCGGGTCGGGCAAGTGGGGTAAATACCGCAGATCGCGTCCCTAATACAATGTGAGCGCTTCCTCTTTTTGCACTGGTCCATGCAGTAAGTCGCTGTTTGTCGGTCAGGCCAGAGTGCAGAGTGACGATAGGTACGTTAAATCGATCACGAAACCGCTTTTCGGTCTGTGGTGTTAAACTAATTTCTGGAATAAGCACCAGTGCCTGTCGATCATAACGCAAGGTTTGTTCAATCGCTTGTAGATAGATTTCAGTTTTACCGCTTCCGGTCACGCCGTCTAGTAAGTAACAATTAAAGCTATGTTGGTCGATTTTTTCTAACGCCAGACGTTGAGATTCATGCAGTGCGAGGGCATCTTGTTTCAAAATATTGGCTACAGAGATGTCGGCTCCGGTTTTCTGAAAAGACTCGATCAGTTGCTTGTCCTCAAGACTTGACAGAATTGCGCGTGAAAAATCCCTCGACAATGTTGAATCGGACAAGGAATCATCAATGAGCAGTCGTTCGATGAGTTCTTTTTGGCTTGGGGCGCGCTTTAGCGAGTCACTCCCCAGTCCCTTACCTTTATTAGTCAACTGCCAATATCGTGTGCCAACGGTTGGAAGTGGATCCCCTTTTCTCAGTAATACTGGGAGCATGCCAAAGAGGGCATCGCCAATGGGGTGTTGATAGTAATTTGCGGCCCAAATAAATAATTCTAGCAATTCAGTGGGTAACAGAGGACCTGAATCCAGTAGGCGACTGACTGGTTTTAGTTTGTCAAGATCCCACTCACTGGTGTTTGCATGTTCGACAATTAGACCGACAACCTCACGTCGACCAAAGGGAACCATCACTCTACAGCCAACCTCGGGCTGAAAATCTGGCCACTCATCAATAACATTGTTGGGAATGAGATAGTCAAATAGCTGACGTAAAGGCGACAGCACCGCGACGCGAACAATAAAAGGCTTATCTTCAGCCATAAATAATCAATAATTCCTGTTGT
>CAJWFB010000040.1 GCA_913031645.1 uncultured Cellvibrionales bacterium
CATCATATTCATTAATTATTTGATCGAACATAAAGGGCCATGGAAAATCACAATCGGTCGCCTCAACACCCTTCCAAGTTGCCGCACCTAAATATTCAGCGCCGGTTTGACCATCAACATTGCGCATATATTCCAAACCCAACACGCAGGCCAAGTCATAATGGCCAGCTTCTATGTCTCGCATAGCACTTAGAATAGCGATGGATCCTGACGCACAAGCCGCCTCATGACGACTGGTTGGAATGGCCGATAATTCAGGATGGGCCTCAGCAAAAAAGCCACCTATTAGCCCCTGACCTGTAAATAGATCGCCTACAAAATTACCCACATGCCCAACTTCGATTTGATCTGGACTAATGCCAGTTGATGTAAGCGCTTGGTTCAGCACCTCGCAGAACATATCGTAAATAGACAAATCCTCTCTGGCCCAATTACGCGCAAAATCTGTTTGAGACCCCCCTAAAACGTAAATCGGTTCACTCATGAAAGATTCTCCTGTTGACGTTGGCTGACAGTGTCTTCCAACATAAAACGTTGTACCTTGGCCAAAGGATTACGAGGCAAATGAGTAAAAAATTCTATCCGCTCCGGCAGCTTAAATTTAGCGATACCAAGCGCACTTAAATAGTGTGATAAGTCAGCCAAGCTTATAATTTCGGTGTCGGGCTCCATGACGATACAAGCACAGATTTTTTCACCCAGAGCATCATCTTGATACTTACACACCGCAGCTTCTGCCGAACCGGGCAAGCCTTCGAGTAAAATATCAATTTCTGCAGGAGAGATTTTCATCCCTCCGCGATTAATAATATCTTTACTGCGACCGGCTATTCGGTAAAACCAAGGCGGCTCTCCACAAATTTCAACCAGGTCGCCGGTATGGAAGTAACCATCGTCTCGGAACAATTCCGTATTATCAGTACAGAGGTAACCATCAAAAACTGTTGCTCCTGCGAACAGTAACTCCCCCACCTGTCCAACTTGAGTAATCACTTCTCCAGTGTCCGTATCCACCACCTTGCTGAGCAGTGCCTTATTTGCATAGGAGTCAAAATGATCTATACCACACCCCAGTCTTGGGAACATAGTCGCTCGAATGTCACTGTCAGCTGTGTGCATCGACGTACAGAACAAACTAATACCTTCATTAGATCCATAAAAATTAATCACATCTAACCCATACTTTTGACCAAAAGTATCAATCATCCAAGGGGCAAGAGGCGCTGAACCAGAACCTATAGAGCGCAGGTTAGAAAAATCAAACTGGCCCCACATATCGGGTGATTTGGCCAGTTGATTCAGTAATAAGGGCGGTGCAAGAGTAAAGGTGATTTTCTCGTTCTGTAACTGAGTCAAATATAGACCGGGATCTAAAGGATGATGCAAAATAATACTGCACCCCGTTATCAGAGCCGGAAATAAAAACCCTCCAATTGATGCCATATTGACCAGTGGAAAGACATTTAAAAAGCGATCTCCAGCTTGATAATTTCCTGCCTCAGCGCAGCATCGTGCTGTTGCAATCCACATGTTGTGAGATCGTGGCACGCCTTTGGGTGTTCCTGTGGTGCCCGAGGTCCAGCAAATGGTAATAATATGATTGGCATCTGCGAGGTGAGATTGTTGATAATGGGATAGCTGTAATCGGTAAGTTTCATCTGGACTGCTATTCACCTGCAAGTCTTTGCCAAAAACCAGCAATGCTATCCTGTCATCCAGGTATTCTTGCGCATTTTTCGCCAGTGATAGATCTCTGAAGCTATTAATTGTAATCATTGCCTTGGGGGAAATTATGCCACTAATATGACTTAATTCATGACGTTCATATTGCACTGGAATCGGCGAAATAATTGCACCGATCTTGCTACAGGCCATATAACAGATAACTAATTCTGCGATATTGGGGAGTTGCACAATAACGGTATCATCCGCACCAATATCCGCATCCATTAACTGACATGCAAGTGCGGTACTGGCGTAATTAAGCTCACTGTAGGTTAAGCGATAGGGGGCATCGCCGGTTAATTCGTCTCGATTAGGCTGATCTGCAACAGCCAGTAATTCGGGGTTTTTCTCTACCTGCTGCTGCAGAAGGTCATGTAAGGTCTCATGGCCCCACCAGTCACGTTCGGTATAGTCTTTTATACGCTGCTGAGGTGAGGTAATCATAGGCTGGCCCTGTACTCCTTATCTAACTGATCAACCACCTCAGCAATAGATTGATTGCGATTAATAGACCCCACTGACTGGCCTGCTGCCCAGATATCTCGCCAACGTTTGACATCCCCCGCGGCCTCAAGAAAATTAATCTCTCCGGGCGATGGCATGTTGTCAGTATCGTAGCCGGCATTCACCAAGCTTCCTTTAAGCCAATTGGCTTTAACACCGGTGACTGAATCTGAGGTAACGATATCTGCACCGTTGGATTCGACCACCATGGTTTTGTAGTCTGTTTGAGCTAAAGATTCGTCAGTTGGTATGAATCGTGTCCCCATGTACACATAGTCAGCGCCTAAAATTTGCGCTGCACGAATGGCACGGCCATTGCCAATAGCCCCCGAGAGGATGATCTCTCCATCGAAAAACTGACGAACCTCATCGATAAAAGCAAAGGGTGATAGCTGGCCTGTATGACCTCCCGCGCCACAGCAAACCAATGCTAAACCGTCGACGCCAGATGCCGCGGCGCGACGCGCAAATTCAATGGTTGTGACATCTGCGTAGACTTTACCACCATAAGCTTGCACAGCATCCACTGCTTCGTCTGGGCTACCCAATGCAGTGATGACAATAGGAGCCCGATATTTAACCGCTAACTGTAGGTCTTCAAGACGGCGGGGATTAGATCGGTGCATCACTAAATTTAGCGCCCAGGGTGCCGCTTGCGGGGAATCTGCAAGTGCCTCAGTAATACTCAGTAACCACTGTTCTAACTCATCGATGGTCCTAGCATTAGGAGAGGGAAATGATCCAACAATCCCAGCTCTGCAGCTGGCAATGACCATTTCAGGCCCGGACAATAAAAACATCGGCGCCTGAATAACTGGCAAGCGAAGATTACGAAATGACATTAGAACTTATCCATAGACTGAAGCCTTTCTTTTATCACGAGACCAATCAGAGACCAAATACTAACCAACTGCTGATGCGCTGGCAAATGTACCCTGTGAAAGCGACCGAGATACTTGCATAAATAGACCATAATGAGGCATAGTTTGGCTAAAGACTAGTAGAGATAAGAATTATGAGTAGTCATTTCTTCGAAATTACCGAGAAATGTATCGGATCTGCCCCTAAATTCGATAATACCCAAGAATGGATTTACGAGTTAGATAACCCCTATCTTCATGGTGCCTATGCGCCAACCTCTGATGAAATTGTGGTCAATGAGCTAGAAGTTATCGGTGAGTTACCAGATGACTTGTTTGGTGCGTTTTACCGCAATGGGCCCAATCCAATGTTTAAGCCCAAAAATCTTTACCACCCATTCGATGGTGACGGGATGGTGCATGCTATTTATATTAGAGACGGCAAGGCGTCTTATCGCAATAGTTACATTCACACTGCTGCTCTGCAGCATGAAATAACAAAAAGTGAAGCAGTATGGCCTGGCGTCATGGGGCCTTTTGATTTTTCACTGCCTGATTTTCCTATTAAAGACACCGGTAATACCGATATCGTGATGTTTAATGGCAAGCTCGTACCCACTTGGTACAACGCAGGAATCCCGTATCAGATGAACCCTCTAACCCTAGAAAATCAGGGTGTTTTTGATGTTAAAGGTCGTACGCGCAGAAACATGTCTGCTCACAGTCACATAGACTGGAACACCGGTGAATTGATTTTTATGGACTATGGCGATGATGCCCCCTTTATGACCTATGGGGTTGCTAGCCCTGATGGAACCTTGCGCCATGAGGTTGATATTGAGTTGGCCGGACCACGTTTACCTCATGATTTAGGCTTCACTACCCATTACACCATCCTCCATGATTTGCCGTTCTTCCATGACATGAAGGTATTGCGTAACCACAACATGCGGGTACTCAATTTTCACCATGATATGCCATCGCGGTTTGGTGTCATTCCACGTTATGGTGATGCTCGAGAAATCCGTTGGTTCGACTGTGAACCTTGTTTTATTCTGCATGTGTCCAACTGCTGGGAAGAAGGCGATTGGATCACCATGGATGGATGTCGATCGACTAATCCAATGCCAAATGCTGCCAAGGAGGAGGGAGCCCTGTCTCATATGCTGGCTTACATGCGCTTGGAAGCCAACAACTATCGCTGGCGTTTTAACCTAGTGACTGGCGAAGTCCGAGAAGGCGATATTGACGACCTCAATACAGAATTCAATAAAATCAATCAGATTTATCACGGTATAAAATCTAAATATGCCTATCATCAACGTATTCCATTGCTCGAAGAAGGCGGGCATACCCTGCGTTTCAATGGACTGGTAAAATACAACAACGATACCGGTCAAAACGTCCAATGGGACTATGGTGATGGTGTTTATGGCAGTGAAACCCCTTTTGCACCCGTTAAAGGCGCCAATCGTAATAACCAAGAAGATCATGGCTATGTCATGTCTTTGGTCACCGACAGCAATACTTGGAAATCTGAGCTACAGGTATTCGATGCTCAAGATATCTCTCAAGGACCCATTGCACGCGTAAAAATGCCTCATCGCGTGCCTGTTGGTTTCCATGCTTGGTGGAGTCGTGGCGAGGATCTTTGGGCATAGCTTCATCCTTTATCGCCCCTAGGAATTACAACTTAATGAACCTTTCAGGTAAAACCACAGTCAGCACTAAGGCGAGCTCAATTAACCGTGCACTCGATGAAATTGGTGATAAGTGGTGTCTATTAATACTTCAAGAGGTGTTCTGGGGTATTAACACTTTTAGCGACATGCTAGCCGGCACAGGGGCTTCTCGTGGTGTCCTTTCCAATAGACTCAACTGGCTGCAGTCAGTGGGTTGTCTGCGCAAAGATATTACCGTTAAAGGTGAAAAACGACCCACTTATCATATGACAAAAAAGTCCATTGAACTCTATCGCAATGGATTAATGGCTATGATTTGGGAACGAAAGTATTTCACTACGCCGGCCTTAGATTCTGTGGAATTGATCCACGACCGCTGTGGCAAGGCATTTTGGCCAATCATGGAATGCAGCCATTGCAATCAGTCGGTACTTTCGACAGATGTAAGCTTTCATAAAGGTCCCGGTGCTAAAAACGATATACGTATCATCAAAACACGCAGAAGATCCTCAAACCCCTCTTCGTCAGAAGAGCGCGGTAAAACACTCTACAACAATTTAATTAATCTATTGGGTGATCGCTGGACCGCGAATATTATTGCGCTGGCTTTTCATGGGTTTAATCGCTTTGATGATTTTCACAAAGAGCTACCGGTGGCGACAAATATTCTCGCCGATCGGTTAAAACTGTTAGTCAACGAAGCTATTTTTTATCAGCAGCCCTACCAAGCTAGTCCACTGCGTTATAACTACCATCTTACCGATAAGGGTCGAGATCTTTTCCCCTATTTTGTGACACTCATGGCGTGGGGCGATAAATGGTGCACAACAGGGGATGGCAACCCAATTCTACTTAAGCACATAAGCTGCGGTGCAGATTTACACGCGGAGGTACGGTGTGACCAATGTGGCGAAGGGCTCATCGCGACTGAGGTTCACTTTAAGCGCTAAGGTGGTATTCACTTAACCGTTGGTTGCGACGCCCCAGTAATTGTATCCCGCAAATTTAGGGGTACTGGGTAGATACATCTCATCCATAGTCTGAATCTGGAAACCCGCAGAACGAATCAACTCAGGAATATCACGGTTTAGGTGACAGCCACCGGCAATCTTCCCCCACAATGGATCGATTCGGCTTTGCCATTTCGACACCTTCGCATCAGGGGCTAGACCATGTTCACAAAAAATCATCTTGCCACCGGGCTTTAACACTCTGAGCATTTCTTTATTGGCCGTAAGCGCATCGGGAATAGTACACATTGTGTAGGTCACTAAGACCGTATCCACGTGATGATCTGGCAGAGGGATATCCTCGGCACCACTGAGTAAAAATTGTACCTCAAGGTCATGCTTATCGGCCATTTTCCCGGCCATGGCGTTAAGTTCAGGTGATGGATCAAGACCAATGAGCTTCTTGACCTTGGCCCTGTCGTAAAATGGAATATTCAGACCCGAGCCTATCCCCACCTCTAAAATAACGCCCTCGGCACAAGGAACCACTTTTTGTCGCTGATAATTAATTGGCTTACTGCCGCAGGCGCAGTTTAAGAAACTTGGTAAAATGTACTTATCATAAAGACCCATACGTTCACCCTCTGATTTTTAAAATCTAGTTTAGATCTGTTGCATACTGCCGCAGTATATCCAAAGGCACAATATTCAAGGATTGACTGTTAGTGCGTTTTAGATGAACCCTGGGAGCAAGACCCGCCTCATGAGCTTCAAGCCAGCGAGCTGCGCATAAACACCAAGATTGCCCAGCAACTAAACCAGGGAATTCGAACTCAGGTCTTGGCGTTGATAAATCGTTGCCTCGGGACTGAGAAAAAACCAAAAAATCATCAGTAATCAATGCACAGACAGTGTGTGAGCCTCGATCATATTTAGTCGTGTGGCAAAATCCGTCACGAAAATAGCCCGTGATGGGATGACTACAACATTCTTCAATGGGCTCACCAAATACATTGGTTTGATTCATCTGTTCCTCCCAAATAGCTAAACTGCTTTCGCCGGACAATACTGACTCAGAAATTGTTGATGGGTAGGCAATTGCCCAATGACCTGATCAACCTTAGTCTTATTAGTTTTTAAGAATCGTTCTAGCTCAGCGTCACTCATCATATTGACGATGGGGTGATATTGTTTGGGCATTAAACCTTGACCCAACATAACCTGAGTCCAGCTATTCTCACCGAATACGTCACCTTCTCCTTGAAAGACTCTACCGGAGTCCTTAAATAATCTGAGGCGATGGTCCAAGGAGTCAGGAATGTCCATATCCTTACACTGCCGCCAAAACTCTGTATCAGTCCGTTCAGTCACATGGTAATGCATAATAATAAAGTCACGGATGAAGTAATACTCGTCACTCATCTGCCGATTAAATTCATCTCTATCAGCATCAGTAATACCTGCGAGCGGGAACATCTGCATTAGCCGAATAATCCCTCTTTGAATAAGATGGATGCTCGTTGATTCTAATGGCTCTAGAAATCCACCGGCTAACCCCAAGGCAATACAGTTTTTATTCCACTGCTGGGCTCTTTGACCCGTGCGAAATTTGATGACTCGAGGCTCCGTTAGTTTTTCCCCTTCGATATTGTCCAATAAAACCTTTGTTGCTTCATCGTCACTCAAATACTGACTACTGAACACTAGGCCATTACCAACTCGTGATTGCAACGGAATACGCCATTGCCAGCCACAATCTCTGGCGATAGATCGGGTATAGGGAACGGGTGGAGATATTGATGCAGTCTGAACTGCAATAGCGCTGTCACAAGGTAACCATTGGGACCAGTCTTCAAAGTCGACACCCAAGGTTTTGTCGATTAATAGCGCTGCGAATCCACTACAGTCTATGAATAAATCACCCTCTATACTCAATCCTGAATCCAAGACGACACTTTGAATATTGCCTTCGCTAACTTGGTTGATCTTGACGATCTTTCCTTCTTTACGAATAACGCCACTCTTTTCCGCTATTCTCCGTAGAAATTTAGCATATAAACTGGCATCGATATGATAGGCATAATTCAAACTATTCTGCTTTAGCAAACCAAACTTATTCGCTTTTGCCGCCATTAATTCTGGGGAGTAATGGCTATATTCTTCGCTGAAGCCTAAGGCTTTTCCTTTGAGCCAAAAATGTTGGAAGCCTGCGGCCCAACATGATTGGCCCGTATATCCAAAGGCATGAATATAGTCTTGTCCTTTATTTTTCCAATTTTCAAAGGAAATACCCAGCTTAATAGTGCCCTGCACCTCGGAAAGAAACTCCGCTTCATTGATTTTTAGCAATTGATGTAGGGCAAAAAAAGTGGGAATAGTTGCCTCTCCAACGCCCACAGTACCTATTTCATCGGACTCAACCAACGTGACATCAAGGTCTCTGCCGATTAACTTTGATATAGAGGCCGCAGCCATCCAACCGGCGGTTCCCCCACCAACGATTACCACTCTTTTTATTGTTTGTGCTGTCAAACTAAACTCTCCAGTTAGGACTTTTAGTGCTTAAATTTTTCTAGCAATAGACCACGAATTTGTTGGGCAGTTTGCTCAGTTATTGGATTTAGCGCTCCTCTTGCAGATTCAGGAATATGCGCTACATTTTCCTCACTAGGGTTAAACACGTAGTAGTCAAACAAATCTTTCCATACGGCTCGTTGATCTTCAGGTAGATCCCGAAGACCTAAAATAGCATGCTGTAATACAGTTAGCGGTGGGCCCATAAAATTGGGGGTACTGCGCCACCAATAGTTGACCAATACATTTAAACTGTCCATAGCTTCAACATGATGCCACCACATACTAGGTATTAGTATTGCGTCTCCAGGTGCTAAATCTGCTGCCTGTGATGCCTGTAAAGCCTGCTCAAACTTCGGGAAGCGCTGGTAGTCTGGGTCAGCTAAATCGACCAAGCTGATCGGCTGACCTGCCGGAGAACGATCAATTGGACCCACATACATGTTATGCAATTGCTCAGGAGGAAACAGTGTAAATCGTCGCCGGCCTGCGACAGAGCATGCAATGTTGGTTGGGAAATCATAATGAGGTGCAACACGGCTCCTATTACCAACCCACAGAGAAGCTAGTGGTGATCTGTCCCCAAGCACTAAATCGTTTTCCTCTCTAAAGCCCGGCAACCAATTATCTATATTGGTCGAGCCTACATAGATCATCGGTGGCTTATCGGTACCTTGGTACTCAATCAGCTTCTCAAATACCTGCGCTAAACTCATTCGTCGATAGTCAAAATTAAACCCGCTAAAATCGTCGTTATAAAAAATTCGTCCGTCGATATCAGCGTCACCTTGCATCGCCGTGAGAGGTCTACCACTATCAAACTTTTCCAAATAGGCAATGGTTTGGGCCGTTGATTGGTTAGCTGCTGCCACTATTGGCCAATCAGCTACTAACCCCCGAAGTACGACTGGCTGAGAAGACAATAAGATCTCTTCAGGAATATTGCCCCAAGCACAGCAGTCGATCTCTTTGATATTATTTACAATTCCTAACATGTAAATCGTCCCTTAATAAGCACTAGTAATTACAGTATTAGCGCATTCCGTTTTTCAACAAGCGGCCTAAGTCGAGAGTGAGAAGCCACCGCCATGAAAATTGCTTGGAGGTAACCACGCTTGTTTAACATTGCAAAAGTATCTCCCTCTAGTTCATGAAGTTTTTGTTCCGCGATGGTATAAAACCCGGTTAATTGATTTTTTGAGCCATCGTTAAGAACAACCTCCAAGGTAAATGCTTCGAGCAAGTCATGCTCTAAAAGGGTCTCAACAAAACCTTTATTGTGCTCATGCCCATGGTGAATTGCTTCCAGGATACTAATGGATTCCTTCAAATAATCCGTGGGCTCACCTTTGTCAGAAAATAAAGACTCCCCTTCACTATCATTAATACGAGGATTGTCCATATCGATAGAGACCACTGGCTTCTTTCCGCCTACATGCGCTGCGTCAGCTTGATAACCAATAAGAAATGGGTGCCGCTTTATCATCATTGGGATATAAGACGCATCCCATCCATCTTCGGTCAAAAATAAATTCTGATTCTGCTCTAGGCCAAAAAGAGCGGCAGGATAGAACTGCCCAGATTCTGAATCTTTACAGAAAAATATTGGATAACTTGATTGAACGTCGCGAAATTCCATGGGGAACGTCATTGCATGCATAACATTATCGCCATAGCTTTCAGATCGGGTAGTGACCACTTTTAAATCTTTGTGGGCACCATTGTTTAGCAGGACGTAATTGCTCATAGTTACTCCAAACAATGTATTATTTTAAGTTCCCATCAGTTTATATTTTTTGTAAACCGTAGGTAGTGATTTTATCGATTAATTCTCGGTTAGTTGGCATTGAAGCCAGCAACTTCTTAGTCCTCTCTTTATTTTCTCGGAACAGGCCCGCTGCCGCAGAATCGGCCTCGCTATCAGATCGCCTCACTGTCGTACTGCTGTGAGTTTCAAAATCCATCCCATAAAGTACATATTGGAAACTCGCCGAAGGAAACATTTCGTCAATATGTCCAGTATCTCTATGCCAAGGACTTTGCCACCGCCATAGATCTACAAGCTCAGATAGACTTTCAGGAACACTCGACGCAGCAATATTGTCTTTCCAGTAATCACTATCCTGTCTTTGAGAGAGAATATAATGAAGCTTCAAAAAATCAATAATTCGGTCCCAGCGATACAGAAACTTATTATTAAATCGCTTCGCCACAAGATCCATTACCTGCCGATTTGCAGGTAATTGCTCGGCAATCATAGCGGCAGACAGCTCCACTAAAACCAACGCCGATGCTTCCAGCGGTTCTATAAAACCAGCCGACATACCGACGGCGACACAGTTTCTATGCCAAAACTTGGCGCGATGGCCTGGGTTAAATGCAACCTTCCTAATCGATGTTGATAACGCCGCTTCGGCGCTAACCGTGGTTTTAATATAGGCCAACAATGCTTCACTAGCGCGGTCCTCAGTAGTATGAGCACTGGAATAAACATGGCCAATACCGCGTCTTGTTGGCAATCCAATATCCCAAATCCACCCAGAGGTCTGAGCAGTAGATAATGTGCTTGATGCAATCGGATCATCGCTATTGGTATAGGGAACCTGAGAAGCCAATGCAGTATCGTTAAACAAAAACTGGCTTTTCGAGCAGAAGGGTATCTCAAAATGCTCGCCTAACAACAGCGCTTTGGAGCCGCTGCAATCAACAAATAAATCACCTGCAATATGCCCTTCCGTATCAGTTTTTAGCGACTCAATGTCTCCATCAGCCGACGAGTTAATAGCAAGCACATTGGCTTTTAGGTGAGTGATACCTAGTTTCTCGACACAGTGTTTCCGCAGTAGCTCAGCAAACTTACCCGCATCAAGATGATATCCATAATTAGCATTAAAGGCATATTCGGGCGTGGATATTTGCTTTGGCGCTAAGCCCTTAAACATCAACGCATTTTGTGAAGACACAGCGTCAGCAAAGGAAACTTCATTTCGAAATTTCTGCCATTGGGGCGCCAAATTAGTCGACGCGTAAGAATGAGGGGGCGTGAAGGGGTGGGTGTATGCATCATTTCCACCGGTTTTCCAACCATGAAAAAGCGTGCCCTGTTTGAAACTGGCATCGCATTCTCGAATTAAATCAGTTTCAGAGATACCCATTTTTTGTAAGGTGGATTTCATTGAAGGCCAGGTACCTTCACCGACACCAATAGTTGAAATATCCGGTGATTCCACTAATGTGATTTGTACACCAACCGAGTCATTGACCTCAGAGCCATTGACACTATGTTCGGCTGCAATAATACCCGCCGTTAACCAACCGGCAGTACCACCGCCGACAATAACAATACTATTTATTTTTTGATCTGGCGTCATAAAATACATCTAGCTCATTCAAATTATTGCAATACTCGCTGCATGGTCGTCAACAACCGTAGCGGCGAAAGCTAATAGTAACTCATTATTCTTCGGAAAAATTTTTACTCGTTTTATATACGTTCAAACCAAAGAAGCCGCTCAAAAAATTAGAGCGGCCTCATTGGTTCTATCTATCTACTGGAAACTAGAACAGTTTATAACGGATTGCCAAATCATATCGTGGGCCACCCTGCACTGCCTGCAGCACCAAATCTTTAGTCTTGCCATACACACGAACTGTTTCATCTGTGATATTTAGGCCTGATGCATAAATAGTTAGCCTATCATTGTATTCATAGGTAATACCAAGATCTAACTGACCATAAGCTTCAACATTTGTTGGATTAGTGTTAGTACCCTGACCTTGACCAGCGCCGGCCAAGAAATCATCTCGCCAGTTGTAGGCTAAACGAACAGACAAACCATCTTTATCGTAGACACCCACCAAGTTAGCGGAATCACTTAAGCCGTTAAGAACAAACTGCCCCTCATCAAACTTCATGTTATCGTAACCAACATCAGCTTCTGCAAAGGTGGCGTTAGCAATAAAGCCGTAACCTGATTCGCCGAAGAAATGCTGAAGATTTATCTCAATACCATCTACCCTTGCTTTCTTTTGATTTACAGGCTGCGTCACAGTCCATATCAAATCAGGGTCTCCTGGCGCACCAGAAATATCTTCTCCGTCAACATAGGGACTGTCTTGGTAATTATCCAAAATATACTGAGCCACTACAGTGTATTGGGCAGGATCAAGGCCACTCTCAGCAACAGCTTGATTCCACAGAGTGCCACCAATAATGTTAGGAATTGCGCCCAATGAACGCTCTCCGATACCCGAACCAATGAATTTATCAACGTCCTTATCGAAATATCCCACCGACAGGTAACTTCCCTCGCCGTAATACCACTCAGCTGAAAGGTCTATGTTACGAGACAAAATTGGCTCTAAATCAGGATTACCCGCCGATGCAAAAGCATTCTGATTGGCAAAAAACTGAGTGCTATTAGCCGTTAGTCCACCTTTAATATCACCATAACTTGGGCGTGTTATCGTTTCACTGAAGGATGCACGTAAGACAACGTCCTCCACCACCTCAATGTCAAAATCAAAGCTAGGTAAAACAAAATCATAGTTACCCAAGAAAGAGGCCGGCTCTCCGCCCCCAACTTTGGCTGTCAAATACGCTTCATTACCTGCTTTAGACCAAACTGTTCCGTCATACTCTGAGGTGACTGCTTGAGAAGTGATATCAGTCTCCTCATAACGAAGACCCAGATGCAAATTGACGGGCATTCCTGACACTTCGGTACTCAAGTTATAACGGATATAAGCTGCAATTGATTCCTCAAGAGTATAGAGATTACTGAAGCCATTGACGTCTTCACCATTGTACTTAGTAGAGGCACAATACCCAGTACCACAGTCACCAATAGCTTCATAATCCGCGCCACTCAATACATAGGAAGCTTCTCCTGCTGCAATCAAGTCTGCTAAAGACGCCGTCATGTATTCAGTTTGTATACCCTCATAATCGTTACCTGAGAGCTGATCAAATTGACCCTCAACACTTGAACGAATAACGATATCTGCCAAGTCTCCAGGGTTAGTGCTACCACCCCAATTGTTTAGCTGTACAAAGTTAGAAACCGCTTTGTTATCGACATCGGAAATCTGTACACCAAAATCAATACTTGATTCATCAGAGAAGTCCCAGGTGCCACTGAACTTAGTTTGTTCAATATTCATCAACGCAGCATCATTTCTGAATGCACTGCCGGTAATGATCATGTCGTTTTTATAGAGAGGTCGATCAGTTTCACCACCAGAATTCAAATCCAGCAACATAACTGGCATATCATATCCAGTAACAAACGTTTGGCCTACCTTATTAAAACTGGCCATTGTGATCAATGAGCTAGTTCCGTTAGGACTGTTTGCACCAGTCTCAGCAGACGAGTCATGCCAATCAAAGTTTAGAGTCAACTCATCATTAACTTGCCAATCAAGATTCAAACCGATTGATTCATTAGTATTGGTGCGTCCATCTTCACCAGTGCCCATGGCAAAGTCATTATTTTTAACCGTCTCTTGGTAAACAAGGGGGCTCGCAATTGGGCCGTCTGTCCATGAACTGGATTGAGAAACCGCTGCAGTATTTGAGAACCATGCTGACAGATCACTGTAAGATCGCTCAAGATCATACTCCGAGCGAATATAATCTAGCGTCATGCTTACAGAGTCTGATGGTGCCATTTGCAATACTACCTGGCCGTTAGTTCTTT
>CAJWFB010000041.1 GCA_913031645.1 uncultured Cellvibrionales bacterium
GCGATTAATCGTCAACGCCGCAGAGGTTGTATGCAAGGTCGCAAATACTAAGTGGCCCGTCTCCGCAGCTGTTAATGCCAAGCGGATAGTCTCAAGATCACGCATTTCTCCAACCACCACGACATCAGGATCCTCACGCAGTGCTGAACGCAAAGCGTGGCTGAAACGTTTGGTGTCACGGCCCACTTCTCGCTGATTAACCAAACATTTTTTACTTTCATGCACAAACTCTATGGGGTCCTCAATCGTTAAGATATGGTAGTTGCGGTTTTTATTGATGTAATCAACCATCGCGGCTTGAGTGGACGATTTTCCAGATCCCGTAGGACCGGTTATCAACACTAATCCTCGAGGTAATAGAGCAAGCTTTTTGAATATTTCACCTAAACCCAGTTCATTTAATGTCGGAATAGCCGAGGGTATAGAGCGGAAAACGGCTGCTTCGCCACGATTCTGATTAAATACATTAGCTCTAAACCTAGCAACTTCAGGGATTTCAAAAGAAAAATCAATTTCGACCCCTTCTTGTAAAGACTTAAGTTGCCCCTCATTAAGAACCTCATGGATAAGCTCAGCCACCTGTTTGGGCTTTAAAACTGGCAGATCCATACGAACAAGATCGCCATCAATTCTTAAAATAGGCGGAAGTCCTGCGGAGAGATGTAAATCTGAAGCGCCTTCTTTTATACTTAGGGCAAGCAATTGTGTAATGTCCATTGTGGTAGTTCCTTTACGCTTTGGGATACTTCGTGTTGTCAAATTATCAACAGCCTGCCTTTGTAGATCCTATACAATGGGAGAGCGATGATCTTTGTATACCCTTGTTTATGAATTGATCGTCCTTGATGCACGTCATCTAATTTTAGTTTTATCTTTTACTACAAGGTTAATGTAGCAGAGGTTATGAAAGAATGAATAAATTTCTCGGTGTTGTGATGGACCCAATAGAATCGTTGAGTTATCACAAAGACACTACTCTAGCATTATTACTTGCTGCCCAGACCCATGGCTATGAAATTTTTTATATGACGCAAAGCAGCCTCTTCATAGACAGTGGAGGGCCAGGCGCAAAAATGTCGCCCCTGTGTGTCTATGCTGATGAAAATCGTTGGTATGAACTTGGTGAGACGACAATTAAGTCGCTGGGGGATTTAGATGTGATTTTAATGCGCAAAGATCCACCCTTTGATAGCGAGTTTATTTATTCAACCTATATTCTTGAGGCCGCAGAGCGGCTTGGAACGCTGATTGTTAACAAACCTCAGAGTTTGCGAGACTGCAATGAAAAAGTATTCGCCACTGAGTTTCCTCAATGTACTCCACCACTGCTGGTCAGTCGCGATGAGGAGCTATTAAAAGCATTTTTAGTAGAACACAAAGAAGTTGTCTACAAACCGCTTGATGGAATGGGAGGTACGTCCATCTTTCGCGTAAAGGAAGGAGATCAAAATCTCAATGTGATTATCGAAACTCTCACTAATTATGGCCAAAACACCATTATGGCTCAAAAGTATTTACCTGAAATTCTGAGTGGTGACAAAAGAATATTGGTCATAGACGGAGAAGTCGTTCCCTACTGCGTGGCAAGAATTCCCGCCGTTGGAGAATTTCGTGGCAACCTTGCAGCGGGCGGGCATGGCGTTGTTCAACCATTGAGCGATCGTGATCTTTGGATTGCTCAGCAGGTAGCGCCAGCATTGATAGAGAAAGGTCTGCTGTTCGTTGGTTTAGATGTAATCGGTGACTATTTAACTGAGATTAATGTCACCAGTCCAACTTGTGTACGTGAAATTGATAACGCTAAAAATACTGATATTGGCGACCAGCTTATGAGCGCCATTGCTAAAAGACTTGCCATTTAGGGTTTTAAATTTAGCTAACCTTTGATCACTAAGTGTTGTGTCGGGTTTGAATATTTGAGTTTAGTCACATAGTGAGTCATATTGAAGAAATGAACAGCCAAAAAAAAACAGTTACTAGCTTAAAGAACCATTTCCTGCTTGCCATGCCAGGACTCGATGATCCTAATTTCTCTCAATCGATTGTGTATATCTGCGAGCACAGCACGGACGGTGCGATGGGTTTAATCATTAACCAGCAACTGGATATACCGGTAAAGGCCATTTTTAAGCAATTAAACCTAGCCTATCATGAAGAACATGGAGACGGACTGATCTTTGATGGTGGTCCCGTTGCCCGTGACAGAGGGTTCATACTGCACCGAACCTCCACTGAGCAGTGGGAGTCTACCGTGTCCATCTCTGACGAGGTAAGTCTCACTGCATCCAAAGATATTCTCAGTGATCTGGCGATTGGCGCAGGACCAGAGCACGCTCTTGTCACCCTTGGCTACTCATCGTGGGAGGCGGGGCAATTAGAAGAAGAGCTAACCACTAACAGTTGGTTAACTATTCCCGCTAACTCAGCCATAATTTTCAATATCGACTGCCATAAGCGCGCTGAAGCCGCTGCGTCTTCTATTGGCCTGGACCTTAGTATGCTGTCATCGGAAATGGGTCATGCCTGAATCAACTGCACCAATGTCAGCAATAGCATTTGATTTTGGGCTAAAGCAAATTGGCGTAGCTTACGGTCAGACATTAACCAAAACTGCCAAGGGCCTTAGTATCGTCAAAGCCCACGATGGCATTCCTCAATGGCCATCAATTACTACGTTATTAGATCAATGGAAGCCCAATGTTGTGTTAGTGGGGTTACCACTAAATATGGATGGAAGCGAAAGTGAACTCAGTACCCGAGCGAGAAAGTTCGCTCGTCGTCTGGAGGACCGTTTTGATATTCAGGTAAAAATGGTTGATGAGCGGTTGACTAGTCAGGAAGCGAAATCGTTACTCCGCGAACAAAGCCAAAATCAGCGCGGTCGGAATGATGATCTGACTAAAATTGATCATATTGCCGCTGCACTAATACTGCAAAGTTGGCTAGATGATCAATCTCTTGGCCGCGCTATTTAGCCACTAATATCTCAACTAGCAGGTTTTAAACATGTATATGGCCGCATTAAATGGATGATTTAGTCGTAAAGGTCGCTGCAATCGAGTCGCGCTTATGCGCAGTGACATCAGCAGCCCAGAGAGATAGAAAAGATGTTTTGCTCCTTGCCGTGAGTAAAACACGCAGCGCAGAAAGCATAAGACTGGTTGCTGAGACTGGTATAAAGAGTTTTGGTGAAAATTATCTACAGGAAGCATTGGAGAAAATCGCTAGTCTCCAGCCTCTAGATCTAGATTGGCATTTCATCGGTCCCATTCAGTCAAATAAAACCCGCCAAATTTCTGAAAATTTTGCTTGGGTGCACAGTGTTGACCGAGTGAAAATTGCGCAACGATTAAATGATCAGAGACCTTCGCATCTGGCGCCATTAAATATTTGCATACAAATTAATATAGACGATGAGGCCACTAAATCAGGTTTTAGTACTGAACAGGCGTTGCCAGCAGCACTTGAAATTATGGCACTACCTAATCTCAACTTACGCGGATTAATGGCCATTCCTGCAGCACGGCAAAATACGGAAGCACAGCGCCTTCCTTTTGCTCAGTTGCGGTTACTGTTAAAAGATATTAATCGATCACTGGACAATTCTGAAAAACTGGATACCCTTTCCATGGGGATGTCTGCAGACCTTGAGGCGGCAATTCTTGAGCAGGCGACCATAGTAAGAGTGGGAACTGATATTTTTGGCCTACGCAGTACTAAACAATAGCAGGTAAAGTAATGAGTTCAATCGTTTTTATTGGTGGTGGCAACATGGCGTCCTGCATAATAGGCGGCATGATCTCTCAAGGGTTTGAGTCGACTGACATTATGGTTAGCGTGCCTACCCAAATTAGTCGTGACAGATTAAAATCTGAATTTAAGGTTCAAGTAACCGATGATAATCGTAGCGCCGTAGCCAGTGCCGATGTCGTTATACTCGCCGTGAAACCACAGATCATGCGCAGCGTCGCACTAGATATGTCAAGCGCAATACCCGCCAAAGCGGTGGTTGTTTCAATTGCTGCAGGAATCTCTATCGAATCCATGCAGGCTTGGTTAGGGGATTCAATCGCTATTGTCAGGGCAATGCCAAATACGCCCTCCTTAGTGGGTACCGGGGCAACTGGACTTTATGCAAACCCAACAACCGATGATGCTCAACAACAGATTGTTAGTAAAATATTTGAGGCCGTCGGTTACTGTTGTTGGGTCAATACAGAAGCTCAGATTAATGCCGTTATCGCTGTGTCCGGCAGTGGGCCCGCTTACTTCTTCCGGATCCTTGAAATAATGCAGTTGGTTGGCCAAGAATTAGGGTTGTCTGAAGATATCGCCCGACAACTAGCGTCGCAAACTGCATTGGGTGCCGCGAAAATGGCAAAAAATTCTGACCTGAGTCCTGCCCAACTGCGTGAACAGGTGACCTCTCCTGGGGGCACTACTGAACGCGCCTTAAACACTTTTCAACAAGAAGACTTGGAAGCTATTTTTCGCAAAGCCATGACAAGCGCAGTCGCTCGAGCTGAACAGATGTCCAAGGACTTTTCAGAATAACTAACGTTAACATCAGAGGATAAGTCTATGGACGGTGGCATGATCAATATTATAAGGTTAGTAGTAGATATCTATGCAACTGTTCTACTCGTCAGGTTGTTGTTGCAATTAGTGCAAGCTGATTTCTTCAACCCACTCTCACAAACGATCTTTAAGATAACCGCACCGGTTGTTGAACCCTTACATAAAATATTTCCAACCATTGGAAGATTTAATACTGCGGCACTGGTCAGCGCCATTCTGGTTAAGTGGTCATTATTTATTATCATGATAGCGTTTGGGCAAGTGTTGGTTGAGCAACTACCGACCTATCTGTTCATCGCGGCCTTATCATTATTGGGTACGCTGATTGAGATCTACTTCTACGGTATTTTAATCGTAGCTATTTCTAGCTGGATAGGCACCACAAGTCATCCAACTGTGCGCCTCGTCAGTCAAATTATAGACCCCTATATGAAGCCATTTAGAAAAATCATTCCGCCGTTAGGCATGATCGACATATCACCAATGGTCGCTATTTTTACGCTTATTTTTATTCGCGGCCAATTACTGCCCGTTCTGAGCGGCCTATTCTAATTACTGGCGCCTCATCATCAGGGTGCAGGGTCAGGATACTGATTGTGTACCTGCTCAATTTCAACCAATAACTCGTCTGACAGAGTAATCTCTCCAGCCGCAATATTTTCGGAGAGTTGTTCCATGTTAGTTGCACCAATCAGGCAACTGGTGACAAAGGGTTGCTGGCAAACAAACGCTAACGACATCTCAGCCAAACTCAGGCCATGCTTTTTGGCAATCTCAAAGTAAGCCTCTGTAGCAGCTTGCGACTGCTGACTATCGTAGCGAGAAAATCGCTTAAATAGCGCCATCCGAGAACCCTCTGGCTTGACTCCACCAATATACTTGCCGCTCAAAACGCCAAATGCCATTGGAGAATACGCTAACAGTCCCACTTTCTCTCGAATCGCCATCTCAGACAAACCCACCTCGAACTGCCTACTTAGTAAACTGTATACATTTTGAATACTCACTATCTTAGCCCAGCCGCGATCAGCGGCTAAACGGAGATATTCCATAACACCCCAAGGCGTTTCATTAGACAGGCCAATATGCTTAACCAATCCCTCATCGACTAGCTCAGACAAAGCATCTAGTGTTTCATCAATAGCAATACCATCGGCAGCAGGATTGTGTTGGTAACCGCGCTTACCAAAAAAGTTGGTATCTCTCTCCGGCCAGTGAACTTGATAGAGATCGACATAGTCTGTTTGTAATCGCTCTAGGGATCCCTCTATTGCTCGCCTAACATGATCTCTATTTAGGCGTGGACCACCTCTAATATGTGCCCAATCTGGGCGAGTATCCGCACGACCGGATACCTTAGTTGCCAACACAACCTCAGACCGCTTACCGGTCTGAGCAAACCACTCTCCAATGCATCGCTCAGTATCTCCGGTGGTCTCGGCTCTTGGTGGCACTGGGTACATCTCTGCTGCATCAAAGAAATTAACCCCCTTATCAAGGGCATAATCCATCTGCTCACAAGCTTCTTGAAGGTTATTTTGTTGCCCCCAAGTCATGGTGCCAAGCCCAATTAATGGGATTTGTATATCGGTATTACCTAGTTTTCTATACTGCATCAGATGCTCCTTAATAACATTTGCATAGTCTACCGCAACAAATGGATATAAAAAATAATTATGCTTGTGTTGCGTTAATCGCCAGCGCCTCTTAGACTTTGTGCTAGCCCAGCCGACGAAACTACAAGAATCGCGATAATTAAGCATATGGCCATTGATTCACACACAAATAATACCGGAACTGCCTTAAATAAAAGTGTAGTAACTTTTGATGCCCCGCTGAACTTGGCTTGCGGAGTGGTGTTATCCGAGTATGAACTTGTCTTTGAAACCTATGGCGCGCTGAACTCTGAGCGAACTAATAGTATTCTTATCTGCCATGCATTAAGCGGAGACCACCATGCCGCAGGCCTTGATGCCAACGGAAAGATCGGCTGGTGGGATCACTATATTGGGCCTGGAAAAGCCATAGACACCAACCATTTTTTTGTGGTTTGTCCCAACAATATCGGTAGCTGCTTTGGTAGCACCGGTCCTAGCACAACAAATTTAGAGACCGGAAAACCTTGGGGTGTAGACTTTCCCTCTCTGGAAGTTAGTGATTGGGTGGCGTCACAAAAACAATTAATGGAGCATCTTGAGATTGACTGCTGGTCGGCGGTTATTGGCGGCAGTTTGGGAGGAATGCAAGCTATGCATTGGGCGGTGGCTCATCCTCAAAAACTAAAGCATGCCGTGGTGATAGCTGCTTCACTAAAGCTGTCCGCGCAAAACATCGCTTTCAATGAGATTGCTCGTCGGGCTATAGAGTCTGATATTAACTTTAAGCAAGGTAACTTTTTAGATTATCAAACAAGCCCTACTCAGGGTTTAGCCTTGGCACGCATGATTGGCCATATGACTTATCTGTCCAATGATGCCCTAGGTCAGAAGTTTGGTCGCTTGGTTCGCAGTGGTGATCTTGACGGTGCTGAGAAGGAGCTGGTTGAATTTGAGGTCTCCAGTTACCTCAATTATCAGGGCGATAAATTCGCAACACGGTTCGATGCGAACAGTTACATCTTAATTACCAAAATGCTCGACTACTTTGATCTTGCACAAGATCACCAAAACAATGCTGTGGACGCATTCAAGCAAGCGCAGTGTAAATTTTTGGTCGTGGCTTTCAGCAGCGATTGGCGCTTTTCCCCCTCTTGTTCTGAAGAAATAACCGATGCGCTTGTATCTGCTGACAAAGACGTGTCTTACCTCAGAATTGAATCTAATCAAGGACATGATGCTTTTTTACTGCCCAATGAACACTACGAAAAGGGGCTTGGCCAGTATTTACAGCGTGTTGCACAAACCTTGATTGGAGCGCAGTCATGATCGATACAAACCGTATCATTGGTGACTGGATTGAACCGCAGTCACGTATTCTCGATTTAGGCTGCGGTGATGGCTCTCTGCTTCAAGATTTAACTGTCCGGCACAACATTCATGGCTACGGTTTAGAAATAGACCCTGCGTCTATCAATCAATGTATCGCCAATGGCATCAATGTTATCCAACACGATTTGAATACGGGTTTAGCTAATTTCGCCGACAGTAGTTTTGATACTGTACTGATGACACAAACTCTGCAGGTACTGCGCTATCCGCATTTGGTGTTAGATGAAATGTTGAGAATAGGCCAACAATGTATAGTGACTTTCCCCAATTTCGGCCATTGGCGTACCCGTGGCTTTTTGGCGGTTAAAGGTCGTATGCCAGTAACAAAACAACTAGCCTATCAATGGTATGACACCCCCAATATCCACTTTTTCACCTACAAAGACTTTGAAGCTCTATGTGCTGAACGAGGGATTAGCATAGTTAATCGAACCTTTATTGGTGGCCGTGCCAGTGATCTTGGTCTTGATAAAATCTGGCCTAACCTTTTTGCTCACACAGCGGTCTATCATCTCGCAAAATGAGTATATATAACCCTTAAAGTAGCAATAATGAGGCTGTATCTAATGAGACGAATCCTCCTGATAGCTGTGCTGTTAGCACTGCCAATACTATCTCAGGGCTTTGAAGAAAAACTCTACAAACAACATGGCAATTACAAGATTTTTTATACAGCCTTCAATAGTTCTTTTATCGAGCCCAATATTGCTGTGATCAACAATATAGTGCGTGGTAAAGGTAAAGGATTGGTGAACATATCAGTTATGGAGGACCTGGCCATAGGTGTACCCTCGATAATCACCGGACGGGTATTTAATATGTTACAACAGGGTCAGTCGCTTGAGTTTGTTGCAGTAAAGGAGCAACAATCATTGTATTATCTCGCGCCATTCGAATTCGAGGATGCGGATTATCTAACCTTCAAGATTACTGTCAAACCCAATGATGGTTCTCGCGGCTATGACTATGACTTTAAATTCCAGAAAAAAATGTATCATGATTAATAATCAATCCTGTGGACGTTTAACGTGAGCCAGCAAAAGACATTAGTACTTGCTAGCGGTAACCCCGGCAAAATTAAAGAATTGCAAGAGTTATTAGCCGACCAAGGAATTAGTATCATCCCACAAGGGGAGCTGAATATTCTAGATATCGAAGAGACCGGTTTAACATTTGTCGAAAATGCCATTCTAAAAGCACGCAACGCCGCAGCTCTGTCAGGTCTTCCAGCCATTGCCGATGACTCCGGTTTGGAGGTCGATTATCTTATGGGCGCTCCCGGCATATACTCCGCACGCTATTCGGGTGATGGCGCCACTGATGCGAGCAATCGAGAAAAACTATTGTCAGCATTAACGGATGCACCTGCGAATGAGCGCAGCGCCCGGTATCAAGCTGTCATTGTCTACCTTCGTCATGCAGAGGACCCTACGCCAATAATTTGTCAGGGAACCTGGGAGGGGCATATTGCTCGTAAGCATCGAGGCACTCAGGGATTCGGCTATGATCCGATCTTTTATGTTCCAGAGGCCGACTGTCATGCTGCAGAACTCGACAAAGTAACAAAGCACACTCTTAGTCATCGGGGCAAAGCCATCGCTCAGTTTTTGCAACACATGAGCCTGTGATTCTCTTACCGCCATTATCACTTTATATCCACATTCCTTGGTGTGTTAAAAAATGTCCCTACTGCGATTTCAACTCTCATGTAGCCAGGGATAGCATTCCTGAGCAATTGTATGTTGATGCCCTCGTTGAAGATCTGAAAGCCGACCTACATTGGGTGAAAGGTAGAAAATTACACTCAATCTTTATTGGAGGCGGCACTCCTAGCCTTTTTTCTGGGCCAGCCATAGAGGCCATTTTAGTTGCTGCAGAAGCATTAATCGGCTTCAAGTCGGATATTGAAATTACCCTAGAAGCCAACCCGGGTACCTTTGAGCAACACAAATTTGCCGACTTTCACTATGCTGGAATCAATCGGCTGTCTATTGGAGTGCAAAGCTTTGATGATTCGCACCTCAGTCGTCTCGGTCGAATTCATGACTCTCGCCAAGCGCTAAAAGCAATCTCTGCAGCTCAATCCGCAGGGTTCGACAATTTTAATATCGATCTTATGCATGGCCTGCCCAATCAGACTATTAGTCAGGCAAAAAATGATCTGAGGCTAGCCGTGGATGCTGGTGCTGTGCATATTTCCTGGTACCAACTGACCATCGAACCCAACACTGAATTCTTCTCAAGGCCACCGCGATTGCCGGTCGATGACCGTCTCGCTGACATCCAACAGGCAGGCATGTCAATGCTGCAAGAAAATCAATTTGAACAGTATGAGGTTTCCGCCTTCGCATTGGATGGAAAAAGAGCGGTCCATAATATGAATTATTGGCAGTTTGGGGACTATTTAGGTATCGGTGCCGGCGCTCATGGCAAGATTAGTCTCCCTGAAAAAAACCAGGTTATACGCACTGCAAAAACACGCCAACCCGAACACTATTTAGCCCGAGTAGGCGATGCTCTTACTACCAAAACACCGATTGCCGTTGATGAGATAGCGCTGGAATTTATGATGAATGGGTTACGCCTAAAAGAAGGCGTACCTACTAGCTATTTTTCGCAACGCACTGGCATCAGTGATGAGACCATTACAATATCGGTAGCTCGCTTACAGTCTCAAGGCCTTTTAGAACAAGATTTCTCGCGCTATCGCACTACTGAACTGGGCTATCAATTTCTCAACTCTGTGCTTGAGAATTTCTAGATAACGCAGTGACAAGGTTTCAGTGTTTATGCTTCAATGGCTTTCGACATTTAGAAACGGAGCTTCACATTGTTATTTGATCGAGCGTATCTGCGTTGGACCCTGCCTACTCTTTTACTAATCCTATTAAACCTCTCCAGTAACGGAGTCGCAGACGAGTCCTACAGCATGGGTGAATGCTATGTTGATGGCCTTGCGGATCGCTTGCGCTGCGGTTATGTGGATGTCGCAGAAAATCCAAATAATCCCAATGGTCGCAAAATTAACATCCATTACGCCATCATTCCCGCAATCAAAAACATCTATCCAAATGAAGCTTTCCTAGCCATTGCTGGCGGCCCAGGCCAATCAGCTATTGATAACGCCCCACTGTTTAATGACACCTTCGCGCAGATCCGAGAAACCCGTGATATTTTACTCATCGATCAGCGTGGCACTGGTCGATCTAATATTTTGGACTGCCCTGAAGATCAGACTATCTCTCCACTGCTGGTCAACGAAGACGACTTTGATAGTATCGCTGAGACCGAGAAATGTCTTGCTGCAATTGATGGCGATGTCACTCAATACACTAGCATTAATGCCCTTGACGATTTTGAAGCTGTTAGAAAACATCTTGGTTATGGCAAATTACATGTTTATGGTATTTCCTATGGCACCCGTATGGCCCAGCTCTATATGCGTGAGCATGCAGGAGCGCTAGCTACTGTTACCTTAGATGGTGTTGTTCCCATGCAGCAATCTGTTTTAGCTATTGGGCTAGCTATTGACCGTGCATTCAACCTTTTGATCAGTGGCTGTGAAAGCCAGGCTCGATGCCAAACTCAATTTCCATCTCTCCGTGATACCTTAGTTGCTATTGAATCTGATCTTCTCGTCACGCCAATCAAAACACAAATATTTCATCCTCTGACAGCTCAGCCGACAGAGTTTTTACTGACTCATGATAAGTTTCTTGGTGTTATTCGCCTTGCTCTGTACTCACCCACCACAAGGTCTCTACTACCTCATGCCATCGACCAAGCGAGCAAAGGAAATTATCAGGCTATTTTGGGACTCTATTCGCTGTCCATGGAGGGCATGGATATCGCTATGGGCATGCATGCATCTGTGGTCTGCAGTGAAGACATTCACCGAGTTTCTACTAGTTTGAGCGCAGATCTTGAGCAGTCACATATCGGTAGCACGATGTTTTCCGAGCTGTCCAAGGTATGCTCAGTCTGGCCCAGCGAGAAAGTTGGCACACCCTTTTCTGACACTATCGTTAGCGACGTACCCACTCTACTTCTATCAGGCGAATTGGATCCTGCGACCCCTCCTGAATGGGCAGAGCTTGCCATGGTCGATATGAAAAATTCTACACACCTTGTTGCCCCTCATGCAGCGCATGGCGTGGCCATGCAATCTTGCGCTAATCGCATAGTTGCTCAACTCGTTGAAGAAGGGTCTATCGCAGAATTGGATGGCGACTGTCTTAAAAAGGGCCAAGCAAGGAGTTTTTATCTCAATGCCAATGGCATCGATATAGTCATGCCATCCACTGAGCAAAAGACAACTTCTGAGGAAGTGCTATGATCTCGGTCGCTAATCTATCAAAAAAAATCGGTGACGTTCAAGCGCTTGATGGCTTAACTTTCCATGCCGAAGATGGCCAGATAACCGGCCTTTTAGGCCCCAACGGCGCAGGAAAAACAACCTGCCTAAGAACTGTCTTCGGGCTTTTACAAGCTGACCAAGGGATCGCCACAATCAACGGCATTGACGTTGCCATCCAGCCTGTTGAGGCAAAGCAACAGTTAGGACTGTTCCCAGATCCCTTTGGTATTTATGAACGGTTAACGCCGCGGGAATATATCCGTTACTTCGCCGAGCTAAGCGGTTTATCGAGAAGTGGAGCACTAGACGCTACGAACAGCGTTATTGATGACTTACAACTCGCAGATATTGCCGATCGACGCTGCAAAGGCTTCTCTCAAGGCCAGCGTATGAAAACAGCGCTCGCACAGGCGATCGTTCACAAACCAAAAAACATCGTCCTTGATGAACCTACTCGGGGTCTAGATGTAATGAGTACCAGAGTGCTGAGAGACATGCTTCGCAAACTGAAGGCCGAGGGACATTGCATCCTGTTTTCCAGTCATGTGATGCAAGAAGTAGCCTCACTTTGTGATCGTGTGGTGGTAATGGCGGACGGAAAGGCTGTTGCCATTGGCAGCCCACAGGAACTCTGTGATCAAACTAACCAAACGTCTCTGGAAGAGGCCTTCATTGCTCTGATTGGCACTGACGAGGGGATTGCGGCATGAATAACCGCTTTTTTAGTTTACTCCGCAAAGAATTAGTGGACGCCGCAAGAGACAAACGATCAGTCATGGCCGGTCTTTACTACGCTATTTTCGTACCCATATTCATGGCGGGTATGATGATGCTCATCATCGACAAAGTAACAAGTCCTAAAGATTTAAATATTACGATCAGCAACGCCGCCGCCGCCCCTGATCTTATTACTTTTTTAGATAACCAAGGTATTAGACATAGCGAAGACAAGGCCGAAGTCACAGCCATTCAAATAATTATCGGTGCTGACTATGCTAAACACATGTATCGCGGTGAGCCAGCAGAGGTTCTCTTGATTGCTGATGGGTCAGAGGAAAACTTGCAAAGCGCCATTCGCAGAACACAAAAGACACTGCGAAGCTATAGCTCAGAGATGGCTAGTTTAAGGCTTATTGCTCGAGGAATTAATCCTAAAATAATGAACTCCTTGAATATAAAAATGCAAGATCAAGCTACCTCAGAATCTAAAGGTGGCCAGCTTATGGCTATGATTATCTTATTTATGCTGTTGTCGATCTTTGTATCAGGAATGAATCTTGCTATTGATACCAGCGCAGGAGAGCGAGAGCGTAACTCACTAGCGCTACTGTTAAGTCATCCCATCAGTCTGCGAGAGCTGATTGCCTCCAAAGTGTGTGCAGTCGGGCTTTTTGGTATGTTAGGGCTCGTATTAGTGCTAATAATGTCAAAAATTATCTATCCACTGGTGCCATGGCAAGAACTTGGGTTTAGTGTCGACATTAGCCTGAACTTTATGATCGCCACACTCATAGCCGGAGTATTTGTCGCCATTTTCGCAGCAAGCATGCAGCTGTTTGTATCCTTTATGGCTAAAAGCTTTAAAGAAGCTCAGACTTACATCTCCTTTGTTTTATTCATCCCTATGGCCCTGTCCTATGCCGTCACCTTTGACTTAGCAACAGATGAACTGCGCTGGGCGCCAGTGACTGGGCAGCTACAGGCTCTAATCGATTTGATGAAGGGTAAAGAAATACCCTTGTTACAACTGGTAGTGTCATGTCTGTCAACACTGCTTCTTTCAGTAGCGCTGATGTTCGGCATGGAGCGTTTACTAAAAAGTGAAAAAATTGTGTTTGGGCTGTAACTTCCAATCAGTTTCAAGCTAATTCTAGGCATAAGCTGAGCATATCGTTTGAAGCCTCGCTTAAGCTAGGTTATGATCTCGGTCTTCTAGCGAT
>CAJWFB010000042.1 GCA_913031645.1 uncultured Cellvibrionales bacterium
ACAATACGATTATTTTTTATGTTGGCGATAACGGTACGCCCCGTCAGGTAGCCGATCGTTCCGTGTATGCCAATGGTAGTAAAGGTAATTTGACTCAAGGTGGGATCGCCGTACCAATGATAGCCTCTGGAGTTGGTGTATCAAGAAAAAATGTCCGGGAAGATGCACTGATTAGCAGTACCGATTTTTTCGCTACTATCGCAAGCATGGCAGGTAGCCCGGTATCCTCTATTGAAGATAGTATGAGCTTCAAACACTTGCTGACTAATAGTAATACCGCCCATAGGGATTATCTCTATAGCGACTTTTCAGGTGACAATATCTCAGGGTGGGCTATCAGAAATACGAACTATAAACTTATCAGTACCGCGACTGGGCAAGAGCTATATGACCTGGCAACCGATCCGTTTGAGAATAATAATTTACTTGCTGGCAGCGCTGGCTACTCGGATATTGTTTCTGAACTTTTTGCGGTTGCGGATGGTATTAGACAATCTGATACTGGGGATAATGGAGACACCGCAGCAACTGATATCACCAATAAAATCTTCACTAACCGCAGTGCTAATTGTAAAGACTATATTGCATCCTACAGCTCCTCAGCCACAGATATGTTTAGTTCCGTTGTATTTACAGGGAATTTGACTATTTCAGACGTAGGAAGCAAATGTCGACTACAATCCAACGGTGTACCCAACCACAACTTCAATGATGGCAGTAGAAGTTTCCCGAACGATTTATCGGAACAATCTCAAGACTATCAGATAACCGCAACTCCAACCTTTGCAGATACCAATACCCAGCTGGCCATTGGCATGGATAATGGATTGATGCTTAACGGTGTGAAATTTGATCTTCTTGCTGCAGCCTGCTTTGGCGTGGGTAACGGAAAGATAGGATGCGGTGATATGGCTAATCCCTGGCGGTTTGATCCTATGTTTCCTGCCAATGGTTTTGCAGTAGATAGTCACAATGCGCATGTTCAACCCAGCGGAAGCTATCACTACCATGCTACGCCAAATGCGATGTTTTCTGCCGAGATAGCCGTGGAATCGCCCGTGGTTGGTTTTGCTGCTGATGGTTTTCCGATTTTTGGCTCTTGGTTCAATGATAATGGAGTAGTTCGCAAAGCCGAGTCTAGTTACCACTTAAAAACTGGCACAAGAATACCTGTCAGTGGTTATCCCACACCAGCTGGGAATTATGATGGAACCTACCGTCAAGATTATGAGTACACAGATGGACTCGGTGATCTAGATGAATGTAATGGCATGCAGGTAAATGGAGTCTATGGGTATTTTATCACTGATACTTTTCCCTTCATCATCGGTTGTTTGAAGGGTCAAATGGATCCTAGCTTTCGATAAATCAATACTGCTAGGCCTGTCCTAATGGCTGAAACCGCAGGATAGAGTCATTGTCCAGAGCATTAAGGGCGCGATGACAACAGATCGCGAATAGGGGGTTATTCCTGAATATTAAAAGACTATATCTGAAAAAAACCTTTAGCCTCTTCTAGAACGGGTATAAAATCTGCTAAAGGTCTGGGCATGAAAGAGTAACTACAATGAAATCGTTTTTCTTAACATTCATTTTGCTTATTTCAACCACAATAGCAGTTGCTGATAGCAGGAGTTCGGCTTTGATTATAGATGTGAGAACACCCATTGAATGGGAAACCGGATATCTGCCCGGGGCCAAATTTATTGAGTGGCAAGAGATTGGCGAAAAGATAGCCAACGTAACGACCAATAAAGATGAGACCATCTATGTCTACTGTCGCAGCGGCAATCGTTCAGGCAAAGCCAAAGAGATTTTAGACCAGCTCGGCTATAGCAGCGTCTTCAACGCTGGCGGCGTCACTGAGGCGCAGGCCTTTATTGATTCATCGGAAGCTGCTGAACACTAAAATCTCTTGATGTTCTAAACTTTTAGCCCTTGCCCGTCAATGCTATTTCTATGTCGGCAATAAGGTCTTCGAGGGTTTCCATTCCCACAGATAGCCTCACTAGACCGCCAACAATGCCGATCTCATTTCTAATCGCCTCTGGGACAGATGCGTGAGTCATAATGGCTGGATGCTCGATCAAACTTTCGACACCCCCTAAACTTTCAGCCAGAGCAAACAACTGAGTACTCTCTAAAAATTGCGTGGCACTGGTTAAGCCACCTTTGAGAACGACGCTTATCATGCCTCCAAACCCATTCATTTGACGTTTAGCCAAGCTATGCTGTGGGTGACTTTCAAGACCAGGGTAATAGACTTTTTCTATCGCATCATGCTGCTCCAGATACTTGGCAACGTAGAGGGCACTATTGCAGTGCCGCTCCATTCTCACCGCCAGCGTTTTCAAGCTTCTCAGGACCAAAAAACTATCAAATGGACTCATAATTGAACCAATCGCATTAGACAGATAAAACATCTGATCAACAAGATCCTGTCTTTCCTGCGCACAAACTACTATGCCGCCAACCACATCTGAGTGGCCATTCAAATACTTCGTTGCTGAGTGAACAACCAAATCAAAACCAAACTCCAACGGCTTTTGGACATAAGGTGAGCAGAAAGTATTGTCACAGACCGCAATCAGATTATGTTTTTTAGCAAAGGCGGCAACAGCCTGCAAGTCAACCAATTTGAGTAATGGATTTGTTGGTGATTCCACCCAAATCATTTTGGTGTTTTCTTGGAGTGATGACTCAAGATTATCCAAATCGCTCAAATTAGCGAATGTAAAGTCGAGACCTGCCGAACGTTTTCTAACATTTTCAAATAATCGATAGGTGCCTCCATAGAGATCGTCCATGGCAATCACATGATCACCTGAATCAAGTATCTCTAGGACCGTCGCTGTCGCGGCCATTCCAGATGCAAAGGCATACCCTGCAGAGCCATTCTCCAATGCCGCAATACAATCCTCTAATGCCTTTCTGGTTGGGTTGTGGCTTCTAGAATACTCATAACCTTTGTGCACACCGGGACTCTGCTGAACATAGGTCGAACTGGCGTAGATCGGCGTCATAATTGCACCGGTGGTTGGGTCAGGTTGCTGACCGGCATGAATAGCCTTAGTCTCAAAACCCTGTGGGTTATTGTTGTCGCTCATAGTGATTTAAAGTCCTGGTTAATCTTGGCTTATCTTGGTTCGGTAATGGTTAATGAGGTCTACCTTGGTAATGAAACCAATAAAGATATCTCCCTTATAAATAATGGCCACTTTTCCCTGAGTCAGAATCTCCATCAATGCTTCTTCCGAGGTGTCGGCGGACAAAACATCCAGATTAGTGACCATGAACTCACTAACTTGCTGGCCAAAGGCCGCTTTACTCTTGCTCACATTAAAGAGTAAGTCCTCTTCATCGAGCACACCAACAAGTGCTCCTTGCTCAAGTACTGGAATCTGTGAGATATCTGAGGCTCGCATGCGCTTGTAAGCGGTCATTAAGGTATCAGATGGCGTTACACTAACCATCTCACCATGATCAGCACGCCGATTGACCAAGTCGGTCAAATCTCCTGCCATGGTAACGTCGATTAAATCATTATCGAGCAACCATGATTTATTAAATGCTTTGGAGAGATATTTATTGCCGGTATCACAGATAAACGTCACCACACGCTTAGGTGTTGTCTGCTTTTGGCACCATTTAACCGCACCCGCTACCAGAGTACCTGTAGACGAGCCACCCAATACCCCCTCCTCCGTAATCAGCACCTGCAAGGTTTGAAAGGCTTCTTTGTCAGTGATCACCTCAGCATCATGCAGCAAGCCAACATTTAAGTTATCGGGAATAAAATCTTCACCCACGCCCTCCACCAACCATGAACCGCCCTCGTAAGAGAACGCACCCTTGAGTACCGCATCAGCAACAATAGATCCCTCCGGATCAGCAACAACCATCTGCACATTTGGAGCTTTTTCTTTAAAGAACTCTGCCATACCCGTTATCGTGCCGCCAGACCCTACACCCGCGACAACGGCATCAAGATTACCATCCATTTGTGCCCATATTTCAGGTCCAGTAGTGGTTCGATGAATCATTGGATTGGCTGGATTAGAAAACTGATTAGCAAGAAAACTACCTGGCGTTTCGGCCACAATTTTTCGGGCCAAATCCTGATAATACTCAGGGTGCCCCTCTGGAACATCTGAACGTGTTAAAACAATTTGCGCTCCCAAGCCTTCCAAATGGAGGATTTTTTCTCGACTCATTTTGTCAGGGATGACCAAAATAATTTTATAACCCTTAATCGCTGCCACTAATGCCAGACCAATACCGGTATTGCCTGCAGTCGCCTCAATAATCGTCCCACCCGGCTTTAGCTCACCTGATTGCTCCGCGGCTTCAATAATAGCCAAACCAACTCGATCTTTAATTGATCCTCCAGGGTTGTGCGATTCAAGCTTTACAAATAACTCGCAGGGGCCCGTATCAAAGGCTGTGAGTTTAAGCATTGGGGTATTGCCAATCAGTGATAAAAGCGATGTATTTATGGTCATGGATTTCCGTTATCCTAGTAGTCAAAGCCACTATTGTTAGGCTTTATCATTAGATTTTCATTCGTGGGCAGAATAGCATAAATTATTACGATTGAATCGCTCTATCACTGGCAAAATGATATAAGTTATTCCAAATAAGAGAGTTTTTAAATTGGACTTTAATCCTCTTCAAACCCATCAAAATGATTTAAGCTGTCTTTTGACAGAACACCATAACGGACTTGCTAAACTATGAATAAAAACACCCAAACAGAGATAGAAGCCGCAGTATTTCGCCGACTTCTAAAACATCTTGATGACAACAAAGATGTACAAAATATAGATTTAATGAATTTAGCTAATTTTTGTCGTAATTGCCTAAGTAAATGGTATGTCGCCGCAGCGCAGACAAGCAGTACCGAAATCGACTATGAGCAGGCACGTGAGATCATCTATGGAATGCCTTTTCCTGAATGGAAAAGAAAACATCAAAAGCCGGCTACAGAAGAACAGCTTGCGCTGTTTGCCGATCGCCCCCAATAGGGTGCTGGGGTAAGCTTTGGTAGTATAGCGGCGCCTTAATCCTCTTCATAAAAGCCGATTTCGCTCACTTGAATGTCAGCCTCATGGTCTCGACCATAAGCGACAATCCCAACACTTCGAATAGACTTTGGCAAAGCTGTCTTTCTCAGCCAAGAACCCGAGGGTTTGAACGAATCTAACGGCAAACGAATGACCTGCCATTGTTCACTGACATCAAACGCACCTTGATAATATTGCCACGGCATCATGGTGCCTTTTGTGCGCAGATGAATGTAATACTTTTGTCCATTGCCCCGCACCTTAATGTAAATACCGGCTGCATTTTTATCAGCTCCCGATGAGAGTCTGGTCCGCAACTGGATAAAACCACCGTTGTTAGCCGTGCTTACATCACCCACCATGTGCGCATAGGCATCACCAGTATCATTATCAGTTCCCAATCGAGCTGAACCCTCAGAAACTCCTCCCATGACCTGATCGCTGACATAGTCCCAGCGCACCGTCGAGTTAGCGTCAAAGTTATCAATCATTATGTTCCTCTCAGTCGAGTCAGCAAACGCACTAACAGCACAGACAAGCATCGTTGATATTACGCCAGTCAAAACACCTAAAATACGCATCGGTACTATCTCCTATTTCTGTTTATACTGCGTTGGACAATAGCCTCGACTCACATCAGGCGACCGTAACGCACTATGTTTGGTTTTTCTACTCGACACTCGCTTACGCCACAAACGAAAAGATCGCGGCTTCATCTCGGCTCGCATGATATTGATGACAGCTGATTCGTTGACGCCAAAATTCACTTCGATCGCCTCAAATGGCGTACGATCCTCCCATGCCATTTCAACTATTCTTGATAGCGCTTCAACCGAGAACGGCTTACCATTTACCAAGTCACTGTTCCTTTAATTATATTTTGTTTGGGTCTTACGGTGGAAACTCTTATTTGTACCAAAACAATGATACTGAGCCAAAATTACCTTATTTAGACACAATTGGCGCGCAATGATACGTTATACTGAGTAACCCACTTATTCAGGCACCCAATTCATGCGACAACTATTTTTATTGTTTATTACAACAACGCTAGCATCCTGTGGAGGCTCGGACTCTTCATCCGTTGCGGTAGACATCGTCGCTCCAAGCGAACCAACCAATCTTCCAGACACATCTACATATCCCGGCGTTAGTTGGGACACATATGAACCAGCCGACGTCAATATGTCCGAAACAGGACTTAAGCAAGCGTTGGACTACGCTTTTAAAAGTACTCGAAATACTCAAGGCGTCGTTATTGTTCGGCATGGTGTGATCGTGGCAGAGCGCTACACCAATGGTGCATCTGAAAATAGCCTAGCAACCAGTTGGTCAACTGGAAAATCATTCGCCAGCGCTTTGATCGGTATAGCCATAGATCAAGGGTATATCGATTCGATTGATGTCCCTGCTGAAAATTATCTAGCACCCTGGGTAAACACCGACAAAGAAGCAATTAGTGTCAGAGCCATTTTAGAGATGCGCACTGGTCTGGCTGAAGCTACTGATGGCGATGCTAATATTTATACTTCAGGCGGCGATACTGGTGATCAATTGGCATATGCCCTAAACAGAGCACCAGAAACAACGCCAAGAACGGACAATTGGGCCTATCAAAACACAGATTCTATGCTACTTGCCGGTATTCTGGAGGCCGCGACCGGACAAAATGTGCTTGATTACGCTGACATGCAGTTGTTTTCCAGAATTGGGATAAATGCTGAGTGGTGGACAGACGAATTAGGCCATGCAATGACCTACTGCTGCATTGATACAACATCGAGAGATTTCGCTCGTTTTGGGCTTCTTTATGCCCGTGATGGTAGATGGCTCGACGACCAAATTGTGAGCCCAAATTGGGTTACAGAATCAACGACTGTGCCTGAAGGAACAAGCAATCCTTATTATGGCTTGCAATGGTGGGTTGAGCCTTCCTATGGCTATTTCTACTCAGCTGGACTGCATCAAAACAATATTTATGTGTATCCCCAGTATGACCTTGTCATTGTTCGAAACAGTATTTACGAAAGAGTAGGTACCGACACCATCCGATCAGAGAATAATTACCATTCTACGTTACCCCCTTTAGACTGGAGCGATGCAGACTTTTTAACACCTATTATCGAGTCTATAACCAATTAACACGTTCATTGGAGCCCCTCGCAATAAAGACTAAAACGTCTGGCGGATTTTAGCCGGCGTGACTCCGCTCCAACGCTTAAACGAGCGTCGGAAGTTTGCCGCGCTGCTGTAGCCCAATAGTAATGCCACCTCAGTGACCGGTAAATGGGTACCTTGTAAATACTCCAGAGCAAGACGGTATCGGACTTGATCAAGCAGTTGCTGGAATTTACAACCTTCTTTGGCAAGCCGTCTTTGCAATGTACTCTCACTCATATGAAGTTTATTTGCCACTACAGCTGTGGATGGAAAGTCCAAGCTCGCACTAATCAGTATCTGCTTAACGCGCTCACTAACCATTCCAAGATGATTGTCGGAGGCTATTATCCGGTCACATTCTCGCTGAAAAATATCCTGAGCGAATGGGTTAGAACTCGAGATTGGCAATAACAGCGTCTGCTCATCGAAACTCATGGCGCTGAGACCCGCATTAAATTCTACCGCTGGCCCAAACACAGAGTAGTACGTACTTTTATCTTTGACTGAAGCATAATCAAGCTTAAGACTAAAGGGTACGCGGTCAATACCCGTCAACGTGCGCAGATTCGTCGCTAAAGCAGCAAAAAGCGTATCCAAATAAAAGCGTTCAAGGTGGCTTGGTAAATGAGCACCTCTGCCCATTAAATCAATACTATTGCCATGAGTTTCTAAATTAATGGTTATACTCGGCAACAGTGCCTGGTTGTAACGCAATAAAAGGTGCACTGCATCGGACAGCGTCTCACTGGTCATTAGCGCATATCCAAAGATCCCGAGTGACACTATATCTAAATGCATACCCAGCTTCATACCCAATGCCTCATCCCCTGTGAGCCGAAGAGCATTGGTGCAGATTATATTTAGTTGATCGGCACTCAAATTAATTGGCTGAGATAAGTCAGTGGGCTCAACTCCCGATTTAATAAGCACTTCAGCCTGAGTAATGCCATGCTGTGACATTAGGGTAAAGAGTGGCGAGAGGGTTATTGAATTCATGATTAAGTCCAAAAAACATTTGAGCATAAGTGCTAAAGACGGTAAAAGAGCCCTCGATTGACTGCAAAAGAGTCCCTTATTGACTGTATTTGAATCTTATCATTCTCTGTAAGGGCATACAATAATGCCTTTGAGAGCGATGTTAGACTTAACCTCATAAGCGCGTGATCAAAATTCTTAGGGGACATTTTAGTAATCGGATATCGATGACGTTGGCGTTTATTAGATGAATATGACTTTATACCGTTATTCGATCTAAAGCTGCCAACTACAAAATTAAGAATCAAAAAGGAATTTAGTAATGACAACCTACACTATGATTCACCCCTCGAAAGGTGAGATAACTTATACCGATAAAAAAAGATATTTATGGCTTATGTCGATGCTATGGCCACTCATGCCATTAGGCGCAATTTATCTTTTTACACAAACCGGTATTCAAGCAGTATTGGCGATACCTCTTGCACTTAGCTATATTGTTGTACCTCTGTTGGATTGGGTGGTTGGTGAGGATACTAACAATCCGCCGGAAGAGCTGGTGCCTCAGCTTGAGGAGGATCAATACTACAGAATACTCACTTATCTCACAGTACCCATGCATTTTATCGTCTTGTTTGCGTTTGCCTGGTTAGTCGGTACCTATGATTTGAGTATCATCACTATGTTGGTTGTAGCTCTGGTAGCAGGTAGTTACAGCGGCATTGGTATCAACACCGCGCACGAGTTAGGGCATAAAAACACTAAGATAGAAAAATGGTTAGCCAAGATTGTACTAGCAGTACCGGCTTACGGTCATTTCTCAGTCGAACACAATCGTGGTCATCACACTTTGGTTTCAACACCAGAAGATCCGGCTAGCTCACGCTTAGGCGAATCACTTTACGCCTTTGCTGTACGAGAAATCTCCGGTACGTTTGTACGCGGTTGGCAGTTAGAGCGCGAGAGGCTGGCTAAAGATGGGAAGCCCTTTTTAAGTCCTCATAATGAAATCTTACATTCATATGCCTTGAGTGCTCTTTTTCAGGGTTCTCTAGTTGCTTATTTCGGATGGATACTCGTGCCCTTTTTAATCATGCATAACTTTTGGGCATGGTCACAATTAACCTTAGCTAACTATATTGAGCACTACGGTTTGCTACGCGACAAGAAACCCAATGGTAACTATGAGCGCTGTAAACCGCATCACTCATGGAACGCCAACTATATTGTGAGCAACATAGTCTTATTCCACTTAGAAAGGCATTCAGATCATCATGCCTATCCGGCCAGGCGCTACCAAAGTCTTCGTAACTTCGAAAATATTCCAGAATTGCCCAATGGTTACTTTGGAATGTATATGCTGTCCTATGTTCCGTGGCTATGGTTCAAGGTTATGGATAAGCGTGTATTGGCGCTACCTCATATCCAAGGTGATTTATCCAAGGTAAACATATGCCCTAAAAAAAGAGAAAAATTACTGATCAAGTACCGACGGTAATGTTTTATAATTTGGTCAAATAACGAGTAGTGATTGACTATTATTTATCGTATAGATAAATGTCGGTTATTGCTCTGTTATATTGAAGAAGATAAAAACCTCTACATATTATCGTACTTGAAGCCGCAATTTTACTCGTTTCATAGACAACTCTTATTTATAAAGATTTCCTTCCCCAATAATTTTCAACTCATAATTTATAAAAATTTACTATACATCTACGTATTTTATAGCATAATGCCTCGTCAGTTGTTTAGAGTTAATTCCCCTTTAACTGTGAATGGGGAAGTCTTTTTCAATCAATATCCTCGAGGGAATCAATGAATACATTTAATTTTCGCCGCAGAACAGCTTTGGTGGCTTCAGGCGCTCTGCTTTTGAGTGGCATAGCCCAGGCACAAATCGATGAGATTATCGTGACCGCCAACAAACGAGAACAAACACTCCAAGACATTCCAGTGTCAGTTTCAGTAACAACTTCCGAACAAATCGAACAATCTGCGATTGTTGACTTAATAGATTTACAGTCAGCTGTGCCGACATTACGCGTAAGCCAACTTCAAAAAACATCGCAAACTAACTTTGTGATTCGTGGATTTGGCAATGGCGCTAACAACCCAGGTATAGAGCCCGCCGTTGGCGTATATGTCGATGGTGTTGCTCGCACTCGTTCTGCCGGCGCGATGGCTGATTTGCCAACCATTGAGCGTGTAGAAGTACTCGGTGGTCCCCAATCAACGCTATTCGGTAAAAATGCATCAGCCGGCGTGATCAGCATGACCACGAAATTGCCTGAACAAGACTTTGCCGGTAGCGTTGGCGCGACCCTTGGTAACTATGGTCAAACCATTCTCAAGGGCACTGTTACTAATGCCCTAACGGATACCACGTCATTTAGATTATCCGCCAGCAGTAACCAAGCTGATGGATATGCCACTAATTTAACGGACGGCAGTAGCTTAAATGGACGTGATCGCTCTGCATTAAGAGCGCAGTTGTTACTTGAGCCATCCGATGATCTCACCATCCGTGTTATTGCTGACTATAATTCAATGGATGAAGAGTGCTGCATCGCAACCTCTCTTGTTGATGGGTTCACTTCTCAAGTAACTGCCGGTCTAGCTATCGCTAATGGGTATGGGTATGCGGCTATCGACCCGTTTGCCAGAGAGTCCTACCAGAATGATAGTGCCGATGGCACTAAGCGCCCCCGTAACGAGCTAACCGGCAAAGGATTATCGGTACAAGTTGACTTGGATCTTGATTTTGCAACATTAACCTCGATTACAGCAAAACGAAATCAAACCTCTTACACTACTTTTGACGCTGATTTCTCTGGCGCTGATTTAGTGGCTGAAAACCGAGGAGATCAAGAATTTGATTCCTTTAGCCAAGAGATTCGTTTGACCTCGAATGGTGACGGGGCGATGCAGTGGATGGTCGGTGGCTACTATGCAGAGCTGGATGTTGATCACTTTAGAAATGTTACTTTTGGCACACAGCTTTACCCTTTTGCTGACACGCTTGTGACTGCTGGATTAGCCGCAGCGCTTGGGCCTGCCGCTGACGCGGTTCTCGGACCAGTGGGTGGATCTGGCGTTAATTACGTTGGCGCAGCCTTCGGCGTTTGTTTCGTTAATGGTGTGGCCTGTTCCGAGGTTTTTTACTTACCCGGTACCGGACTGCCGCGAGAAGCTTACACGATGAACAACAAATCGAGCTCATTCTTTGGCCAAGTTGATTATGATGTCTCTAATAACTTAACCGCGACATTTGGCCTTAACTACACTGATGACAAAAAAGATGTTATCTCTGACGTTCAAGTGGTCGATGCATTCGCGGCCCTTCCTTTTGAAGCAGTTGGCCTAGGTGCTTTAACAGGTTTGCAGTTCTTCAAACCCTTCACCAACTATCCTAATGCGGATGAATCTGGTGAATTTGATTCAGATGATCTCACTCATACACTGCGTCTTGCTTATTCTGCAAATGAAGACACTACGTTTTATGTTAGTCACTCAACAGGCTTTAAAGCGACTTCTGTAAGCTTGACAGTCGATGCTCGCAACCTACGCTCGGCAGACCCTGAAGAGGCAACTTCAATAGAATTGGGAATGAAGAAGTCCTTTGACAATGGTTATGTCAACATCGCTTTGTTTAATCAATCCATCAAAGGCTTTCAGTCTAATGCCTTTACCGGAACCGGCTTCAATCTTGTAAATGCTGGCGAACAAACTCATAAAGGTATCGAGTTTGACAGTATGTTTGCCGCCTCGGAAGATCTTGTATTGCGTCTCTCCGTCATTGCCTTAGATCCCGTCTATGACGAATTCTTAAAAGGTTCATGTGACACGACCGGTCTTGCCGCTCCGGAATACCAGTGCCCTGAAGGGCAGCAGTTTACAGACCTCTCGGGTCTAACACCCTCAAGTGTGCACGAGTTGAGTGCCAATGCTAATGCGGTGTACTCTTTTGATGTTTCTGACTCAATCAATGGCTTTGTTAGACTTGAATATGTCTATGAAGATGAAATCAAAGTGGCTGATTTAATACCTACATCAATCGCGGCACGAAGCACTGACAACTTCAATGCAAGTGTAGGCATTGCTTCAGACCCCAATGATTGGAGCCTAATCCTCTGGGGTCGTAACCTAACAGATCACGAATCTCTAATAACGGCCTTTCCAACAACGGCAGCGCCAGGAAGCTTCTCTGGCTATCCAAATGCACCTCGCACCTTTGGATTGACGTTCCGCAAAGGGTTTTAATTTAGCGCAAGCATAAGTTGTACTAAAAAGGGCGACTCGTATGTTATACGGAGCGCCCTTTTTTTGTTCCTGTCAGCACTATTAATTTTTTAAACACTAGTAAAATAGCCCGTGCACAAAAAATAACGGCCAAAACCACATTCATAAGAACCTCTAAAAGAATAGACGATAAAAGAGTAACCAAGAATAGAAACGCGCAACCAACAATAACATAGTCATCCGCGAACTCTATTAGGCTATGCTAAGCTTAAACTATAAAAAATAGCTTATGAGTAGGGAATGCTGGGGATGACTGGTATCGCGAGGAACACTAAATTATGACTGACGTCGAACGAAAAACACTGCCTTTCTCAAGTGGCCCATCGGGTGACCTTCACTATTGCCAGTGGATACCTGAGCACCCAGTCGCGTGGCTTCATATTATGCATGGTATGTCTGAACATGCTGTACGCTATGGTGAGTTCGCCCAGTTCCTAAACAAACAAGGCATTATGGTTACTGCTGATGATCATCGCGGTCATGGTGAGACCGGTAAAGCCATGGAAAATAGCTATCATC
>CAJWFB010000043.1 GCA_913031645.1 uncultured Cellvibrionales bacterium
ATGAGCGGGCTTACGTTGGTGATGGCTTCAAGGGATTCCATACTATTGATATCAGCCAGCCATCAACACTCACAGTATTAAGTAGTATCGATACGGATGGTGAGGTCTATTCTATTGCTCTATCATCAGATAGCTCGATACTTTATGTCACAGATGGACCTTTTGGACTAAAGATTTTCAATGTAGCGAACTCAAATAGTCCCTCCCTCATCGCCTCAATTACAGGTATTGGCTTTGTTCGAAGTGTAGAGATCTCAAATGATGGTTTTACGGCCTACCTTGCTACATCTCAAAGTCGTGGCGTGCGGATAGTTAATATAACCAATCCCTACGATCCTATTTTACTAGCCTCATCTGATAGTAGATCGGTAAATTACGTTATTCCATCGCTCGATGAAACTAAAGCCTTTGCCATTATTTCAACGGGGCTTGAGTCGCTTGATGCTGGGTACAAGGATCCATTGTCTGTCGGTGATACTCTTTTAGAGAGCCCGATTTATCTATCTAATGACTCTGATGCTACGGGAGATACGTTTAAGTTTGTAGTTAATGATGGAACCGTTGATAGTGGTAACGCTCAAGTCATAATTACAATCCTAGATGATACTGACGGAGATAGAGTCGCCGATGACGCGGATGCGTTTCCAAATGATTTAACTGAATCTATAGATACTGATGGCGACGGTATCGGAAATAACAGTGATCCGGATGATGATAATGACGGTGTGCCTGATATCACAGATGCATACCCGCTAATAGGACTCAACGGACTTATTGATACTGATTCTGATGGCATACCTAATAACTGCCCTGCCAACTGCATTTCATTAGGAATGGTTGCAGATGACGATGATGATGGTGATGGCGTATCGGATGAGAATGATGCCTTGCCACTTGATGCTGCAGAAACAGTAGATACTGACGGCGATGGTATTGGTAATAATAGCGACACCGATGACGATGGAGATAACGTTGCAGATGGAGCTGATACATTCCCACTAGATGCCACTGAGAGCGAAGATACGGACTCAGATGGCGTTGGAAATAATGCTGATGCTTTTCCTAATGATGCAACTGAGACAGTAGATAGTGATAGTGATGGAACAGGCGATAACTCCGATGCCTTCCCCAATAATTCGGTTTATTCACTTGATAGTGACTCTGATGGCATGCCTGATGCCTGGGAAACTACGTATGGGCTAAATCCAAATGATGCTTCAGATGCGACAAGTGACCAAGATAATGATGGCGTTTCGGCCTTAGATGAGTTCTTGGCGGGGACAATCCCGTCCGGGTCGCTAGATATCGACGGAAACGGCCAGTATGACGCTCTAACGGATGGGCTTTTATTACTTAGAGGAATGTTTGGATTAGACGGCAGTGCGTTGGTAACAGGTACCATAGCCTCTGATGCGGCCTATACCGAATCAGTCGACATTGAGTCTCGCATAGCAACACTAGGTGTTCTTGCAGATATCGATGGTAACGGTCAGATAGATGCCCTTACTGATGGCTTGCTGACATTGCGCTATTTGTTTGGTTTAGAAGGGGAGACCTTAATTGCTGGAGTGGTGGCCTCTGATGCAACTAGAGTAACCGCGGTAGAGATTGAGGCTCATCTGAAGACTTTGATGCCTGTGCTTTAAATCGCCATTAGATTGAGGTCAGCGGTTCGATCCCGTTAGGCTCCACCAAAAATCAATCCCTCATAAGCAAGTACGGGGGATTTTTTGTTCTGGACAATTTTCAGCATAGTTATTATTCTGGCCCGTCTGAGTTCTAACCACTAACTTATTTAGGAAGACATCCGTTTTGATTAACCAATTTTTAAAAGATAGCTGTCTACTCCTAATTGATGTGCAAAAGGGTGTTGATGTTTTGTCTCACTGGGGTGGTAAAACTGGCCGCAGAAACAACCCTGAGGCTGAACAGAATATGCTGGAATTATTGTCTAAGTGGCGACAACATGGGCTACCAGTTGCCTGGACTTTGCATGATTCTCGTGAAGCAGCCTCCCCATTAAAGCTTTCCGAGCCCGGAGGTGAATTGAAACAAGGTTTCGAAATTGCCGCCAGCGATATCGTTATTGAGAAAGACGTAAATAGTGGTTTTGTTGGTACATCATTAGAAATTCTACTTCGCAGAGCGGGTATTCAAAGGTTGGTAGTGGTTGGGTTCTTCACCAATTGTTGCGTTGAAACTACTATTAGAATGTCGGGGAATATGGGGTTTGATACCTACCTTGTGCCCGATTGTTGTGCAACAACCAATCGCCTAGGTCCTGATGGTGCAGACTATGATCCAGAGCTAGTTCATTCCATGGCGGTGGCCAATCTCCATCGCGAATTTTGTACTGCACTTGAAATGAATCAAACACTGAGTCTTGTTACAGGGGATTTAGTGGACGCCGATCGCTGTCAAGGTAACGAATGAAAGCCTCTCGGATGGCCAGTAAATTCAGTAATTCATTGAATGTTTGAGCCGCAGCTATGTCAGTAAAGACGTACGGCGTATGCTCAATGGTCGCACCCTTGCAAAGGGTTGCTCTCCATGCTCCCGGAAATACCTTGCGAAACGCAGATGCTCATCAGTGGCATTATGGCGATGGTTTTGATCCAAAAGAGTTAGGTAAAGATTACCAAAAATTTGTCTCATATATTGAACGAGCCGGTATAGAAGTCTTGTGGATGTCAGAAAACACTGAGTCAGCCGATGCAGTTTTTATTTATGATGCCTCTTTAATGACTCCTCAGGGTGCCATCATAATGAACCCAGGAAAGGCGCTCAGGGTAAGTGAGTCAGAATCACACCGACTTTTTTATCAATCGAAGAATATTCCAGTTATTGGGCAAGTGACGGGCAAAGCCAAGTGTGAGGCCGGTGATACGCTTTGGTTAGACGATAAGACCTTGCTCATCGGGCGTGGATACAGAACCAACGAAGCTGGCATTACCCAGATGCGAAATATGCTCAGCGATCAAGGAGTAAGCGTTTTGGCCTTCGATTTGCCGTGCTATCAGGGCGAGGAAGCGTGTTTGCACCTAATGTCATTGATCAGCCTATTGGCAGATGACTTAGCATTAGTTCACAAGACGCTTTTGCCTGTGGCTTTAGCGCAACTTCTTAGGGCAAGAGGCATCGAATTACTTGAGGCACCCGAGGTGGAGTTTGAGGTGTCCGGTGGATTGAATCTGAATGTACTTACTCTGGCACCGCGTCATGTCGTGGCTATTGACGGTTGCGAGAAAACGCTGTCGTTGATGCATGATGCTGGCTGTGTAATCGATACCTTTGCTGGCAAATCACTGTGTATACCCTGCGAAGGCGGACCAACTTGTATGACGAGACCTATTTTACGATGCATTAAAAGTTAGAACGGCGAGTACCATAGTTTTTATTCGCTGCTAAGTCATTAAAGAATCACGAGGTTTCTAGGATCACTAATGAGTGCAAAAGCTAAAAAAATGGGTTTCTGGCAATGTTGGGGAATGTCAGTTGGCGTGATGATTGGCTCGGGTATCTTTTTATTACCTACGGTGCTCGCTCCTTATGGCTGGATCAGTTTACTGGGTTGGTTGTTGACCTGTTCAGGAACGATTGTTTTGGCACTGGTATTGGCCCGATTAGCTGGCACTACTGATCATGCAGGTGGTCCTTATGCCTATGTGAAGGAATCTTTTGGTGATCTCGCCGGTTTCTTAATAGGCTGGGGTTATTGGGTTGGTGTGGTTTTTGGCGTTACCGCCATTGCAGTGGCTTTCGCAGGTTACATGGGGTCGGTGTTCCCTATATTTGCAGCTAACAGCCTGACTCAAGCGTTGGTCGCAGCCGCGGGCATTGGAGTGCTAACTTGGGTAAATGTTAAAGGAGTTTCCGAAGCGGCAACCGTTCAGTTGGTGATGACCGTTCTTAAAATTATTCCATTAATTGTGATTATAGGATTGGGTATTATCTATGGCGATATTGACAACTTTCCCGCTTTCAATCCGCAAGGCCTACCTATCACTCAAGGATTAGCTAGTACCGCGTTGTTAACCATGTGGGCCTTTATAGGAATAGAGGCCGCGGTTATTCCAACAGATGATGTTGAGAACCCTAAAATAACGGTTCCTATTGCGGTAGTGACTGCGGCTCTTAGTGTGTCATTCCTTTATTTGGGGGCGTCGATCGCTATCATGTTTTTGGTGCCTTCCGATGTATTGGCACTGTCAGAATCACCCTTTGTCGATGCGGCTTCGCACATGGGTACTGGCGGTGCGCTACTCATTGGTATAGGCGCATTAATCTCTACCGCAGGTGCGCTTAACGGTAATATCTTTGTGATGGGTCAGATGCCAATGTTAGTGGCCGCCGATGGTCTAGCTCCGTCAGTGATAGCCAAGAAAAATAGGGGAGGAGCCCCAATGGTTGCGCTAATGGTATCCAGTGTATTTTCAGCAGCGTTACTAGTGCTTAATTTTACTGAGGGTTTAGTGGGCGCATTCTCCTTTTTAATTTCAATGTCGACTCTTTCGATTCTGGCGCCCTATGGGTTATCTGCTATGGCAGAATTCAAGCGCTCCTGGCTCAGTGCCAAGGGATGGGCTGGAGTTGCTCTCTTGTCAGTGATATACACGCTGATAGCGGCGGCAGGTTCTGGCTGGTATGTGTTTTTTCTGGGGATTGGCTTATTTATGTTAGGTATCGTTCTGTACAAATTTTTCCAGCTAACTCGATAGGTATTAGTAAAAAACCCCTCGCACTGGTGTGCGAGGGGTTCATTGTTTCTAGATATTTTGCTTTAAAACTGTCTATTTTGCGGCCTTGATATCCATCGATGAGTATGTTCTATAGTTCGAGCAGGATTCTATGACTTCGCCGAGAGCGATATCCTCATCCGACCCATTAATAGCTGACCAGTACAGATCTGCTCCGGCGCCCAAAGCTGAAGCCTGGTTCGCGTAGAGTGCATAAACATAGTCATAATCACCTTCAGTACCACCGGCAGAAGGGAAAATCATTTTTCTACCTAAGTTGTCACCCTTCTCTTTTGCCGCTATAGCAAAATTTTTGTAGGCGTTAAATGCTTGTCGACCACTCACTCCCTCTTTCATTTTGCAGTCAGAGTATCGCACCATACCGATTGAGCTTTCCCCCTCAGGTTCAGAAATTGCCCATTGCCATGTGTCAACCACCTGAGAGTTAGTGACTGGGAGTTTACTTAAAAGCTTACCACCGTTGTTCAGCCAGTTGTCTAGCCCCGCATACTGCTCAGTTGATGAAGGCCAAATGTTGAGCCATACAAGATCATGTTGTGAGGTATCACTTATAAAGTAGGGCACCAATAATGAGGTGGACATACTGTCGTAAAGTCCTGATTCATTCTGCCATGCTTCAAAGTCAGCGGCCCAATCCATTAGGTCATCTATGTCTTTCCTTGGGTTAAATGATGAAACATAGTACTCAGCTTTGTTTGCTACAGGCTCATGTTCTATTGTTTCTTGAGCGAATGTAAACGCGGAATAAAATGCGATTAAAATGACTAATAAGTGTCTCATGATTTTCCCTCTAAATTATTAATTTATATATGTGTTTTTAAATACTAGCACAAAAATTGAAACTTATATGATCTGGAAACGCTGACCTAAGCCATAGCCAGATGTGCATAAAAATCTATACTCGGATAATGCCAGCGCTGACTTATGTTCTGAGAATTAAGTAACTAATGGTGCAACAGTCTTTTGTTTAGTGTGGACAGTACGTCCTAATTTTTTCTTCAGAACTATAGTAATGAGCATATCTTACTCAGATGACTAACACTTGTTTAAATAAACAAGTGCCTAGCAACGTCTATAGTATTATTTAGCGAGATAGTGAATTGGAGACGACCAGACACGCTCTTGGATCGTTGTCGCTAGATCAGGCCGTGTTGGAATGCCTGCACGAATAGCGTCCCAGGTAGACCAACGACAAGTTGGGTTCTCTAACGCACGTGCATAATAAAAAGCGCGCTGATTGGGTCTAAAGTCAGGATCATGCCATAGCGCGGATAGCTGCGCAGCTCCCGTTGCTGGGTTGATGGAACAGTTAGTGATATCGACTCTGGCACCATTGTCAGGACAACGGTTTGTTTTTGAGTTTACCTCTGCATCGCCTGCGCACGCTACATCGATAACATCTTCATGCGCAGTACCATCCTCATCGAGCCAGCCTTTAATAATTTGTAGGCGTTGTAATGGTGCATTTTCAGGGTCAGCGGAGGCCATGACTAAAAAACCGGGCGACTCCATTGCGTTGACCACATCTCTTTTTTCCACCAGAGCACCTCCCATACTGACGCCTTTTGCGTAAGCCTGGTCTACTCCATCAGCGTCAGTGAGCATACTTTGGTCAAAATCATACCCTGCAAAAAAGCGGATTCTTAATCGAGGCCCTGAGGTTGCAAATACCTCTTTTCGACGGAAAGCACTGTAAATAGAATCCCTGGTGTTTTCCTCGGCCCATACCGCAGCGAGGCCGGAGGCGCCAAATGTAGGCGTTGCACCGCCAGCATAGATATCACCGTTGATCTTCACATACAGGCTTTTACCCAGCGGTGTGGGGTTTACTTCTGCCAATATTTTAGAACCATAATAGGCTAAGGGACCATCTATGCCTTTGATCGGAACAGAGCCTCTTTGTTCGGGGAAGCTAGAAAGTATGCCGAGCTTGGAGACGAATAGTGCCTCATCATTTTGGCTGGCCGCCGAATGAGTGTCGCTAGAGCCGATAAAGCCAAACTGATAGGGGTTGCCAATGCCCTGTTTCTCGATGGACAAGCCATTTAACAGCGCTTGACGCGCAAAGGAACCATTGACTTTACTGAGGGCGCCGGTTGCGATTCTATAGGGCATAATTTCAAAGCCAGCCCATTCATCGCGTGTGGATAAAGTGGGATGTGTCTCGGACGTTCCTTTTATTTGTGTTATTTCGACCAGTGGCTCGTTTCTAATGCGAGTTTTTACATAGCTTTTATCAAAAGGGTTGTCGTTCCAGTCGGTAAGTTTAAACATCTCGCCATTAGAGCCATTTGAGTTGTGGGGTATCGCCAAACTCTCAACGCCTTTGTTTCTGAGTTCGTCCATCCAACTCCAGAGGTCTTCTGGGTTGTTTGAGTGAGCGCGAGAGAATGGCTCACGCGGAAGACGCTCTGTACCCTTGAATATGACGTTTCGATGCAAATTGCCCATATCAGCGCTGGACGTTGTATATTCATACGCGGCAAAGGTAGTGAAACTCCCTGGAGCATTGAATTGTTCGGCAGCGTCAATGGTGTCTTCCCACGCATTCCTAACTACTCCAAGCACTTCTTGCCGATTCAAGCTTCCATCGTTAAGACCTTTTGTGGCATTGGGAATAAAACCAGAAAATGCAAACAGTCGCTTGGCTCTACTGATCAAATCTGTCCCAAAATTCTCGGGGGCATTTAAATCGTGAAATGGCTCTGAAAATTCATTTTTAGAAAAGGCTGAGGTTTTATCTGCGGCTGCTTTTAGTAAACCCAAAAATACGGCATGATCGGTAACCGCATAAAAATCCATTGGCCTAGTTAACTGCATATCAAAGCCCGCAGGGTTTTTAATAGCCTCACCTTTCGCAAAGCGATAAGCATCATAGGGCGTTGCTAGAGTCCCAAAAGCGTAGCCATCAAACGAATATGCTGTATGTACATGCAGATCGCCATAATAGACATTCCGCTCTTGCGTTCCGTCTAATGGATTGATTTCTCTGGTGTCGGGTATCACTTTACGCTCGACTAATTGGGTTTCGATATCAAAGAGCGGGCTTTGACCCCCTAAAATGGCACCTAGGTTTTCTTTTAACTGTTCATCAATTTCAGCAGTTTGAGTGATTAGTTGCTCATTACTATGAACATTGGCGGCAGAACTGAATGTCTCACTTGAGGGCTTTATTGTGTCATCTGAACAGGATGTTATGGACAGCCCCATGACTAAAATACAGCTCAAGTGTCGGTATTCCATTAGCTTACTAACCATTTTTATTTTCCCTCAATGTAAGAACTGTGAATTACGCCAATGTTGTTAGCTATTTTTATTTGCCTTTTACCCACATCGGTGACCCCCAAGCCATTTCCGTAACGGTGTCAGGAACATCATTACGCGGAAGTTTTCCCAAGCGCAGACTATCATAGGTGCTCCACCTACAGGTTGGGTTCTGGACCGCTCGGACATAATAGAAAGCGTTCTCATCCGCGCTATAGTCAGGGTCAGTCCACAATGTCATTAACTCTGAGGCGCCAGTAGTTTCGTCCCAACGACAGTCATTCATGTTGAGCGATGCTCCATTTGACAAGCACTTGCTGGTGACAGGGTCTAGTTTAGAGCCACCACAGGCGACATCATGTACTACTTCTTGTCGCTCTCCATCTTCTAACCAACCTTTAATAACTTGGACTTTTGCAAGGGGTGCACTGTCTGGGTCCTTGACCGCCCAAACAAACAGAGAAACACCGACACCTTTTTTCATATCGTTGGCAATTAAGGTTCCGCCCATAGGCACGCCTAATTTATAGGCAGCCGCAAGATCAGCTGTTGCAGTGATATCTGCTGGAAAATCAAACCCGGCAAACGTACGAAGCTTGATCCGAGTTCCGCTGGTAGCGTAAACCTCTTTGCGTTTCATGGCATCAAATAGGGCCTCACGGGTGTTTTCTCGGGCCCAAATGGCGGCCAACCCACCGGGATTGTTGTATTGAGTTCCGGTCAGATTGGTACTCTCGAATCGTCTTTTAGCAGGTCCTGAGGTAAATGTTGTTGCACCGCGATAGTCCCATTCTTCAGTATCGCCAGGATTAGAGTTGTGAGTATCTGTTGATCCAATTAAACCAACTTTGAGGGGGTTGATACCAATTTGATCTTCCATCGCCAACCCTATTTGCAACCCATCGCGCACCATTGAGGTGGGGTAGATGCACGCGGTTTTATCCCCTTCTTCACAAACAGGAATGAATTGTTCAAAACCACATTCTTCATCTCCAGCACCAAAGGCAACTGAGCACTCCGAATTGCCCTTGATTTGGAACATTTCTACGATAGGTTCTGAGCGTTCCCTTAGTCTCCAATCATCCTCTGTATAAGATATTCCATCAATTGTGTTACCAGAAAAAGCTAACCCCCAGGTTTTGTTAGGATTGTGAGGGATCGTTAGAAATTCGCAATCATCGGAACAGGTAGCTTCCAGCGATTTCCACAGATCAATTTCGGAGGCAGCATCAAAGGCTGATACCGCATACTGTGGCGTTTCTGAAGATCGAAAAATGACATTACGATGATGTTTGCCACGATCTGGCAAAGACGGTGAGTACTCATACCCAACAAAGGTGGTGAACTGACCAGGTTCATAATAACGCTCAGCAGCGTCTTTGATCGACTGCCAGGTAGTAGCAGCATAATCTCGTTCTTTAGCCCTATCATTATCAAAGACAGAGAGATTTTGGTCTAAGGGCCGCTGAACCCGACTGCGCATATCTAAAAAGGTAAAGACAGAGGCATTTTCAATTCCATCACAGATATCCTGTGCAGCCTTTGTCTTATCAGGCTCCCTACAGGCGAAAATACGGCCAAAGCCCTCTGCATGGTCCGTTAGGGCTACAAAGTCCAACGGCCGTGTAAGCTCCACTCGTTCGCCCGAACGAAGCTTTACACTCTTGCCTTTGGCCACTTGATAGGCCGTATCCATATTGAATCGATTGCCAAACAAATAAGCATCAACTGACAGATTGGTGTGAACGTGAAGGTCGCCAAAGAAAACATTATTTAGCGGGTTTGATCGCTTGAGTTCCAAAGGACTTCTTTCCGGGCGATAGAAGGCGTTTTCATCTTGCGCATCGGCGGTAGCCACAACAGCTGCTATCTCCTCTTTACTGTGCGGCAGCGTAAGGTTATCTACAATCTGCATGACACGATAGCCACCAATTATTACACCGGCTAAAATGAGCAGTCCTAACCATTTTTTGAACGACATCAAATTCCTCCTGAATTCGGATGTTACCAGCCATGTTTATAAACGAAAGCTAAACCATTTTCCATTTAAGAATTTGCGTCATCTCTATCATTCTGACCCTCAGAATCTCTTCGGACAGTCGGTCGAATAAAAGTCCAAGATAGGGGGTTAGTTAGGACAGACCAGCTATTTAATGGGTTTTCTTTAAAGACAATACCAGCATCACCATAAAGTCTAGGCTGCAGCCATGGCAGGCTCTAACTTCTCTTGCCAATACTCAAGCAGCGCTCGATTATCGGTGTCCCAAGGATGAAAGTCCTCTCTAAAGAAGTCGCTATAGGCGTTTACGTGCAGGCGAAGGAAACCGTTTTTGGAAAAAAGAAATTTGGATAGACTCTTCAAGGTGCGCCATTTCCACATCTGTTTATCATGACGCAAGATTTTAAACGTTACATTTAGAAAATCCTTAAGCAATGTCACCATTGTAATACGCATAATAATTTTGCGCATTTTATAGGTGCCTCCGGTCTGGTTGTAAACGTCAAATGCGACTGCTTTATGCTCTAATTCTTCGAGAGAATGCCACCGCCAAAGATCCCCTATGGCACCATTGACATTTTTTAACAATCGGCCCTCTAAAAAGGACTCTCCAAAACTGGCGGTAAAATGCTCCACAGCCACCGTAGATGCCAACATCATCTGTTGAGTAACTCGCGGATTTGATTTACCTTCTTCAATCCGTTGCAAATAAACATTTTCCAGTTTTTTTAAGTCATAGCCACGCTGCTCACAAAGTACTTTGTTGTACTTTCGATGCTCACGACTGTGTATGCCTTCCTGTTTGTAGAATCCCTTGACCTCCTTAAGCAGTTTCTCATCTGTGATGCGTTTCTCGTAGGGACGCACAGAATCAATAAAATTCTTCTCACCTGAAGGAAAGCTGATGCTCATGGCATTGAAAAGCGCGGTTAAAAAGGGATCGTTGTCTGCCCAGTCAGTAGCAAGTGATTGTTCTAACTCGAAACTTACGTTTCGAGCGTTGATGGATATACCCTCAGGCGTTTGCGATACCGATCGTAATGCAGTCATAAATACGTCCAATTTGTTTGATATGCACTAATAATAACCAAATTTAATAAAACGTGGGGGATATATTCAGCCTTAAGTGGAGACATTTTCGTTCAATTGTTTTATGGTCTGCGACTCAAATCAGTTAATTCGAGGTTGCGCAATGCCTGAACGTAAACCACATGATTTACTTTTACAGCAATTACTTACGATTCTCGAAGAGGATGGCATTAGCTCGAGGCAGCTATTCGCATTGCCCCAGTTGCAGGTGCTAGCGACCGCAGACGAGAAGTCATTGGCTCCAACACAAATGCTGAATATATTGGAGGCAGTAGTAGCTCTCTCCAATGACCCTACTCTGATGATTCGTCTTGGTCAGCGAGTAGACATAGCGAGCTTAGGTACCTTTGGTTTTGCGTTGATGAGCTGTGCTGACTTGCAGGCGGCACTTAAACTTTTTCTTCGCTACGGGGACATAGTAGGGCCGGGGCCATCCTTTAAAGTCATTGAGCTAGAAGGGGGTTTAGCCCTCCGCATACAGCTGAACTTTGGGAATCCCGTTCAACAAAAACTGATCACTGAGTATACATTTTCTCAGATACTATTTATTACTCAAACTCTTATCAATCGGGTAGTTGATGAGGGTGAAATGCATCTAAACTACCCTGAGCCAATTGGTGAAAAGGGACTCCAGTCGTTAATTTCAGTGCCGATTAAATTCAGCCAAACCTACAGCGAACTCATCATACCAAATAGTTTAATAAGTTCACGAATCAGTACGGCTAATCCTGCCGGTCATGTCATTTTCCAAAATCAGTGCGAGGAGTTACTGCGGGGCTTAAACAGAGTAGAAAACTTCTCCGCTGCCATAAGGCGTATTTTGATTCAAGCGGGCGGCGCTTTTCCAACGATTAATCAGGTTGCGCAAAGCTTGTATGTCAGTGAGAGCACATTGCGGCGACGGCTGAAAAACGAATCAACAAACTTTCGAGCTATCTGTGATGAAGTTAGGAATGTACTGGCTTGTCAATACTTATCGACCACTGAACTGACCGTAGCCGAGATTGCCAATCTACTGAATTACACGGAGGCTGTGAGCTTTCGACGTGCTTTTGTTCGATGGAACCAAATCACGCCCAGTCTGTATAGGCATGAATCAAAGAAGCTAGATATTTCTCCATCAAATTAAGTGCTGTAACCCATAGCCTGATATAGAATGCTCCTCTGTATTTTAAATTGGACTGGATCATGGGCAGAGCCTATCAAAATCGCAAAGACTCAATGGCAAAAACATCTGATGCGAAAGCGCGGGTCTACAGTAAGTATGCTCGAGAAATTTACGTTGTAGCTAAATCAGGCGGACTAGACCCATCTGGAAATTTAAGCCTTCGCAGCGTTATCGATCGCGCTAAAAAAGATCAAGTACCTACTCATGTTATTGATAAAGCGATTGAAAAAGCCAAGGGCGGAGCAGGGGAGAACTTTGAGCTCGCGCGCTATGAGGGCTATGGGCCAGGCAACTGCATGGTGATTATTGATTGTCTTACCGACAATGCCAGCCGCACATTTAACGACGTGCGTTTATGTTTTACCAAAACTAAGACTAAGATCGGAACTCAGGGTTCGGTCACCCATATGTTCGATCATTTAATGATCTTGAAATTTTCTGGTCAAGATGAAGAGACGGTTCTAGATGCATTGTTACTGGCTGATGTCGATGTTGTTGATATAGAAAACGAAGACGAAATATTGACCGTTTTCGCACCACATACTGAGTCATTTAAAGCTAAGCAAGCATTGAATGAAGCCTTTGGTGAGATTGATTATGATGTTGATGAAATTCAGTTTATTGCTCAGAATACAATGGTCTTAACGGGCGATGATGTCGACGCTTTCGATACGTTTATCAATATGCTGGATGATCTCGATGATGTTCA
>CAJWFB010000044.1 GCA_913031645.1 uncultured Cellvibrionales bacterium
TGATGAAGTCTCATCAGGCCTTCCTGAATGGTGCTGGCTACCAGTCGGCCATCTTGAGTATAAAATGTTCCTCGGCTGAGGCCTCTAGATCTACTCGAACGCAGACTATCCATGTGATATAGCAGCCACTCGTCGGCTTTAAATTTATCATGAAACCAAATGCAGTGGTCAAGCGAGGCGGGCTGCAACTTTGGATTCATGATGCTGATGGCATGTGGCATCAGAGCGGTACTCATCAAGCTAAAATCAGAAGCATAGGCAAGTATTGCGTGATGAAGACTAGAGTCGACACCTTCGGGTAGTTCACCGGCCGCTTTTATCCAAATCAGTTGCTCGGCTTTTCTGGGAGAAGGGTCAATGTAGTTAACTGGCTCAACCGAACGCATCTGTATGGGACGAAATGTTGGACGATTTTTTGAAGAGCGCTTTTTCGCAGAGGGATTAAGTTGCTCACGAATTTTATTCCAACGATGATTATCATCTTCAAGTTCGGCAGGCCCTGGACAAGCGGGCATATCGGCTTGATGGCACAAACCTTCTTCTAACACTTGAAAAGACATTTCGGTATTAAAAATAGCTTTGCCTCGCTGTGACGCAACCACTCGGCGAGTCGTGAATGACCCGCCATCACGGATATTATCAACCTCATAAAGGATCGGCACATTAGGATCGCCTGGCCGTAAAAAATAGGCGTGCTGGGAGTGCACAGAACGCTCCTCATTAACAGTATCTTGGGCTGCACGCATGGCCTGCGCAAAAACTTGGCCGCCAAACACCCGTCTATTGCTCGTCTCAGGGGTAAAGCCACGATAAATGTTAGTGTCAATTTTCTCCAACTGTAGAATATCTAACAGTTGCTGCAGAGCTTCAGTCATTCAATAGGTTCCTTGCCATGTTCGGGTTACTCGTCAGCTACTTTAACAACTAATTTACCAAAATTCTTTCCGCTGAAGAGCCAGCTAAAATACTCAGAAGCTAGTTCCAACCCATCAGCTATCGTCTCTTTGTATTTTATTTCTCCATTGGCAACCCAGTCTGTAAGCGCATTGTTAGCTTCGGCAAAATCTGCGTAGTGATCAAATACCAAAAAAAACTTATGTTCAGGAGGATTCTCTAACTCTCCAAAAATATGAAATGGCGTACGTTCCTTGGTTATGTCAGTCGCATTGTAGCTAGCAATAAAGCCACAGATCGGTGCGCGAGCGCCAAGGTTGAATTGCTTGGCCACGGCTTCAGTTACGGCACCACCCACCGACTCAAAATAGATATCAATACCCTTGGGGCAGGCAGTTTTCAGTGCACTATCAAAATCAGTGGCCTTGTAATCAACACACTCATCAAACCCCAGCTCTTCTTTAACATAGGCACATTTTTTTTCTCCGCCAGCAATCCCTACCACATGCAGACCTAATTTCTTGCCGATCTGCCCCACCACTGAACCCACAGCGCCGGAGGCTGCCGAGACTACCAACGTTTCGCCTGCTACCGGTTTGCCCTCACGTATCAAGCCAAAGTACGCGGTGCGGCCAGGCATTCCACAAACGCCGAGGTAGGCTGACAGAGGTACTTTGTCAGGATCGACTTTATAAGTCATAGGGTCTTTATGGTGTGAGACAAAATACTCTTGCCACCCCGAGCGACAGCAAACGTAGTCACCCACAGCGTATCGATCAGATTTGGACTCAACAACGATACCGGCGGTCTCAGCGACCATTACTTCGCCTATGGCTACTGGATCTGCGTAGGACTTAGCTGCGCTCATGCGGCCACGCATGTAGGGATCTAACGAAAGGTAGAGGGTTTTTATTAGCACCTCATCGTCTTTAATCGGTGCGATAGTCGACGTTTCCAAACGGAAATCATCGGTTTTTGGCTCTCCAATCGGACGGCTGGCTAAGACGATACGTTTGTTAGACAGTCCAGACATATTTAGATCCCTCTCATTTGTTGTTAGATGTTCTGTGTTTTGGTGGATAATGACGTTTAGTGGTTGTTTCAATCATCAGACATTGGTATGCGTTGTAAAACTCTATTTTGTGGGCCACCAGTCACCGAAGTGCTTGAAAATGAGAATAACATACTGTAAGTTCAATTTCTTCAAATTTACGGCGTACGTTGAGTCCTATGCAGTGTAGGCCATCCAAAGAATACCGAATCTAGCAGGAGTTCAATGTGAGTGATTTACACGTTTTTAGGCAAGAATCTCGAGATTGGCTAGAAGAGAATTGCCCGCAAAGTATGCGTTCGCCAGTCATAGCGGGTGAGGGTGCCTGCTGGGGTGGTCGCAATTGGACCTTTGCCAGTGAAGATCAGAAGTTATGGATGGAGCGTATGGGTGCAAAAGGTTGGACAGCGCCAGACTGGCCTACGGAGTATGGCGGTGGTGGTCTAGATAAGGCCCAGCACAAAATTCTTAAGGAAGAAATGGCACGCATAAGAGCACGCTCTCCACTAGATAGCTTTGGTATCTGGATGATTGGCCCGGCATTGTTGAAATTTGGCTCCGAGGCGCTAAAGCAACAGCATTTACCTGCGATTATTCGTGGCGAAATCCGATGGTGCCAAGGCTACAGCGAACCCAATGCGGGTTCTGACTTAGCAGGACTACAAAGTAAAGCGGTGGATATGGGTGATCACTTTATTGCAAATGGGCAAAAAGTATGGACCTCTTATGGCGATAAAGCTGACTGGATGTTTTGTCTGCTGCGCACTGACCCAGATGCTAAGAAGCAGATGGGAATTAGTTTAGTTTTGTTTGATATGGAAACACCGGGCGTGACGCCAAAGCCGATCAAACTCATATCGGGTAGCTCGCCTTTTTGCGAAACGTTTTTAGATGATGTTCGAGTCGAGAAGGATCAGGTAGTCGGTGAAGTCAATCAGGGCTGGACGATTGCAAAATACTTACTTACTCACGAGCGCGAGATGATCGGTGGTATGGGTCTGACTGGCGCGGGTTCCAAAACACTCGGGGCCATTGCGGCTAAGACTGTGGGCACGACCGATGGGCGTTTAAATGATCTGTTCATGCGCACTGATATTGCTAGATGGGAGATTGATGCGGCAGCATTTGCCTTTACCGCTGAGCGTGTTACAGATGAGGCGAAAGCTGGTCAAGGTATTGGCGCCACATCTGCAATGCTCAAATATTATGGTACCGAACTGAATAAGCGTCGTTTTGAGACCATGCTAAAAATTGGTGGTAGCGATGATCTTATCTGGGACGGCGATATATCTAACAATGGCTGGACAGCACGAACATTGTTGCGAACAAAGGGCAATTCAATTGAAGGTGGAACCTCAGAAGTTCAACTGAACATTATCGCCAAAAATATTCTTGGCTTGGGTTAACAGACTTTAGAGGGTTTTAGCATGGCACTGGTATTAAACGAAGAACAACAAATGCTCAAAGAGTCTGCTCAGGGTTTTCTGTCTGAGCACGCTCCAGTTTCAGAACTGCGCGCACAGCGAGATGCCGGCAGTGACAGGGGTTATTCAAGCACGCTTTGGAGCCAAATGGTCAACATGGGCTGGGCAGCAATTTTGGTGCCTGAAGAATACGGCGGCCTGGCTTTTGGCCATGTTGGTATGGCGCAAATTGTTGAGCAAAGCGGACGTACATTAACGGCATCTCCGTTGCTATCAACAGCGATTCTTGGGGTTACCGCGATTAATTTCGCGGGTAGCGAAGACCAGAAGACTGAACTACTTGGTGCTATTGCTGGTGGTGAATTGACCATCGCACTTGCGGTTGATGAGAAAATCCACCATGACCCAATGCAGACAGCTATGCCGGCTGTCGCTAAAGGCGATGGCTATGTATTGAATGGCGAGAAACGTTTTGTTGTTGATGGCAGTACTGCTGATAAACTGATTGTTGCCACCCGTACTGCAGGGAGTCCCGGCGATATGAAGGGTATCAGCCTGTTCTTGGTCGATCGAACTGCATCTGGCGTTAGCGTGCAACGAACTGAAATGCTTGATGGTCGCAATGCTGCAATCATTACCTTCACTGATGTCGAAGTCACTGCAGATGCCATGCTTGGTGAGCAGGACAGAGGCTTTCGTGCATTATCAGCGACGTTAGATGCCGGTAACGCTCACCTAGCGGCTGAACTATTGGGCATTGCTCAAGAAAGTTTTGATCGCACGCTTCAGTACATGAAAGAGCGCAAGCAATTTGGAGCACTGATAGGCTCCTTTCAGGCATTGCAGCATCGAACCGCCCATTGGTGGAGCGAAATTGAGATGTGTAAGTCAGTTGTTTTGAAGGTTTTGCAATCTTTGGATGAAGAGGATTTAAAAGGTCCGGCTCTCGCTAGCATCGCTAAAGCCAAGCTTTGCGAAGTGGCTGAACTGTCCACCAATGAAGCTATCCAGTTGCATGGTGGTATCGGAATGACTGATGAATATGAAATTGGCTTTTTCATTAAGCGCGCTCGACCGGCTCAGATGCTCTTTGGTGATTATAATTACCATGCAAATCGCTTCGCACTGATCAGCGGTTACTAACTGAAATAAATAAAAGGGTTACCATCAAGGCGACCCTTTTTTGGTTTAAACTGGCAGCAGTTTAAGAATATTAAAATTATGAGGAAAGAAAAATGGATTTAGGTATCAGTGATAAGCTCAAACCGATTCTTGAAGAAGTTAAAAACTTTATCGACGTAGAAATTACACCCTTAGAAATGGAATATCATCAAGAGGTTGCCAAAGGTGATCGGTGGACATTTACCGACCGTCAGACTGAAATTCTTGAAAGCCTGAAAGCCAAAGCTAAATCCAGAAATCTGTGGAATTTTTTCCTGACCCATTGGGAGGGGGGATATGGTCTCAACACGGTCGAATATGCTTACATAGCAGAAGAGACAGGCCGTTCATTCTTAGCGCCAGAAGTGTTCAATTGCGCCGCGCCTGATACAGGCAATATGGAAGTCTTGGCACGTTACTGCACCGAAGAGCAAAAAGAGAAGTGGCTTACGCCGTTGCTCAATGGAGAAATTCGTTCCGCCTATGCCATGACAGAGCCCTCAGTGGCTTCATCTGATGCGACTAACATCGCCATGAGCTGCGTTGAAGATGGCGATGAATGGGTACTTAACGGAGAAAAAATCTGGATTTCCGGTGCCGGTGATCCACGCTGTAAGATTCTAATTGTCATGTGTAATACCAATCCTGGTGGGCCTCGTCATGCTCAACATTCACAGGTTCTGGTGCCATTTGACACCCCTGGAGTAAAAAACTTGCGGCCCATGACCGTCATGAATCTGGACGATGCGCCTCATGGCCATATGCACATGCGGTTCACCGATGTGCGTGTTCCCAAAGAAAATATGATATTGGGTATGGGTCGTGGTTTTGAGGTGGCTCAAGGTCGTTTAGGGCCTGGTCGAATCCACCATTGCATGCGCTCCATTGGTCTTGCTGAAGCTGCTTTAAAACTCCTTTGCGAACGCGCCGTTAGCCGCGAAGCCTTTGGTCGCCCTTTAGCCAAACTTGGCGGTAATGTGGATATTATTGCTGATGCGCGTATTAACATCGAAATGACCAGGCTACTATGTTTGAAGGCCGCTTGGTTGATGGATAATATGGGTACCGATGCCGCTCAGCCGTTCATCTCGATGATTAAAGTTGCCGCACCCAACATGGCTCTGAAAATTATTGATGAGGCCATGCAGATGCATGGGGGTATTGGAATTTCGGATGACACGCCGTTAGCGCAGTGGTATGGCGCTCAACGTACGCTACGTTTTGCTGATGGCCCCGATGCGGTGCACCGTATGGTGATTGGTCGTCGCGAGCTGCGTGAATACAATAACTAAATTTCTAGGATGAGATTATGAGAGCACTAATATGTAGTGAGTTCGGATCAACGAAAGATTTGAGCCTTGAGACACACGATGATCTTGAGCCGGGAGCCGGGGAGGTATTGATTGAGGTCAAAGCTGCAGGGGTCAACTTCCCTGATATTTTGACGGTGGAGGGTAAATATCAATTTAAGCCACCGCTACCATTTATTCCGGGTACAGAAGTATCTGGTGTTGTCACCAAGCTCGGTGAGGGCGTCAAGACTCGCAAAGTAGGCGATGAAGTGGTGGGTATGGTACAAATTGGTGGCTTTGCTAGCCAGGCGGTTAGTTCTGAATATACGACGTTTCCAAAAGGCAACAGCATGTCCTTTGAGCAAGCCGCCGGTTTTGCGGTGACTTATGGTACGTCCTACTATGCTCTTAAACAAAAGGCACAGCTGAAGCCTGGTGAAACTGTTCTGGTACTGGGAGCGGCCGGTGGTGTGGGTATTGCTACTATTCAAATTGCAAAAGCAATGGGCGCCACAGTCATTGCTGCGGCTAGTACTGAAGAAAAACTCGACTTCGCCTGTGAGGCAGGGGCTGACTTGCGTATCAATTATTCGACTGAAAACTTGAAAGAAAAGGTTAAAGAGCTTACCAAAGGTAAGGGTGCAGACATCATTTACGATCCTGTTGGGGGTGATTTCTCTGAGCAAGCATTCCGTGCTATTGCATGGGATGGTCGGTTCTTGGTAATTGGTTTTGCCTCTGGCCCGATCCCCAAAATGCCACTCAATTTGGCGCTCCTAAAAGGCGCTTCTATGGTCGGTGTTTTTTGGGGTGCTTGGTCTGCCCGCGATCCATTAGCATCGCAACAGAACTTCAGGGAGCTAGTAGAGATGATTGACGGAGGGCAGTTTACGCCCTTGGTGACTGAGGTTTACTCTCTTGATGATCATAGCGCAGCATTTGGCTCAATTGCCGAGCGCCGTGCCAAGGGTAAAGTCATTCTGTCTATGGACTAGCAAGAGCGTCCTAGTGAAAATAAAAAAGCCCGCGAGAGCGGGCTTTTTTGTGGGTTTGATCGAACTTTTGAGGTGATTGCAGTTGCATCCACCATAATTTATGCCTATCGTCTAATTGGAAACTAAAGGCGCATGCCAAGGACAAAGTGAATGATCTACTCAACGACAGAAACAATTCCCGGAAGAGACATCATAGAAAGCGTAGGCGTTGTCACCGGCAACGTAGTGCAGGCAAAACACATTGGCCGAGACATTATGGCCGGCTTAAAAAGTATTGTCGGTGGTGAAATACGCGGTTATACCGAAATGCTCAATGAGGCGAGGGATATTGCTATTGGACGGCTAGTGGAGAGCGCCAACCAAAAGGGTGCAGATGCCGTTATTGGGATACGCTTCACCACGAGCTCTATTATGGATGGTTCCTCAGAGATTTTAGTGTTCGGCACCGCGGTGAAACTCAGATAATTGTCTGCAGATCGTTGTATGACTGCTCCACTCGATTATTGGACCAACGAGTCTATACCTACCACTAACAATCCCAGCCCGGTTATCCAAATAGCGCAGGCGGCTAGATCAACCAGCGTGAACTTTAGCCGGGAGGTTCCGCTAATGCCTATCATCATGGGTACAAGGCTTCTCACCGCAGGTATGAGACGACCACCTAAAACAGAGAGGGTGCCGAACTTCAAGATAAACGCTTCACTTTTGGCTATTTCAGTCATTCTTTTTTGAGCAAATGCAGTTTGGTGAAGTTTGGGCCCAAATACGCGGCCTATGTAAAACCCGAGGTGATCTGACAAGCATGCGCCCGCGAAAGCTAAGGGCAGTATCTGTGACAGCGTCGCGATTTGCTCGGTGTATAAGAGGGTGCTGACGGACAATAAAATCACGCCAGAGACGAAAAGGCCTATGCCAGGGCAGGCTTCGAGAAAGGCCAATAATGGGATCATTAGCCAAGCGTGCTGTTTATTGCTATTAAGCCAATTTAATATTAGGTCGTCGATGTATTATGTCCTTGATGGTGTTATGACTTGAGGTCAATAATATCAAAAGCGCAGACTCTTAGGAGGCGTAATTTTGTGGCCGTAGGCCACTTTTGGTATCAAAAAACGTTTTTAGTTCGCGCAGATCTGCATCCGCATCTGCAGTGGGTTCCATGAGTCCCTCTATGCCAATAGTCCTTATAGCGCTGTCCACATAGACAACCAGAATAGGAACCTCAGCGGTTGTTGCAACATGATGAAATCCACGCTTCCAGTTTGGGTTTGGGCTGCGAGTGCCCTCTGGGGTGATAATTAAAACGAACTCATCCCGTTCCTTATAAATACCAGCAATGTAGGTCACTAATGAGCTTGCCTGTGCACGGTTAACGGGGATCGCGCCGCAATAACGCAAAAACCAGCCTAAAGGACCGACAAATAGCGTGCTTTTAATAAGCACACTGGGTTTTAGGCGCAATACAGATACGGCCAAAACAAATAATATGAAATCCCAGTTGGAGGTATGCGGAGCCACTATAAGAACGTATTTCTTTTGGTCTTCTGGAAGAGATCCAGTCACTCGCCATCGAATAATTTTTAAGATGATTTTAGATAGCACACGCAATAGAGGTGTGAGAAGTGGCGTAGAAAAAAGTGTATGACGCATAGTGGTATCTTTAAAATCCTTATTACTATTACAAACGCTGGTTATTGAGTCATTACCCGAAAGTCCTATTGGCTATCACAGGATAAGAGGATACCATTAAAGCATAATAGGTAATGTGCTTTAGCGCGCATTTTGGCGCTTGGGTTGATTATGTTTTAGCTTAAATCACAGGTTTAGCAAATTTTTAAAATAACAAATAAAGGATTATGGGGTGAGTGAGTTACTAAAAACTGATTATCTAATTATTGGCAGTGGCCTGGTAGGTATGGCCTTTGCTGACACACTGTTTACGGAAACCGATGCCAATATTATTATTGTTGATCGCTACGCCAAGCCTGGCGGGCATTGGAACATGGCATATCCCTTTGTCACTCTCCATCAACCCTCCGCCTATTTTGGAGTGAGTTCAAAAGAGCTAAGCCGCGGTGATATCGATCATGTTGGTCTTAATAAGGGAATGAGCGATCTTGCCACTGGCGCTGAGTTGCTCGCTTATTTTGATGACGTCATGAGGCAGCGCTTTTTAGCTAGCGGCCGAGTACAGTATTTTCCAATGTGCGAATATCAGGGCGAAGGCACGTTTAGGTCTAAACTCACCGGCAAAGAACACAAGGTTTCCTATGAGAAGTTAGTCGATGCGACATTTTTAACCATCGCAGTGCCATCCAACCATACACCCAACTTCACCATAGCGCCTGAAGCGACCTTTATGCCGCTTAATGACCTTCCTAAGGTGACTAGCAAGCCGTCCGGCTACGTCGTTATAGGAGGTGGAAAAACGGGCATAGACGCTTGTTTGTGGCTTCTTTCTAGCGATGTCGACCCCGAAGACATTACTTGGGTAAGATCTCGTGATGCTTGGCTATTAGATCGCGAGAATACGCAACCAACGGAGGCGTTTTTTAGTTCCTCTATAGGCTCAATAGCCGCGCAATACGAAGCTATTGGTGGTGCTAGTTCTATTGAAGATATGTTTGATCGTCTCGAAGAGGGTGGGTATCTCGTACGCTTAGATCAGGCAGTCAGGCCGACTATGTTTCATGCAGCCACCATTAGTAAGGCTGAAATTGCACAGTTGCAGCGTATTAAGAACGTGGTGCGTATGGGGCATGTCACAGCAATTGAAGCAAATCGCATTGTGTTAGCGAAAGGTGAGATTGAAACTAGCAAGGATCATATCCATGTTGACTGCTCCGCGAGTTTAGAGCGCTCGTTTGGTCACAAGCAACCAGTCCCAATATTTGATGGCAATTGTATTACACCGCAGATGATACGAGCCTATCAGCCAGCGTTTAGCGCATCAATGGCGGCCTATGTTGAGGTTCACTACGATACAGATGCACAGAAAAACAGTCTTTGCTCACTGGTGCCACCGCCTAATCATGATGTCGACTTTATTCCTATGACTCTGGCCATGATGATGAACCAATTTAATTGGTCTCAGGATAAGCCACTGCGCCATTGGATTCGAGAAAATCGGCTCGATGGCTTTACTAAGCTAATCAGTAGCGTTGACAAAAATGACCAGCAAAAAATGAAAATTATGCAGCGTATTCAAAACAATGCCATGCCTGCGATCACCAAATTACAACAATTTAATATAGAGCTAGCGCAAGGAGCTGAAAATGAGTGAATTTCAAACTTATAAAGCCGACCTAACCAAGTCACGGTTGGTGCAGACTGATAAGGCCCAAGCCGTAGCTGATCTGAAAAGTGGTGATGTTTTGGTGAGTATTGAACGCTTTGCGTTTACCGCCAATAATGTCACCTATGGCGCCGCAGGTGACACTATAGGCTATTGGAAGTTTTTTCCCGCCACTGCCAACAAAAGTGGTGACTGGGGTTGTTTGCCTGTTTGGGGCTTCGCGGAGATCACATCGTCTAAGTGTGACGGATTGACGGTAGGTGAGCGTATTTATGGCTACTTCCCGCCCGCTGACTTTCTTGTTATGTCACCAATTAAAATATCTACGCAGCGTTTTATGGATGGTGCACCGCATCGCGCAGAGCTGCCAGCGGTTTACAATAACTACCTATTAATGTCTGGTGAGGCTAATTATGACGCGTCCAGTGATAATGTTCGCGCTCTATTAAACCCTTTGCACGTGACCTCATTTTGTTTGTGTGATGCCCTACAAGACGAAGGCTATCATGGTGCTGAACAGATACTTGTTCTCAGTGCATCCAGTAAAACCGCAATTGGTATGGCGCAAGGATTAGCTGATGACGCAAGGGCACCAACGGTCATAGGTATTACTTCCAGACCCAACTATGACTTTGTGAAGTCACTAGGCTGTTATGATGAGATTATCTGTTACGACGCGTTAGACACGATTGATGGCAGTAAAACCACTGTAATAGTTGATATGGCTGGTAATAGAGCAGTGTTGGGCGCTATACATGGGCCATTGGGCGACAATATGCTCAATTGCGTTAGCGTTGGTATGACCCATTGGGGAACACTGGCTGACAATGATCCTTTGGCCGCTCAAATTAACCGAGAGCGAAGTCACTTTTTCTTCGCGCCGGCTCACGTTCAAAAACGCATTAGTGACTGGGGTCAAGACGGGTTTAATCAGCGTACCGGTGCATTTATGATGGCTCGCATGCAACAGAGTGCTGGTTGGATGAGTGTCCAAACGATTGCTAATTTTGACGCCTTTACTGAGGTATATGCCGACGTAGTGGTCGGTAAAATGAATCCCAATGAGGGGCTTATTGTCTTACCCCTTTAAAGCGCTGATGAACAAGTCAGGTTTCGGTAGGACCTAGTGCCACTTAGAGAGCTAGATTTGAGGCATCTAGTCATGCGGTTAAGCCCACAGTTGAGTTGGGTTATGTACCAGGACAAAAAAGTGGCACTTGAACACCTGAGTAACAGGAACTGGGCCGACTATTAAATATGCCTTAAACAAGGCAAAATACTAACCGGTGTGGCTCTGGCGCTATATCGAAGTCCCTTTTTGAGGAATTGTGTGAATGAAACGCTTAGTTATTGGTATGTCAGGTTCTAGTGGTGTGATTTATGGTATTAGAATGCTTGAAGCACTGGCGAAGGACACTGAAGTTGAAACGCACCTTATTCTGAGCCAAGCTGCCAAGATGAATATCGGTATTGAGACTGAATGGTCTGTGGCTGACGTTGAGGCCCTTGCCGATGAGGTTCACAACAACAAAAATATTGGTGCCAGTATTGCCAGTGGTTCTTACAAGACCGCCGGCATGATTGTGGTGCCATGCTCCATGAAAACACTATCGGGCATCGCCAATTCTTACGCAGAAAATCTCATTATTCGCGCCGCCGATGTCATGTTAAAAGAACGTCGCCAACTGGTCATTGTTCCCCGCGAATCGCCTCTGCATACCGGCCACTGCGAACTAATGCTAAAAGCCAGTCAGATAGGGGCTATTATTTGCCCGCCATCGCCGGCCTTTTACACATCCCCCAAGACAGTAGATGACATTATTAATCACTCGGTAGCGAGAGTACTTGATCTATTTGATATAGAAACCGATAGTCTGGCGCGCTGGCAGGGTAATGTCTAAAGACGTCACTAAGCTTCATCAGTTTTTGCATCATGAGTCGGTATTAACTCTATCGACCCATGATAGTCAGGGTGATTGGTCTGCGCCGGTTCTCTACGTCGCTGACGCCACTCAAGACCCATTTAACCTCTACTTCCTGTCATCTGCTAACAGCAGACATATTAAAGCGCTGGCCGAGGGCGATACTACCGCGGCATCCATTTATTCAGATTACACCGGTCAGTGGCAATCAATTCGCGGTGCGCAGATGCAAGTTGGCATCACGCAGGTTGATCAGGATGAGACAGCAGCCATTGAGGCCCTATACTTCGGTAGATTCCCCGAAATAAAAGCCTTGATAGATAACCCGCAAACCAAGCAAGAGCAGCTCATTGGGGCAGCTTTTTCTAAAAGCTTCTTTTATCGTGTGGTCCCATCCTTTGTTCGTTTCACCAATAATTCCGACAGCTTTGCCGGCCGCGTCGAGTGGCAGTTCAAATAACGGCTACTCGGCTAAGTTAAACAGTTGTGTATTACCGCCTCGCGCTACTAAGTTCTCGGTGCGAGTCCTCTCACTTAAGAAGCCCAGCAACCAGTGATAGTTATAGTCTTTGTTGCTCTTGGGCCATTGGATCAGTGGAATAATACTGCCATTACGCTGAGCGATTAGCTGGCGCAAAGACTGGCTATTGGCGTTTTTGCTATTGGCCACCACGCCGGCCACACCAGGGTGCTGGGTTAGGGCGCCAATGCGGTCAAAACCAACAGTTTGTAATAGGCCTTTGGGTAAGCCTGCGGTGTTAAATGCGCGCTGAATATCTTGTATTGCGCTACTGTGATTTTCTTGCGCTGCAATAATAACCGGGCATCCGCAAAGCAGGGCGCTAATAATTTGCTTGGCTGACGCACTAGCTGTGTCGG
>CAJWFB010000045.1 GCA_913031645.1 uncultured Cellvibrionales bacterium
TGCAGGTGGACTCATTGCTTCTGGTATTAGTACCACGTCACCCTGAGCGCTTCAATCAGGTGGCGGAGCTCTGTCAAAAAACAGGATTTACCACGGTTAGACGCAGCAGTAATGTATCAACAGCGGGAGCTGACATATTGCTCGGGGATAGCATGGGAGAGCTAATGACCTTTTTTGGCGCCTGTGATCTCGCCTTTGTTGGCGGCAGTTTAGTGCCAACGGGTGGCCACAATGTGATTGAGCCGGCTGCCTGGGGCGTGCCGGTACTAACAGGCCCATACTTGTTCAATTTCTCTGAAGCATCAGAGTTGCTATTGGGTGGTGGTGGAATGGAGGTTTGCCAAAATAGCGACGAGTTAGCCAACCACTGCACTCGCTTACTTGAAGATGACATTACCCGTCAGATAATGAGTGTTGCCGCGGGCCAGGTTGCGGAGGCTAACCGTGGCGCGTTGGATCGATTACTCGCCCTGATTGAGCCGATTATTTAGCCACAGTGAGGCTTGGATCTAACCAGGCATTCAGTTGGTAGATATCATCTGGCGACAACTGCCCGGCAACTTCCTTCAACTGCATCATTGCCAAAATATAGTCATAGCGAGCATTCGCATAGTTTCGTTTTGCTTGGAATACTGAGCGTTGCGCTGCGAGCACATCAACGATGTTTCGTGTACCTACTTCATACCCTGCTTGCGTAGCATTTCTGGCACTTTCAGCTGACGTTATTGCTTGTTTGCGAGCTTTGACTCGTGCTGTATTTGTGATGACTAATTGGTGCCTTGAGCGGGCCGTTTGAGCGGTATTTCGCTTGGCCACCTCGAAATTTTCACTCGCCGCAATCGAGCGTTGTTTTGCTTGCCGTCGTCCTGAATTAATACCACTTGCCCAAATAGGCATACTTAAAGAAAGCCCAAAGCTATGTCCATCGCTTAATGATGAGACGCCCGAACTACTTTCAGACGGCAGATAACTCGTCTGGATTCCATCTGAATCGGTGTCCGTGTAACGGGCACTTGCCGTAATCTTTGGGTAGAGCTGAGCAGTAGCAGCCTTGGCTTGGTTATAGGATGAATCTTTACCTAGTTCTGCGACCTTTAATTGGTAATTATTATTGAGGGAAAAATTAACCCAGTCTTGACTATCCAAAGGCTCAGGATTTACCGCCAAGAATCCGTCTGTCAATCCTGATAGAGACCCATGGTTTTGACCCGTTAGTACTTGCAGCGCATCGAACGCAATATTGAGCGCACCCTGTGCTTCTAAGCTATTGACCAAAGCGTCATCATAGATCGCTTGTGCTTCATGCACGTCGGTAATGGGCAGTAAGCCCACTTCAAAGCGCTCTTGGGTTTGCTCTAATTGCCGCTGAATAGCACGCTGCTCAGCCTTGCGAGTTTCATTATTGTCAAAGGCTCGTAATGCGTTGAGATAGGCGCTGCTAACACGCAAAATCAAAGACTGCTGGTCAGAGGCAAACTGCGCGCTGGCGCTTTCACTCAAAGCCTTACCGCTTTGAAATTGGTACCAAGCAGGCATATCAAAAATCGCTTGAGTAAGTGAAACACCATAGGATGTTGTATCTGTATCAGAAAAACTTTTACTTAGAAAAGGTGCATCTTGAATAAATGAGTAGACCTGCGAGGATTCACTATTTCTTTCAGTCTGGGTAAAGTCAGCCGATGCTGATATAACGGGTAGCAAATAGGCACGACTAATATTTTTAGTCTCTCGGCCGGCTTGGAAATTAGCCCGTGCGGCACGCAAAGTGGGGTCGCTCTGCAGTGCCAGCTCGTAAATATCTGTTAAGGAATCTGCCGCACTACCCTGAGATATAAAGAGAACACTACAGAGGGTTAAAAATCCTTGTTTTACCTTCAACATACAAACTCCGTTATCAATTTTGTTATGGCCCTGCTACGCGAGTATTTTAGCAGACTTGCGTTGGGTATTGTGGTTAGCAATTTTCTTTAACTTAGACGCTGTCACCAGTAATTATGGATTCACTAAAATGCTCAAAAACACATCCAGCTCAAACCAACGTTTTTAAGCTCAATTGGTTGACGATACGACTAACCAAGTGGACTTTTAATCGTTATTTACATGACCTGCATAATGCTTTTGTACGAACGAACAGCTCAAAATGGCCAAAAAGCGTCAATTTAATCAGTCGGACGTCCGCTTTGAATTGCAGAACACCATATTTCAAGTTCTTTAAAGTGAGTCGCCTCACCTTCAGTCGACTGAAGGATCATCAACAGCTATGAAAAATCTAGGCTTTTAACAAAAGCGCCAAGCATTTTCTCGAGATTTTCTTTTACTGTTGAGGAAGCCTTAAAAAAAGTAGTCTTGGCCGATGTGTCTATTCGTTGATTCATCCGAATAATGGCCAGTAGTCCATGTACGTATGCATGCATTGAGATACTATTAAGCTGCACTGAATCTTCATTGCCTTCATGTAAATACTGTAATCTTTTCAAAAGCATTCCAAAGGCCTTGTCAGCGGATACTAATAGATCAGGGAAATCAGTTTTTTTTATTGGATAGTGAAACATCAGATCTATGATATGTTCGTTGGCTAATCCAAATTCAATATAGGTCACACCGCATTTCACGAGATCGTCTGCTGGGTTGTCAGTGGTTTTAATATTGCTCATTTCTGAGGAAAACTTTTCAAAGCCGAGTGTGGCAACCTCTGCCAACATATGTTCTTTTGAATCGAAATGTCTGTAGGGAGCGGTTTGAGAGACTTTCGCAATTTTTGCTATGTTCCTAAGACTAATACTGTCGGTTCCATTGGTAGATATCCACACATAGGCGCAAAAAATTAGATGTTCTTTTAAATTGCCATGATGATATTGCATTATGGTCCAAGTCTATTTCTAAGTTGACAGTGTAAACTTTAGACTATAATGTGTTCGATGTAAACATTGTTAACTTAAACGCATAGACCCTATGAAAAAAGTATTAATAACATCGCTTTTATTGCTAACGACGTCTGTTTTAGCAGATAAATATGTGAATCTACACGAGGTGACTATAGTCGAAGAGTACGGCGTTGATAAAATGCTGCCGGCTAAAGTCGTTCCGAAAAGACAATCTATCTTGGGATTTGAGGTGCCGGGTAAAGTTAAGGTAATCAAAGTCGATATTGGCGATAAAGTAACCAAAGGTGATTTATTGGCGGAATTAGAAGATTCGGAGGCCTTAGCCTATTTAAACGAAGCCAAGGCCAATTTATCTATGGCCAGAAACATGTTTGAGCGATCTCAAGCTTTAGATCAAGCCGATTATGTGTCAGAGCAAAGACTGGAGAATGAAGAATTTGGATTTTTAATAGCCAAGGCTCAGCATGAGGGTGCGGTTACTAAATTCCAGCAAACAAAGATCCTCGCGCCCTATGACGGTATTATTCAACGTCGACTTTTAGATGAAGGATCTATTGTTAATCCCAGCGTCCCAGTGTTGGAAATTCTAGACTCGAAATATGTTGAAGCAAGGGTTTCCCTACCAAAATCAATCATTGAACAGGTTAGTCTGGGTCAAAAATATCCCTTTGTTATTGGCGATGAAAGCTTTGACGCGACATTAATGAGATTGGCGCCAATGTCATCTAGGGGATCTAATAATCGTTTGGGGATATTTGCATTTGATGCCTTTTTCAATCCCGGTGAAACAGCCAGGATGGTTTTAACTATAAAAGAAGCCAAGCGCGGAACCTGGGTCCCGCTGAATGCTTTGTCTCAAGCAGAACAAGGCCTTTGGACTGTATTTACTGTTTCCAGTGATAACAACGCACAAAAAGATTATGTCGAGCTAATCCATATTGAAAAGACGATGGCCTATGTGTCTGGAACTTTAAAAACCGGTGACAAGGTGATTGTCGGTGGCGCATCGAAAGTCGCAGAAGGCCAGGCTATTCGAGATAGTCAATGAGAAAAATTGTCGACCTATACTTAGACCGGCCCAGAATTTTTCTTCTTGCAATGCTGTTCATCATTGCCGGTGGGTTACTGTCCTATGATTCACTGCCTCGGCAGGAGAATCCTCAACTAGCAGAGCGCTGGGGCGATATTACAGCAGTTTTGCCGGGCGCTACGCCGCAAAGAATCGAGACGCAAATAGCGGATGTCTTAGAAACTCAACTTCGAGAAGTTGACGAAATTAAAATTATAGACTCTAACTCTGTATCTGGGCTTGTGAGAGTTGGATTAGAGCTCAAAGAAATCGTTGGTAAGGGTGAAACAGATGAAGTTTGGGCGAAAGTCCAGGATAAGTTGAGCGAGAGTGTTGCTCTAGTTCCGCCTGGTACTGATATGCGTCTCAGCCATAGCGGGCCACCAACAACAGTATTGTTTGCCCTGCAATGGCGCGGGGGGGGTGATCCCCAGATGGTTATCCTATCTCGATTAGCTAATCAGCTTAAAAGAAAATTAGCTAATATTGTCAATTCAGAAAAAGCATTGGTGTATGGCGATACTAAAGAAGAAATTTTTATAGGAGCTGACCTAGATTTACTGACTGATGCTGGAATGAATATCCAGTCAATCGCCACCGCAATTGATCGCTATGATAGTAAGAGAGCGATCGGTAATATTGTGGGGCAAGATTCTGAATTTCGAATAAAAGCGCAAGACAATATTTCATTAATCAATGATTTAAAAAAATTACCGCTACAAATATCAGACGATTATCAAGCCATTAGACTTGAGGATGTGGCAACAGTAGAAAAATTGCCGGTGGACCCTCCTATTGAGATCGTAAGCTACAATGGAATACCGTCAGTATTTGTTGAAGTACGCGGAAAATTCGCTCAAAGAACAGACCTGTATTCAAAAGCAGTGCTGCGTGTTGCTGATGCGTTTGAAGCTAGTCTACCTGATGAAATTGAGTTAGAGGTTATCTTCAATGAATCAGATTTTGTTGAAGAAAAGTTCTCTTTTTTAATGCAAAGTATCTTGCTCGCCACTTTTATTGTCTTATTCTTAAGTTATTTACTACTCGGTCCCCGCTCTGCTGTCATTGTCAGTGCGGTGGTTCCATTGACTATTTTATTGGTCCTCATTGGTTGTACTGTTTTACAGGTTCCACTGCATCAAACGTCTGTAACCGGCATTATTTTGTCATTGGGTTTGTTAATCGATAATTCGATTATCGTTGTTGAAGATTATAGATACCGTAAATCGTTAAATTTAGTGAACAGAGAGGCTATTTACGCCTCGATTAAGCACCTCTCATTACCATTGTTAGCAGCTACGGTAACAACGGGATTAGCCTTTATGCCGATGGCAGCGGGTAAAGGTGCAAGCCCTGAATTTGTGGGTGATATGGCGATCACCATTATATTGGCGGTATCTTCTTCATTATTTTTAGCACTGACTGTGGTTCCTGTGCTGTTAAAAACAATGGAAGACTCAAACTTTTTAAATTTGAATAAATCTGAAAATATTGGGTTTAGCCATCAAGGGTTGAGGACTCACTATAGGGACTTTTTAGCCTGGGCGTTTTTTAAACCAAGCCGCGCTCTCATCTTGTCATTAATCCTGCCAATACTAGGTTTTGTCTCATTCGGTTTTTTAGACACCGATTTTTTCCCAAATCAAGGGAAGACTATGTTTAAAGTAGAGGTCGAGCTTGATGCTAACGCGTCTATCAATGCCACTAATCAGAGAGTAAGTAGCATTCGAGATCAAGTCTTGCTGGAGGATTATGTTGAACGTGATATGTGGTGGATTGGACGACGTCTTCCTAGACTCCTGTATAACGTCATCGGTGGGTCTTCGGGCGAGGGATCGGATAACCTGGCAACCGGCGTATTCTTTACATCCTCTTACAGCGACATGGATTCAAGTTTGGCTAATTTGGCGAAGCGCTTAGAAAAAGATCATGCTGATGTGAGAGTGAGAGTCAGCAAGTTTACCAATGGACCTCCGGTTGAATTCCCAGTAACCATAGCCATTTTTGGTGATGACAACCAGATTTTAAAATCGTTAGGAGAAGAGTTGAAATCAATTTTGGCTAAATCCCCACAGGTGAGTGATGTATTGGCAGACCAATCAGCGAGCATCACTGGCCTGCAAATTAATTTCGATGAAGTGAATCTGGCCTTTTCATCTGCATCATCGAAGGAGATTATTGATGAGATTTCATCGTCAACAAGAGGGCTTTATGTTGGCTCTATGCTCGATGGGAATAAAGAGATTCCGATACGCGTCAAAAATAAAAAGCGTGAAGCATCAGAAATTAATCAGGCCGCATTTTTAGCTATAAATAGTGCAGAGGGATTCAATTATGTGGAGAGTTTTTCTGATATTTCATACACCAGCGATATTAACCAAATTAATCGATATCAGGGGTCTAGAAATAACGCTGTAAAGGCGGCGGTCTATCCCGGGAAATTAGCGTCCACTGTACTCAATGATGTGGCAGACGAGCTCAAAGCCTTCGAAGATACCTTACCTACAGGTTATAGCATTAGACAATTCGGCGATGCTGAAGAAAGAGCAGAGTCGTTTGGCCAATTATTTAGTACCTTTTTCTTATTTTTAGGCTTAATTGTGGCTACGCTGGTCATGATATTAAATAGTTTTCGCCAAGCGAGCATTATTTTACTCGTCGGTACGCTTTGCATTGGTCTTGGATTCTTGGGAATGTTTGTTGGATTCCAAAACTTTGGCTTTATTGGATTAGTCGGTATTGTTGGTTTAGCCGGGTTAGCGATTAACGACTCTATCGTCGTTCTTTCCCATCTCAATGAAGATGCTGGGGTAGGTCAGGTTTCAAAAGATACATTGATCGAAACGACCGTTAGATCGACTCGCCATATTCTGACGACATCGTTGACAACAATGGGTGGATTATTACCGCTACTATTTGACAAATTTTTTGAAACCCTAGCCTGGGCAATGTGTTTTGGCGTGATGGGCTCTGCGTTACTGGCCTTGTTGTTAATTCCTTCTATGTTCTGTTTTTTGGGTAAGGTTAGTGACTAAATTGCCCTATATAGCGCGGTAAAATTCAATCAGTCATCGACATTACTGCTCATTATGCTAATAACTGTTTAACGCTAAGTTTAATCAGCTCAGAACGATCAGCCGTACACATTATTAACCTTAATGAGAGTGTTTCAATGGCCAAAAAACATCAATTCAATCAGTCTGACGTTCGTGTTGAATCGCAGGACACCGTATTTCAAGGTTTTTTCAAAGTGAGTTGCCTCACTCTCAGTCACCGCCTTTTCGGCGGTGGTTGGAGCAGACCAATAAAACGTGAAATATTTCAGCGTGGTTCAGCAGTTGGCGTGTTGCTCTATGACTCCGTTAATCAGCTGGTCGGCCTGGTTGAGCAATTTCGGGTGGGTGCTCTCGACGATAATCAGGGCCCTTGGCAATATGAGGTGGTGGCTGGGATGATAGAGTCGGGTGAAACGCCCATTGATGTCGCTCACCGAGAACTGCAGGAAGAAGCTGGATTGGCAGTAGAAAAGCTAATTCCCATATGTAATTATCTGGTCAGTGCCGGAGGTACTGACGAAAAAATGCATATGTTTTGTGGCTTAGTAAATTTGCAAGATAAGCAGGGTGTGTTTGGTTTAGAGGCTGAGAATGAGGATATCTTGTTGCATGTCTGGCCGTATCATGTGGCTCAGCAGGCCTTATCTGATGGGACATTAAACAGTGCTGCGGTCACTATTTCTTTGCAATGGTTAGAACTCCATCACAATAATTTGTGAGACAGACGCTTATGATAGAGCTAAAATATAAGATATGTTAGTCATTATAAAAGTGATTTTGGAGCGAAGGTAAAAATTTTGGCATTCTTTGAAATGGGTAAGCAACAGCTGGATTTAGCGCGGTTACATGATGAATGTGAGCGCAATTACCGTCGACTGCTTAAAGTGCCATTGAATGCAATGCAGTTAGGTGCTTCTGCTCAGCTTAGCTCGCCTCGGGCACCCAATGTCGGATTGCACATAGAGGTCACAGAAGTCACCAAATACACCAGTACTCTCACCATTACTGCTGACCGGGCGGGCCCCGACTGGATACCTCAAATCGAAATAAAAGCACGAGTCTATCGCGACGCGAAAATGCTAGAGGTGATTGAGTGGTGTGCCGATAGAACAATTCCATGGGTACTTGCCGAACAAAAGCCTAATCAAGCTAGAGATGAAAAATGGCAGTGGAATATCTTTCTCAGTGAATTATTGATTTATGGCTTGCGGCATGGTGCTGCCGTTACTGAGGTCTGATTTGCATGACCGCAGTGCAATTGACCCAGATTACCGATCTACATTTTGGCGTGACCCCAGAATCTGTTCTCGCAGGTATCAAGCCTCTGGATAGTTTTAAGGCGGTACTCCATGCCGTGAATGATTATGGTCGGGGTGATGATTTGCTGCTTCTGTCAGGGGATCTGTCTGGTGCAAGTAGTGCCGAATCGTACATTATACTCAATCAACTACTGCAGGATTACGGCAAAAAGGCGGTGTGGCTGCCGGGTAACCATGACAATGTTGAGCTGATGAAAAAACACTTGGTTGATTATCCGCCATGCCCCGTCTGGGAAATGGGTGATTGGGGTATTCTCACTCTGGACAGCTCCCAACCGGGAACACCTGTTGGTCATATCAGGGATGAGGAACTGCGTCTGGTGGACGATCGATTGGATCAGCTAAAAGGTAAGTCTATTCTAGTCTCCATGCATCACTGTCCTATCGCGTTGGGCTGTCAGTGGCTAGACAAGCAAAAGGTTAATAACCCAAGTGGTCTGTATGATTTATTGGCCTCTCACTCCAATGTCAAGCTGGTGGTTACTGGGCATGTGCACCAGCAGTACGATGGCCTTTGGAACGACTTACCTTTGTACACTAGTCCCTCTTCATGCATTCAGTTCAAACAGCACAGTCAGGATTTCGCCATATCAGACGAGGCTCCGGGTTTCCGATGGTTTGATTTAGGCCTTACCGGAACCGTGAATACTGGTGTGAAATTTCTGTCTAATTTTGATCAGCATCCGGATACTAATAATGCGGGTTATTAAGCATAAATCATTAACCGATACAGGCTAATCTCAGGCTATAATACGGCTTAATCCAGAGATTAGTGCCCAATGTCGACACTGCTTTATCTACATGGCTACAACAGCTCCTCTCAATCAAAAAAAGCATTGCAAACCAAGCAATGGTTCGCTTTAAATGCACCGCATATAAAATTTATTTGCCCCGATCTACCGCCTTTTGCCAAAAGTGCCGTTGATATGCTGAGTTCAATAATAGAGGCCCATCACCCGGAATCTGTTTTTGTGGTGGGTAGCTCCATGGGAGGATTTTTTGCCTCCTATTTAATAGAGCAATATGACCTTCGCGGCGTGTTAATTAATCCTGCGGTCAATCCGACGCGAGGCTTAGCTAACTGGATCGGTGAAAATACCAATTATATGTCTGGAGAAAAATGGCTTTTTGAGTCCCACCATATCGATGAGTTTCGGCAGTTTGAGTCCAAAAGGATAACCCTTAAAAGCAATTATTTGGTGTTATTGCAAACGGGAGACGATGTACTGGATTACCGAGATGCACAGATCCACTATGCGGGTGCTAAAATAATTATTGAACAGGGTGGTGATCACAGCTTTATAGATTATGATCAGCATCTGGCAAAGATCCATCAGTTTCTAACTGCCGATTAAATCACCAACGAATATAAGAGTGCCATGAGCAACTACGACGCAAAAGATATTGAAGTCCTAACTGGTTTAGATCCGGTTCGTAAACGTCCGGGTATGTACACTGACACGACTCGACCAAACCACCTTGCCCAGGAGGTTATCGACAACAGTGTCGATGAGGCATTAGCGGGTCATGCCAGTCGTGTTGAAGTCACTTTACATAAAGATGGGTCATTGTCAGTGTTTGACGATGGTCGAGGTATGCCGGTGGATATGCATCCAGAACAAGGGCTTCCGGGGGTTGAGGTGATACTTTCAACCCTGCATGCGGGAGGTAAATTTTCCAATGATAATTATCAGTTCTCAGGGGGGTTACATGGCGTTGGTGTTTCCGTGGTCAATGCTTTATCTAACACCTTAGAGGTAACCGTGAAGCGGGGTGGCAATGTCTACCAAATGTTGTTTGCCAATGGTGAAAAAACCTCGGACTTAAAGGTTATTGACACCTGTGGTCAACGCAACACCGGAACCATATTACGCTTTTGGCCAAACGCTGTTTACTTTGATTCAGTGAAGTTCTCTGTCTCACGGTTGCGCCATGTACTGCGCGCTAAGGCTGTACTCTGTGGGGGTTTAACGGTCAGTTTCCATGATGAGAATACCGGCGATAGTGAAGAGTGGTATTATGAAGATGGCCTAAAAGATTATTTGGCTGGCGCTCTACATGGCTGGGAAGTACTACCTGCAGAACCTTTTATTGGCACCTTTGCCGCAGAAAACGAAGCCGTAGATTGGGCAGTGCAATGGTTGCCCGAAGGTGGCGAATTAGTACAAGAAAGCTACGTCAACCTTATCCCTACCCCGCAGGGCGGCACCCACGTAAACGGCATGCGCACAGGCCTGTTAGAGGCACTGCGTGAGTTCTGCGAGTTTAGAAACTTACTGCCCAGAGGCGTCAAATTAGCGCCTGATGATATTTGGGATCGATGCAGTTTTGTCCTCTCATCCAAGCTCGCTGATCCTCAGTTTTCTGGGCAGACTAAAGACCGACTGTCTTCTCGTGAAGTGGCTGCTTTTGTATCCGGTATTGTCAAAGACTCCTTTAGTTTATGGTTAAACCAACACACCGAAGATGCTGACAAACTGGCTGAGTTGTGTATTTTTGCCGCACAACGTCGCATGCGAGCAAGCAAAAAAGTAGTTCGTAAAAAAATCACTCAGGGTCCTGCTCTTCCGGGAAAACTGGCTGACTGTTCCAGCGGCGAACCTGAGCGCTGCGAGATATTTTTGGTAGAGGGAGATTCAGCAGGGGGCTCAGCCAAGCAGGCTCGCAACCGTGAACATCAGGCTATCATGCCGCTGCGCGGCAAAATTCTGAACACCTGGGAAGTAGACTCTCAAGAGATTTTAGGCTCTCAAGAAGTACATGATATTTCTGTCGCACTGGGGATAGATCCCGCTATCGATGATTTAGACTCTCTTCGATATCACAAGATTTGTATCTTGGCAGATGCTGACTCGGATGGTTTGCACATTGCTACTCTTCTTTGCGCCCTCTTCGTTCGGCACTTCAGACCGTTGGTGAGTCAAGGACATGTTTATGTGGCAATGCCGCCGCTGTTTAGAATAGATGTTGGTAAAGACGTTTACTATGCATTGGATGAGGCTGAAAAGCAGGGTATTTTGGATCGCATTCAAGCTGAGAAAAAGCGCGGTAAAGTCAATGTACAGCGCTTTAAAGGTCTTGGCGAGATGAACCCACTGCAATTACGTGAAACCACCATGGACCCGGATACTCGACGCTTAGTCCAGCTCACGCTGGAGCCGGGCGACGATACGAACAGTATGATGGATATGTTACTGTCCAAGAAACGTGCCCCCGATCGACGTAGCTGGTTAGAAAGCAAAGGTAATTTGGCCGATGCTAGCAAACTTTAGAGTGTTTACAACACAGGAAAACCGATGAGCGATATCGTAACCTTCAATGATCAGGGCCTTGAAAGCAGGCCCGTGAGCGTATATGCCGAGCAAGCCTATTTAGATTATTCAATGTACGTGATTTTAGATCGCGCACTGCCCCATATTGGCGATGGGTTAAAACCTGTGCAGCGCAGAATTGTCTACGCCATGAGTGAGCTTGGACTGAAAGCTAGCGCTAAGTACAAAAAATCGGCGCGTACCGTGGGCGATGTCATCGGTAAGTTTCACCCGCATGGCGATAGTGCTGCCTATGAAGCGATGGTGTTAATGGCGCAGTCTTTTTCATACCGCTACCCACTTGTTGATGGGCAGGGTAACTGGGGGTCGGCTGACGATCCGAAGTCCTTTGCAGCAATGCGTTATACCGAATCGAAATTGTCGGCTTATGCAGACGTTCTCCTGTCTGAATTAGGTCAGGGCACAGCGACTTGGCGGCCCAATTTTGACGCTACCATGGAAGAGCCTGAAATTCTCCCAGCCCGGGTTCCCAATGTGTTACTCAATGGCACTACCGGCATTGCGGTGGGCATGGCCACTGATATACCGCCGCATAATCTCAATGAAGTGGTTAATGCCTGCTTACATTTGTTAGACAATCCCAAGGCGACTATTCCAGAGTTAATGGATTACATCAAAGCGCCAGACTTTCCCACTGATGGGGAAATTATCACCTCGCCAGCAGACATTCTAAATACCTATGAGACGGGCCGTGGGTCGGTCAAGATGCGCGGTATTTGGCATAAAGAAGATGG
>CAJWFB010000046.1 GCA_913031645.1 uncultured Cellvibrionales bacterium
AGGGGAATTGTTGCTATTACTGAATCAACAACTCGGTTATCAATGTTAATGTGATGGATTTTCAGATTAATATATGAGTTATTTATTATCTGTTAGGTGGCCGAGAGGTAATTCAGTCTTAAAGCATAGCAGCAATGGTTTAATCAGGGTTCTACTTGTTAATGGCAGAGTAGTTTTCCAACTTGTTGATGATAATCTTACCGTTTTTCATAACAAAAACGGGCCTTTCCAGTTTGCTTATATCTGCTAGAGGATTCCCTTTAACAGCAATAATATCCGCCAGTTTACCAGCTTCGATACTACCTACTTTATCATCCCATTGAAGTAATTCAGCGCCGACACTAGTTCCGGCTTTAATGGCATCCATTGGCGTCAAGCCAGCTTCAATTAGGGCGGCAAACTCGCGAGCACACACATGAGGCTCCACTGCATATCCACAAAGGTCTGAACCCACTGCAATTTTTACGCCTGCTCGGTAGGCCTTACCGATCATTTTCAGCCAGTCATCCCTAAAGGATAAGTAAAAATCATCATTTTTACTTTGTGCTAGTAATTTACCGCTATTGGCATAGTAATCCCCTACATAGATGGTTGGCACATAAAAAGTGCCATGATCGACCATTAAGTCGATAGATCTTTCATCCAGGTAGCTGCCATGCTCTATCGATCGAGCCCCCGCAATAACAGCTTGATTGACTCCCTCAGTAGCATGCGCATGTGCCGCCACCGGTACATTGTGTCGTGAAGCCTCTTCAATGGCCGCTGATAATTCTTCGGGGCTGAAAGAAACATTTTTTGGATTATCACCCACAGACATAAATGCCCCTGTAACCATGATTTTTATCCAATCAGACCCGTATTTTATTTCTTGTCTAATAGCTTTTCGTATTTCATCTGGTCCATCAGCAATCAACCCATCAGCAATAACCGGCTGCTCTGGAGACATAAAGTTAATATCACCACCGCCACCGGTAATCGAGATATAATGTCCCGCACCAGTGAGGCGAGGGCCAAGAAATATATCATTGTCGATGACTTTACGAATGTCCTGATTCGCATAGTAGACATCACCGTCACCCATCACTCTTATGGTAGTCCATCCCGCCTCAAGTAGGCCTTGAAGGGTAGATAGGCCTATTAAAGCCTTGTAGGCGGAGGAAGCTTGGAGATGACCGTTTTGATAGTCATTTTTATACAATAGCGGGTGTTCGTGAGCATTGATCATCCCTGGCATTAAGGTTGTACCTGGGAGCTCTAATCTAGGTATCTGTTTTGGTACGTCGCTAACATCCAATACATCGATTATTTTATGGTCTTTGACAATGATAGCTTTGTTTTTCAGCAACTGATCCGAATAGCCATCAATTAAGTTGTCAGCTATCAGAGCATACTCAGCGGCATCCAAGGGTGACGCAAAAATTAAAACTCCAGCGACTATCATCGAACGAAGAGTGTTAAATATAGCCATACTATATTTTCCTTTAATTACCAAATTAATTATATACTGACTCTCTTGTATTAGGCAGTGGATGCTTATAAAAATAACGGGTAAAGGTAGCAGTTAATACAAGCCAAATCGATAATTAATCTAGGGTGGGTGTTTGTGGTAAAAAGTAATCCTAAACAAGCGTTTGATCGCGCTATTTCCTTGTTAAAAAACAATTCATTTGATGAGGCTGAAAAGATCTGTCGTTCCTCCTTGTCTCAGAATGATCGAGATATTAATTTTTTATTCTTATTGGGCACGATACAGATGCGCAAGAATGAGCTCGAAGAAGCTGAGATGCTCTTTAGAGCAGTGGCTAAGAGGTCGCCAGATTATCCAACTGTGCAAGAAAATCTAGGGACAGTACTTTTAAATTTAGGTAAGTCAGAAGAAGCTCTTATCCCGCTTCAGGCAGCCATTGAGCTCAAACCAGACAGTTCAGGTGCATTCTTTAAATTGGGTGGCGCCCTCAAAAACTTGGGACGAGATGAAGCTGGTGATGCGGCACTGAAACATGCAGGTGATTTGTCACCTATTCAGGCCAGTTTAGAAAAGGCCACAAAATTATTTGTGGAAGGCAAATTCCGAGAAGCTGAGGTCTTAGCGAAAGAACTTGTTAATAGCAATCCAAGAGATGTTAACGCAGGCTTACTTTTAGCTCGAATTGCTATTCATGCGGGTGCTAATGATGATGCAGTGAAGCTACTAAGAAAAATTGTCACACTTGCACCCCGCTTTATTATTGCTTGGCATGATCTGGGAGCCACGCTAAATGATCAGGGCAAAGAGGAGGAGGCCATTGCTGCTCTAGGAGATGCCCTTACGCATGATTCTAAAAATGCTACGACCCACTATTTTTATGCCGCGGCACTTGCTAAGGCAGGTCGCACCGAAGATGCAGCCGACTCTTATCGAACTGCAATTGAAATTGAGCCTAAATTAGCGGGCGCCCACGTCGGGCTAGGTCATGTACTTAAGACGCTAGGTGATCAAGAAGGTGGTATTGCTTCTTATAGAGCGGGCATAGCATTACGACCGAACTTAGGAGAAATATACTTTAGTCTGTCGAATCTTAAAACATTCCGCTTTAGTGATGAAGAAATTGACGACATGATTGAACGCATTGTTCAACCTGCACTGGATTCAGAATCAATAGCGCATTTTGCTTTTAGTTTAGGTAAGGCCTTCGAAGATAAGAAAGATTATGATCAAGCGTTTGAATATTATAGTCAAGGTAATCAGGAACATAGAAAGAATATAAGTTACGACCCAGTGCAAACAGAGGTCGCGCATGAAAAGATGAAAGAAACTTTTAGCGAAGCGTTTTTTAGTCGGATAAAAGAAACTCAGCCTGGCAGTCAGGATCCTGCACCGATTTTTATTGTGGGGCTTCCCCGATCAGGCTCTACTTTATTAGAACAAATTTTGGCAAGTCATAGTCTAGTCGATGGTACTAGTGAACTACCTGATCTTGGTATTGTGTCTCAAATGATAGCGGACAAGCAAAAAGGTCGTTCATTTCCCGGAGGCATCCTTGAAATGAATGATGCTGAGATGACCAGTTTGGGTCAGGAGTATTTAAGAAGGACCGAACGGCATCGCCGCGGCGCGCCCTTTTTTACAGACAAAATGCCAAACAATTTTGCTCACGTAGGCCTACTTCAGGCCATTTTGCCTAATGCAAAAATTATTGATGCCCGCCGCCATCCTTTGGATAGCTGTGTAGGCTGTTTTAAGCAGCATTTTGCTAGAGGACAAACATTCACCTACGACTTGTTCGAACTTGGTGAGTTCTATCTCGAATATGATGGGTTGATGAAGCATTGGAATCAGGTGCTACCCAATAAAGTACTGCGAGTACAGTATGAAGATGTTGTTGATGACTTGGATAAACAGGTTAGACGCATTTTGGACTATTGTGGGCTTCCTTTTGAGGAGGGCTGCGTCAACTTCCATGAAACTAAGAGATCCGTGAGGACCGCGAGTTCTGAGCAAGTAAGACAGCCAATTTACAATCAATCGGTGAATACGTGGAAGCGCTTCGAGTCGCACATTGACGACTTGAAAGAGACCTTAGAACCTTTATTAAATCCATCTGATCCCTCGGGTATTCTGCGGTAGTTTATTATGACTTTACCAAAATTAATCGCCACCTCAGTGGTGCGAGGAAGTGAAAAAGGGCAGAGCCATGGTGGTGTTTATACTATTGATTTTAATACCCTAGAAGTAAATCAACATATTGATTGGAATAAAGGCGATATTGATTTTGCTGGTCGGGGTTGGGATAGGGGGCTTCGGGGAATTGCGTTCCAGAATGAGCAGATATGGATAGCTGCTAGTGATGAATTGTTCTGCTACAGTCCCAATTTTGAATTGCTGGGTTCCTATCGGAATGAATATCTCAAGCACTGTCATGAGATAAGTCGTCGAGATCATTTACTTTTTCTTACTTCCACAGGTTACGACAGCTTGTTGGTTTTTAACCTTAATACACTCAGTTTTAGCTGGGGTTTGTATCTCTCTAAGAATGGCAGTGACTGGATTGGACAGCGTTTTGACCCCTTGGCTAAAAATGGACCTCCATTTTCAAATCACTATCACATTAATATGGTGCATGTGGCCGAAACGGGTGTTTATTTTAGTGGCCTACATAGTCGCGCATTATTGAGATTATCTTCTGATATGACTATCTCTCAGGTATGCAGCCTCCCTGAGGGGGTACATAATGCGCAGCCGTTTTTAGACGGAATTGTATTTAATGATACCAAAAGCGATGTTGTACGTTTTATAGATAGAGCTGGGGCATCAAAGGTGTTCAAGGTGCCAGCATATAATGAGGAAGACTTGCAGTTCCATGGCGTGGATAGCACTCAGGTAGCCAGGCAGTCATTTGGTCGAGGTCTTTGTGTTGTTAATGATCAAATGATCGCTGCTGGTTCATCCCCGTCTACGATTAGTTTATATGATATTCAGAGAGGTGAGCGAATTGCAGTAGTGAGCCTAACTATGGATATTCGCAATGCGATACACGGACTCGAGGTATGGCCGTTTGATTAGCCAAAGTAGATAGGATACAAAAAAGGCACGCTATGCGTGCCTTTTTTGTATCAGTCTTACAGCACTGATATTGGGTTATAAATTAAAAGTCACGTCTGATCGAGAAGTTGAAATTTCTTGGCCGAACGATGTTGTCGCTATTACGTCCGTAGAATGGGTCGAAATCCGATGAGTCTCTATAGGAGACACCTCTCTGATCGCCAATATTATTTAGACTTAACTGCGCTTGCCAGTCACCCATGTCATACCCCAAAATCAGATCAGTCAGACGATAGTCCCCCTGCTCTTGTTGCGGGGCGTTGCCACTGTCGCTTAACTGATTGAGAGATGTGCCTTCAAAACTATGCTGAAGTCTCGCATATGCGTCACCACCACCGAAAAGAGACATCTGTGAAGAGTATTCCACATAGAGAGAATACGAGGTATCAGCAAACATCGGTAGATTAGACTTTGGATCTAACCCAAGTGGAGCTTGCCCTCCTTCAAATCGATCGTCAGCAACGCTTCCCGGAGCATTGACATAAGCATCAAAAATGCTCGTGAGATTAAAGCCCATCTGCATGTTTTCATTGAGAACGGCGGTGATACTTATATCCATTCCCTTTACAGTGGCATCACCGAGGTTAGCAACAACGGCTTGCCAAGGTTCTCCAATAGCAAAACTGGGGTCGGTTACTTCCAGCTGCATATCTTTCCACACCATGTCATAGATCGTTGCATTGACTTGTACGGTGTCATCCATCCAGGTCGATTTTAAACCGAACTCCATATTCTCGATGATATCTGATTGATAATTAACGGGAAGCGACGGTATACCTCTGCCACGGTTGGTTCCACCCACACGATATCCTTCAGAATAGACACCCCAAATCATCAAGTTATCGTTGATATCATATTGCATACCGACTTTAGGGGTAAATCCATCATCTATTGCATCTCTAGGAGGTGTTGATAAGTTCGCATAGCCCATGGGCTTTTCCACCATGTATTCAATATTTCTATCGACCTCATACCAGCGACCCCCGACTAAGAGCGAGAGCCTGTCTGATAAGTTGATATCCATTTCACCGAAGATGGCTTTATCTTCTCGGGTAGTAGATTGACCTGAATACCACCAAGCAGCATCTGGTGAAATAGTTATACCCTCATAAGCAGCATAGGCACTCCAAGCAGCGTAAGCAGGCGAGTTGCCATAGTCATCCGTGTAGCTGTGGAAATCCCAATGCTCATCAGAATCCATGAAGAACATTCCGGCTGTCCAACTGACTTTGTCAGTTGAATTAGATAATCGCACTTCCAGTGTTTTAGAGGTATTGACCTGATCATTGGTTAGGTAGCCGACAGGATCTGCACCAAAATCATACGTCGCATATCCAGCATAGACACCAAGAGTGTACATAAAATAGGCAGCGTAAGATTGGGTGTCGTGCTGATACAGTGTTTCGCGGTCATAATAGGACGCCGCTACAGTCAATTGGGCAAACCCCAGGTCACCGTCAATCACAAGGCTGGTTTGTTCCCAGTCATCGGTTCTGAACTCATCGTAAAACTTAATGGTTTCCAAATCGCCCACAGTAGCATCCATATCATTAAAGCCATTGGCCGTAATTTCTTGGTAGTTGTGAGTGAGTGTACTTGACCAGTCTTCCGAGATTGACCATTTCACAGAAGCTCTGGCACCAAACCATTCAACACTGTTGATGTTATCCTCAACCAGGGCGGAATTGTTTTTCAATCCACCAGATCCAGAATACTCGTCTACCACAGTATTACCCAATACGTTATCAATGAAGCCACCGTCTTCCGCACTAAATACCGACACGCGCAAGGCTAACTTGTCTTCTACGAGTGGAATATTCAGAGTGGCATCAAAATCATGTCCGGCATCACCACCTTTAACTGACGATAGACCTACACCAATATTGCCGGAGACATCTGTACCCTCAGCATCTGGTTTGTTGGTAATTACACGAATGGTACCGGTCTGTGATGACGCGCCAAACAACGTCGATTGTGGCCCAGACAAGGCTTCTATTCGCGCTATATCTACAGGATAGATATCAGGCGCCATTGACGTCATAGACATGGCTTGCTCATCAAGATAGATGGCTGCGGTCGGATCAACAAGGAAGCCACCACCATCACTTACACCACGGAACACAATGGTGTTTTGCCCGGCGGCTGTTGTTGTCACGTTGAGACCTGAAACAAATCGAGAGAAGTCTTGGAGAGTAGTTATTCCTTGCTTTAGAATATCGTCACCGGATACCGTATCGATCGTCATAGGGATATCTTGAGATGATTCAACTCTCTGACGAGATGTTACGATAATTTCTTCAAGCGTTGCGCTTTGGCCCAGAGCAATTGGAGCTCCTGTTAGTCCAAGTGCAGCTGCCATAGAGGTTACGAGTAACCTCTTTTTTAAAGTAACTTGCCGTTCTGATTGGTTCAAAATAGTCATTATATTCTCCGTAAAAATAGACTGCAAAGGCCGACTCTTTTTATTCTTTTAAGGCCTTAACCCGAGTAAAATCCAACACTTACTTGCTGTAATTTATATGAATGCCCCCGAAGCATAGGTTATTTTTGGCGTGGGGTAAATACCTTTTTTTAGTGGGCTTATGATAATGTTATTGGTCTCATCGGTAGAATTACTATGGCACTGTCAGTGTAGAAAAGATGCGGGTGTTTATGCTGATGCAGATCGTCTGATTCCTAACCTATAGGCAAAACAGGGCATTTGACTATTCAATGGTAGGCTACGACTTTAAGAATGGAGCGTGGAACGTCAATGAAAAAAAGTGCTTTCTTCGATTTTTTTAACGACACCGATGCCACTCAATTTGCGGAGATTGTGCAAGCGAGTGTCGAAGATCAAGATTATATTAATTGGAATGAGTTCTTGCTGCCAAAGGATTATGGCGATGCTGAAATAGAGTATTGGGCAATCCGTAAAAGTTGCGCCTTGTTTGATGTCTCTCCGATCCGAAAGATTAGAATTACTGGAGCTGCTGCGGGCAAATTGCTAGATTATGTGCTGACAAGACCAGTGAGCAACATCCAGAGCATGCGTGGTATCTATGTCGCATATTGTCATGAAGATGGCAGCATGAAAGATGATTCTATTCTCTACAAATTCGCCCATGATGACTATTTATTGATGCCCTCTGATATTGATCATTCAGCCTATCTAGATTCATTTCGGGAGCTGTTAGCTATTAGTGACAGTGATTTGAACATTACCGAGTGTACGGATGATTGGCATGGTGTCGCGTTACAAGGACCGCAGTCGGCGTCGGTGCTTTCCACTATGGGGTTTGAACAGATTGATGAGTTGCATCCTTTTGAGGTTCGTTATTACACCATTGCAGGAGCTAAAGTTGTGGTTGCTCGAATGGGCTTTACAGCTGACCTGGGTTTTGAATTATGGTTTGAGCCCGAGTTCACGCCAATGTTTCAGGCACTGATTAAAGAGGTCAGAAACACCAAAAAACTCGCTATTCCAGCCTATGGACTAACTGCACTAGAGGCATGTCGTCTGGAGGGTGCTTTTATTGTTGCGGGCTGGGATTTTTCCACCGAAGCTGATCCCAACCCAGACTTTCTGCGATCACCCTTTGAAGTTGGTTTGGGGTGGTTGGTTAATCTCAATGCAGATAACTTCGTGGGTCGGGACGCCCTTGTTGCGCAGAAGACTCATAGTCATCGGTTTGTGTTGCGACAGTTTAAAATTGACCAGCATTGTGACGTCGAGGATAGCCTTGCGGTCTACGCGATGGTGAATGGTGGTCAACAGGCCGTTGGCACCGTCAACTGCTCAGCGTGGTCTTGGGGGCTAAATAGTCTGATTGGCAATCTGTCTATTGCTCGGCAACACTCAGATTGTGCAGAGGCATGGATATTCATTAAAGGAGAGCGTTTTGATATGACACTTAGCCGTGGACCGTTTTTCAAGGATCCTCGACGCAACCAGACTCCAGCCTCTTTGCTAGATTAGTGCTGATTCTCCTAGTCCATTCACGCCCTGTCTTGAGAGTTCCTTAATCAGAGCCTTTATATCAATAGCCTGCACGGTACTCTTAGACTTCAGAGTAAGAGCGGCAGCAATACCCGTTGCCTGACCCATGGTCATGCATTGCGGCATTCCGCGCACTGAGGCAAAAGCCATGGGGTCTGCGCAGACGATGCGACCGGCAAACATAAGGTTTGTTACATTGGCTGGCATCAATGATCGAAATGGAATGGTGTAATAGCTACCCTCATCTACGATAGCCTCGTGAGTCATGCTTGAATCTGAACGCATAACGTTATCAATTGGATTATCGCAGCAAACAATACCATCGAAAAACTTTGTGCCCTTCGCAAGATCTTCGCTAGTAATTTTATATACCGCCTCCAGTTTACGTGTTTCACGCACGCCCACTGTGGGTGATAACAGAGTCATGTAAGCAGTGGAAAAACCGGGAATATCCGAGCGCAAAAACTGTGCTAATTGATGACAGCGCCGCCGACCTTCCTGTGTTGCCTGCCCTATCGCGACCGGATTGGTGCCATCAACACCGCGCACATGAACCGAGTTACAAAAAACACTGCCATGATGAAATCCCTTCATGAGGTAGAGTTTAGCAAGATCTGGATGCAGTCTATCCTCGCTAATTCCCTTGGCGGCAAAATGACTAAAGTAGGGGTCTGGCTCGGCAAATGTTTCATCCCAGTTGACGCCCACCATATGAAAAGAGCAGGTTACTCCCATAGTGTTACCTTTAAGATCGCCAACGCTATAAGGCACGCCAGCCTTGGCAGAGAGATCGCCATCTCCAGAGCAATCGATGACTATTGCCGCTGTCACTGTGAAGGGGCCATTACGATCAAAGCAGCAGACCTCCTTGATGAGCGAGCCCTCCATCGTCGGCTCAATAGCCGATGCATTGAGACGAACGTTGACGCCGGCATCTTCGAGCATTTCGAACATGGTCAATGTGGCAATATCATGATCATAGATAATTTCGGGTCCAAAATTGGCCAGTGTGCAGGGGCGTTTTTCAGCCGCCGGAGGATGCATTTTCTCCAGCCGCTCGGTGAGCTCACCCATTAGACCACCAATAATTTTGTCGGCGGGGTAAGCCGCTCCCCAGGGCATTCCAGGGCAAAATGCCATCACGCCACCGACTTTACTCGTAGCCTCTAAAAGAATTACATTTAGGCCTTGCCGACCTGCGGCGACCGCGGCACCGAAGCCTGCCGTTCCCCCTCCAACCACTAAAACATCGGCTTGTTCTTGACGATCCAAAGTCAGTTTCCTTTCAGTCGTTATGAATAATAGTTACTATGAACCAGAGCCCCTAGGGGGTCTTTGCTTTTGCACACCGTGAATTTGAATCCTTTGGTCTGAGAAGTCAAATTCATCATGTGGTTAAGATAACCCAATTCTTCGTGGAGTGGGCATATGTCCGAAGCCTAGAGAATGATAAAAAAGGACTTTTTCCCAACCTATAGGCTACGAATGCAGGTTGCTTTGGTATAGTTATACTCAACTCGTTTTCTAGCTACTAAGAGTGCCGCAACCTAGAATGAAAAATTACGACGCAATCATAATTGGAGCGGGCCACAATGGCCTGACCAATGCCGCTTTTTTAGCGAAGGCCGGTCTTGATGTTGTTGTTTTAGAAAAGAATGACTATATCGGTGGCGCTACCGCCAGCCTGGAACTACATCAGGACTGGAAATATTCAAATTGTTCCTACGTGTGCAGCCTGTTTAGACCTGAAATCTACCAAGCCCTTGATCTAGGACGACATGGTTTGGAGGTTGTGCCATTACAGGGTAGTGTAACCTTTAAGCAAGATGGGGATTATCTGGGCAGTTATCATCAGTCCACCGTCTGGCGGCGAGAAGTTGCCCGACATTCCACCCGCGATGCCGACGCAGCGATAAGATTTGATGCTGACCTGATGAAATGGTGTCGGTTAATTCGTGGGTTTTTACTGCGCACGCCGCCTGATCCAGCGTCTTTTAAAATACGTGATGCCATGGAGTTCGCCTATTTGCTGAAGCGTTTTTATAGCCTCAGTGAAAGTCAGATTTACGAGTTCATCCGTTTCTTTACCATGTCTATCGCTGAGTATCTCGAGCAGTATTTCGAGAGTGATGTTATTTTGGCGCACTTTTCTGGTGGTAGTATTATAGGTACTGGACTCGGTGTTTATTCTCCAGGGACAGCCTACGTCTTACTGCATCACGCAATGGGCGATGTTGATGGTAATGTAGGTTCTTGGGGGTTTGCTCGTGGTGGTATGGGCTCTGTCTCTGCGGCTATCGGGTCGGCCTTTAAATCCCATGGTGGTGAAATTCGTACTAATGCTCAGGTGCAAAATATTATCGTCAAGGGCCGCAAAGCCACTGGCGTGATGCTGGCTTCGGGCGAGCAAATCTATGCCAAGGCTGTGGTCTCTAACCTTGATGCTAAGCGGACTTTCCTGAGCCTAATGGATGCCAATGATATTCCAGCAGATTTGGTCAAGCGTGCTGAAAACTTTAAGATTAGGGGCTCCTCTGGCAAGGTCAATATTGCTCTTGACGGTATGCCTGAATTTCCGGCACTACCCAAAGGGTCACCGTTAACGCTGGGTCACATGCACTTTACCGACACGTTGGAGAGGCTTGAGCGAGCCTATGACGATTGGAAGGATGATCGTTGGTCCCAAGATCCTTATGTGGACATGGTTATTCCCACTCAGTATGACCCAACCATGGCACCGCCAGGCAAGCACATGATGTCGGTGTTTGTGCAGTATTGCCCTGTTGAAGCAGGTGGGGGTTGGACCGATGCTAAACGCGACGCCTTCGGTGCCGCGGTGATTGACCAAATAGCCGATTATAGTCCCAATTTTAAAGACCTTATATTGCACGCGGAAATACGCACACCGCGCGAGCTTGAAGCTGAGGTGGGGTTGACGGAGGGCAATATCTTCCAGGGCGAGTTAACGTTAGACCAGTTGATGTTTAATCGACCGTTTCCGGGGTACGCTCAGTATCGGGGGCCGGTAAAAAATATGTATATGTGTAGTTCCTCCAATCATCCTGGTGGTGGCGTGATGGGCGCGCCAGGCGCGAATTCCGCGCGGGAAATTCTTCGAGATCTCGGTAAGCCTAATACTACACCGGAGGACTTTGGGGATGACTAAGTCTAACTCAGTGGTGATTATCGGTGGCGGTCACAACGGCTTGATCTGTGCGACCTATCTTGCTAAAGCGGGCCACTCAGTTCAGGTATTGGAAGCCAGAGACACAATCGGTGGCGGTGCATCTACAGCAGCTTTTGCCGACGGCTATAGAACCTCCGGCCTGGCACATGTTCTTTACGGACTCAATGCCAAAGTCTGTAAAGACCTTAAGCTAAATATCGTTAATTCCTCGTTCACCCAACCCGTTGACACCATTTCACTGCAACGCGATGGTGATCATCTCACCCTAGGTCGAGATAAGGTTTCAGCAAACAGTCTTTCGGGAAAAGACCTGGCGGCCTACCGAGAGTTTAAAAAAGAATTTCGAGGCTATGCCAAGGCGCTACAGCCGCTGATGATCAATACGCCTCCACGTCTGAAGGACATGGATAAAAAAGATAAATTCACCTTGGCGAAACTGGGCTGGAGCCTGCGCTTTGGTCTTGGTACTAATTCTATGCGTGAGTTTCTTCGTGTGGGTGGTATTAATATTTATGACGTACTCAATGAAGTATTCGATAGTCCTGCATTAAAGGGTGCAATCTCTGTGGATGCCATTTTGGGTCAGCATATGGGCCCGCGCACAC
>CAJWFB010000047.1 GCA_913031645.1 uncultured Cellvibrionales bacterium
GTTCCACCCACGTCCCAGGAGTACAGTGCTTGAACTAGCATGCGGCGGGCTTTTTGACGTTCTCTGGATTTTGACATTTACTCAGCACCACCCATCTGGTCGAACACGGCGAGCATTTCAAGTACTGAAAGTGCCGCCTCTTCGCCCTTATTCTCGGCATTATCACCCGCGCGCACTAGTGCCTGTTCAAGGTTATCTGTGGTTAATAATCCAAACGCAATAGGTAGGTTTTCATCCAAACTCACCTGACCAATACCACGTGTTGTCTCAGAGCATACATAGTCAAAGTGCGGAGTATCTCCACGAATGACACAGCCCAGCGCAATAACAGCATCGAAACGTCCCGTTTGCGCTGCACGCTGACTGGCAATAGGCAGTTCGAAAGCCCCCGGCACACGAAATGTTTCGATCGCAGTATCTTCGATACCCTGTCGCGCAAGAGTGCGCACCGCTCCGGCCAAAAGACTATCGGTAATTTCAGCATTCCATCGTGCTGCAACCACAGCTATGCGCACTGAACCAGTGTCAAACCTGTATTCTTCTGGTCTAAATTGTCCCATTAAGAAATCCTATTTTGCTGTTAGTCAGTCAGTTTAAAACGATAGCGCAAACTATTCGCAACTCACGTGCTCAACAACCTCAAGATCAAATCCCGAGATCGCTGTAAATTTAAAGGGCGCACTCATCAGACGCATCTTCTGAACACCCAGATCCATCAATATTTGTGAGCCAGTTCCAACCTGCTGATAGACAACGTCACCTGCAGACTGACCACTGCTGGAATCTGGATTTAAAATTCGGTCAACGGCCGTATCAATGTCATCCGCAGATTCTGGGTAATGAAGCAGAACGACAACACCACGACCTTCTGCAGCCACTCTTTCAAGCGCTCGGTGAAATGACCACGCCTTGAACTCTCCTTCAGATTCAAGCGCTAAAACATCCCTCGCCGAACGATTGATATGCACTCGCACCAGCGCCGGTTCATCACCACTGACGTCACCCATCACCATAGCGAAGTGTTTTTCATTGCGCACTTTATCTAAATAAGTCTTAAGCACAAACTCCCCATAGTGAGTTTTAACTTCACGCTCATTAACACACTGCGTGGTTTTTTCAGTCACGACCCGATAGTGGATCAAATCCGCAATAGTACCAATTTTGAGTTGATGCTTTTCAGCAAATTTCTCTAAATCATCTCGACGCGCCATGGTGCCATCTTCGTTCATAATCTCAACGATAACCGCGGCGGCTTCAAAGCCTGCAATTCTGGCTAAATCACAGCCTGCTTCAGTATGCCCGGCACGACTCAATACACCACCTGGTTGGGCTTTGAGCGGGAACACATGCCCCGGCTGAACAATATCACTGGGTCTAGCGTTACTGGCCACTGCCGCCTGCACAGTCCGCGCTCGATCCGCTGCAGAAATTCCGGTGGTAACCCCCTCTGCCGCCTCAATGGAGAGCGTGAAGGGAGTTCCATAACTCGAAGCGTTGGTGTCATGATTAACCATCATCGCCAAATCAAGCTGCTTGCAGCGTTGCTCATCCAAGGTAAGACAAATCAATCCACGAGCATAGGTGGCCATAAAATTAATATCTTTTGGTCGCACCATTGGCGCAGCCATCACTAGATCACCCTCATTCTCGCGATCTTCGTCATCCATCAAGATAACCATCTTACCCTGACGGATATCTTCAATAAGCTCTTCAACAGTATTTAGCAGCATTGATTATTCTCTTCCATTATCAGTGTGATTATTGATCAGCAGCCTTGTCACCTAGCAGCAGTCGCTCCAAATAACGAGCGACCAAATCAACTTCAAGATTCACTTTAGTCCCTACTTTATAGTCTCCAATGACAGTGTGCAGCATTGTATGAGGAACAATATTTAGCTCAAATTCAGATCCCTCAACAACATTGACCGTCAAACTAGTGCCATCGACCGTTATCGAACCTTTTTGGGCGATATATTTAGCAATATCTCGCGGCGCACGCAGCCTGAATCGCCAAGATCGGGCGTCGCCTTCAAGTGCCACTACTTCTCCAATCCCATCAACATGGCCTGAGACGATATGCCCTCCAAAGCGGTCCGTGGCCTGCATTGCTTTTTCCAAATTGATGCGACTTCCAGCGTTCCAGTTGCCAATGGTCGTTAAACTTAGGGTTTCGACCGAAACATCAGCGATAAAGCCCTGCCCGGTTAATTCCACAGCCGTGAGGCATGCTCCATTACATGCAATGCTGTCGCCCAAGCTAACATCAGCCAAACTCAAACTACCTGTTTCAATCGTTAACCGAACATCGCCACCGCGGGGTTCTAAGCCAACAACATTACCAATAGCAGAAATAATTCCCGTAAACATAATCTTTTTCCCTCACCACATGTGTCAAATCACACGACAATTTTATGCTCTCAACCATTCACAGTTACAGAACCTTAATAATCCTTGTCCGGATACATTGTAATACGAAGATCTTCACCAATTTGACGAATATCCTGTATCGATAATGCGAGATGCGCATCGATAGTATTAATCGGTAGATTAAACATTGGACGTGCGTCACTGCCAAATAGTTTAGGCGCCCAATAACAAACCAACTCATCCAGTAATCCTTCAGCGATAAAGCCACCGGCTAAACCAGCCCCAGCCTCTACCATCACCGAATTACACTGGCGCTCGGCCAATTCTTTCAATAAAGCATACAAATCAACATACTCGCCATGTGCAGGTAAAAATACCACCTCTGCTCCCGCGGCAACTAGCGCAGCTGACTTTTCACGCTGACTTTTCCCATCCAATGTGGCAATGAGTGTATTGCCGAGCTGAGTTAACATGCGCGCTGAGGATTGCATCTGCAACTGGCTGTCAACGACAACTCTCAACGGCTGCTGTAACTCATCCTCAACACCCAATTGTTCGCTGGTTATGCGCACGGTCAACGATGGATCATCCATCAACTGAGTTCCAATGCCAGTGATAATCGCACAGTTTTTTGCACGTAATTTTTGAACATCTTGTCGCGAAGCCGGTGTAGTCACCCATTGGCTCTGACCACTCGCCATGGCCGTTCTACCATCGATGCTTGCCGCCATCTTAACCAATACCCAGGGTAAACCATGTTCATGACGTTTGATAAACCCCCGATTTAAGGCTCTTGCCTGGTCTTCTAGCAATCCGCATTCAACATCAATACCCGCTTCTTTTAGCAACTGAATTCCCTGACCGCAAACCTCGGGATTGGGATCCTCGCAGGCTATTACAACCCTCGCCACACCAGCCGCTATCAGGGCATCGACACAGGGTGCCGTTCGACCCTGATGACTGCAGGGTTCAAGTGTCACATAAACACTGCAACCTATTGGGTCATTCACCATATTGAGCGCTTCGATTTCAGCGTGGTTACCCCCCGCTGGCTTGGTATAACCTTCGCCAACAATATTTCCATCGAGACTGATAACGCATCCAACCGCAGGATTGGGCGCTGAGGTAAACTGGCCTTTAGCAGCCATCACCAGGGCTCTCGCCATCATCTCGCGGTCGCGGATCGAAAAAATCATTTTTTTGTGCCTGTGGCAGGCTTGGCGTCGCTCAGTCGGTTCAGCTCATCTTGAAATTCACTCAAATCTTGAAAACTTCGATAAACCGAGGCAAAGCGGATATAAGCAACTTCGTCTAACTCTTGAAGTTGACGCATAACCTCTTCACCAATAATACGTGAAGAGATTTCACGCTCTCCCGTGACTTGTAAGAAATGCTTTATGTGTGACAGTGATATCTCAATCTGCTCAATCGAGACAGGCCGCTTCTCAAGCGCACGCTGCAATCCCGCACGCAACTTATCTTCATCGAAGGGCTCTCGGTTACCGTCACTTTTAATCACCCGCGGCATGACCAGTTCGGCCAGCTCATAGGTCGTGAATCGTTCACTGCAATCCACACACTCACGCCTTCGGCGAACTTGCCCACCATCGGCGACCAAGCGGGAATCGACAACTTTGGTGTCATCGGCATTACAAAATGGACAGTACATAGCGACGCTCAGAAAAATGGTGGCACAGTTTAGCACATTTGCGACGGTTTTCGGACTACTTCAGGCTAGGGTTTATCCATTGGCGCAATACCCACATCTTCGCCTGAGTGCGCGTACTCCATGCCTTTGGACGTGAATAAAGTTCGGTGTCTAGCTCCCGGCAAAACTGGGTCGTTAACCTCGTAACCAGCATCTCCCGGATACAAACAAACCATTTGTCCATCCAACCTGCATAATTTAGGCGTGACTTCAAAAGGGGGGCGCACCGCAAGCATACGACAGGCACTTTCTGCATCTTCACAGTGACTGATCAGACTGATGGCAAGATACGTAGGTGGCATGAGCGTTAATTCGCCGAGCTGATAAAGTTCCATCGACTTTTGCAGATTTATCCACTGAAACTCATGAATTTCAGAACCGTCTATTAATATCTCTTCCGAATACTGGTCAGTCCTAGTAGCAAAAAACCACGTGGCAAAACGTCGCCGCTCTCCAATGGGTGTGGTCCAGTTGCAGAAGTGTATGAGGCACTCTTCAGTGACTGTCAATCCGCATTCCTCGTGCACTTCTCGCACTGTCGCTGTCCGTGCGGCCTGCTCCTCAGAGCTGGCACCCTCCAATTCAGATTGGTCAATGGCACCCCCAGGAAACACCCATGCCCCTCCGGCAAAGGCTAGCTTGGCGTTGCGACGTAGCAGCAGCGTTTCAAGCCCTTCAGGTGAATCACGCAAAATAACGGCAGTTCCTGCTAAACGAATCGATGTCGACAAATCTGTCATAGTTGCTTCCCGCTATTTCACTGAGTGAGTCAAACTCACCCTACAGTTACTCCATTAGGCATAAACCGGAAAACGTGCGCAGACCTCCAACACTTTGGCTTTAACCTCTGCGATGACTGTTTCCGAGTTGCCAGCTTCCAAGCTATCGAGAATGTCACACATCCAATGCGTTAATTGAACAGTTTCGTCAAGCCCAAACCCCCGAGTAGTAATTGCTGGCGTACCAACACGCAATCCGGAGGTGACGAAAGGAGATCGCGGATCATTGGGTACGGCATTTTTATTCACAGTGATAAACGCCTGTCCCATTGCTCGATCAGCATCCGTTCCCGTATATTCCTTGCCAATCAAACTAACTAACATCAGGTGATTTTCAGTACCATTGGAAACAATGTCGATACCGCGCTCGATAAAGGTCCCGGCCATCGCTTTTGCATTGGCAACTACCTGCTTTTGATAGACTACAAAGTCTTCACTCGCCGCCTCTTTAAATGCTACCGCTTTCGCTGCAATCACATGGCACAATGGGCCACCTTGACTACCTGGGAAAACCGCAGAATTGCATTTTTTGGCGATATCAGCATCATTAGTCAAAATGATGCCGCCGCGAGGTCCACGCAACGTTTTGTGCGTCGTAGAAGTTACAACATGGGCATGTGGGATTGGGCTCGGATAAACACCCGCTGCCACCAAACCTGAAACATGAGCCATATCTACAAGTAAGTAAGCGTTCACTTTATCAGCTATCTCACGAAATCTCGCCCAATCCATAATACCCGAATAAGCAGAGAATCCGGCGATGATCATCGCTGGCTTATGCTCAATCGCCAAGGCCTCGACCTGATCATAATCAATAAGACCCGTTTCTGCATTCAATCCATATTGCACTGGGTTATAAAGTTTTCCAGAAAAGTTAGGTTTAGCCCCATGGGTTAAATGCCCGCCATCTGCAAGACTCATTCCCAGGATTGTATCGCCACCTTTGATGAGCGCCAAAAAGACAGCGCTATTTGCCTGCGATCCGGAGTGAGGCTGGACATTGGCATACTCTGAGCCATACAAGCTCTTTAATCGCTCAATGGCCAATTCTTCAGCCAAATCAACATATTCGCAACCACCGTAGTATCGCTTCCCGGGATAACCTTCCGCATACTTGTTCGTCATTTTGCCACCCTGGGCTTCCATGACGGCCAAACTGGTATAATTTTCAGAGGCAATCAGCTCAATATGCTGCTCTTGTCGCTTATCTTCACTCTGCATTGCCTGCCATAATTCGGGGTCAATCTTTGCAATCGTTTGGTCATTATCGAACATGATGAGATTTTTTCCTGGAGGTTAGGTGTTTTTAAGGCGAGTGATTCTACCCTATTTGAAACTACTCTTACAGCCTCAAAAACGAAGACTGGCGTTCTTTTATCGCCATATTTAACTATTTCTCAAATAGCGCCATTGACTCTACATGGGCGGTGTGAGGAAACATATCCATTACGCCCAAATTCTTAAGTTTGTAGCCGACCCTAATCAAAAAATCAGCATCTCTAACCATGGTAGAAGGATGGCATGAAATATAGATAATCTGTTTAGCCCCAGATTTAGCCACCCAAGGCATTATTGCCGCCGCGCCATTGCGCGGTGGGTCAAGAACAATGAGATCAATAGACGATATCTTGTTGCTAACCTTTCTTAGGCTTGTTGCATCATTTAGATCGGCGACCAAGAACTGGGTGTTCTCAATCGCATTAGTATGGGCATTTACATTTGCAGCAGCGACAAGTGACGCCAAGCCTTCGACGCCAATGACTTGATTAAACTGCTTAGCCAGCGGCAAAGAAAGATTGCCAGAACCACAAAAAAGATCAATCGCAACCTCTGTATTTTCAGCTGAAATCAATGCCAGCATCTGCTCAATCATGCCCCGGTTAATATTGTCATTAACCTGAATAAATTGGCCTGGCTCAAAATTGAGTTTTAAATCATCTTTGACACCAAAATAAAGCCTGTCTTCACCATCATCTACGCGCAAAAAGCGTCCATCTTTGGATGCTTTCCACCACAGTTGCGTAGTCATCTCAACCACAAGATTAAGGGCTTTCACAATCGAGGTTGACTCGTCGTCAAAAAGGGCTCGGTTGGCCTCAATTGCGACTGCCAAAGCACTGTCTGCAGCGACCAGTTCTATTTCAAAAATTTTAATATCCGCAGCAAGTGTATTTAGTATTGAAGGGAGCGCCATTAACAGTGTGTCCAACGACTTATCCAGCACCAAACAACTAGCAATCGGCTCGATCCGATTGCTACCTGGGTTGCGGAAGCCTACCAGAAACTGTCCGTCTCTCGCCCTCTGAACTGCAAGCCGCGCGCGCCGCCGGTAATTCCATTGCGGGCCAACGACGGATTCTAGGGTGGTTTCGGGCTTCAGTCCTACTCGCTGGACATTATTTAAAAGTTGTTGCTTTTTAAACTCGACCTGTTCTGAGTGTTGCAGGTGTTGCAAACTGCATCCGCCACATTTTGAGAAATACCGACATTCCGGTTCTATGCGATATTGTGACGCTGACAGCACCTTGATCAATCGCGCCTCTGCGAAATTGCGCTTCTCTTTGATTACTCTGAACTCAACCTCTTCACCAGGCAGAGCACCCTCAACAAAGAAGGCTTTTCCATTGATCCGTCCAACGCCTCGCCCATCATGAAGAAGGTCATTAATTTCGCAACTTAAGCTTGGCTTGGCACCCATAAGGTCTTCTTGGTATTTGTTGAAGGACGGTTAACGAAAGATAAGTCTCTAGTTTAACTGAATTGGCGGCTATAAAACGGACAATAAAAATCACCAACCAATTGATTGGCCATCCCAATCCAGATAAGACAACTCGCCATCGATCTCTGCTGAATCCATAATAATTGCCAATCGCTCAGCGACAAATTCTGTTGTAAATAATTTTCCAGTTGGCACTGTTGCTTGGAACGGTTTAGACAGAGCCGTATCAGTAGTACCTGGGTGAAAGGCTATAAATTTAACGTTTTTGGCTCGACGTCCATATTCAATAGCCGCTGTTTTTAGAATCATATTTAACGCGGATTTAGAGGCTCTGTAGGCATACCAGCCTCCCAGATGATTATCACTGATACTGCCTACCCGCGCGCTCATTGTCGCGATAATGCACGGATTCTGACCTTTTAAAATCTTAAAGAGCAACTTTAGCCAAAGCGCAGGCACAACAGTGTTGCTGTAGAAAATATCCTGCAGTGCACTGCCATTTAAGTCTTCGAGGCGCTTTTCTGGCCACAGCGTGTCCGAGTGCAATAGCCCATGGCAGATACATACTCTGCTAAACGCACCCGCATAAGATGCTAATTGATCGACCACATCAGCCATGGCCCTTTCGTTGTGTTGTGAGGTTAACCACACCAGTTTTCCAGCAGTGCGGTACTCCTCCAAGCCCGCAGGATATTGTTTACTGCTAATCGCGACCACCTGACCAATCGCAGGATCATTGAGAAATTCGGCAACCATTGCAGATCCTAATCCACCACTAGCCCCGAGAATGAGTGCACTGCTGGCCACATCACTCATCGTTCAAGCTCACTATCTATCGTACACGTATCACAGCGTGGTTGACCGCTTATCAAGGATGAAATGCGGCGCCGATAACGGGCAAAAAAAACATACCCTACATTGGCCACTTGTTTGAACAGAGGCCATCGCAAAATTGCCACCCAGTGCCGCTTGCCGACTAAAGTCCAAGCCTCATAGGTAACATCCAAGGCATAGATAAGTGTCCCATCTGCTAATTGCCCATGGAGTATGCGGTCTGCTTGCGGACGATCAATGTGCGGAAAACGCCCTTCAAATCCATCGGCGTAGATATCCTCATAGATAATTGAATTGTTACTATCAAGTTTTCTTAAATGGTTCATTTCAGCCGCGCAAAGCGGGCAACCACCATCATAAAAAATCGTTAATTCAGCCATCTCTTAAATATCCCGAAGCATTAAATAAATCACCACTGCATGCATCAACATTACGCTGCTTGTTAAATTAACTCGCATTTGCCAATAATCAGAGGCAGTTTTAGTCAAGCGCTCCACCCACAGCAGACTGGCGAACCCGACTAATAAAATAGTGACAGCGAAGACAGTCATGATGGATGACATAAAGATCATCAACAACGCCAACCAGGCGGTCAGTGAAACCACATTACTAAATAGGACCGCAGCGTTAGTCATTGTACTATCGCTGCCTGACTCCCACTTGGCCCAGAGAGTTCCGGCCATAAAACTCAATATTACCGCGCTATAACTGATAAAAACGTAAGGAGCATACAGATTGAAGACGGCGGCGCTCTGCAACCCTGGGCCATTAATTACAGCATTTAGCATGACCACAGCAGTACTGAGAAAAGGCAGTAGCCCTGCGTAGCCAAGTACTTTTAAGATGTTAGGCGTGACAGCCCGTTGAGAATTAGACGACATGGTTTCTCCCTACCTCTCCCCTTGATACGGCCTTTGTAGGCACCTAGATTAGTTATCGGAAGGCTCGGTAAGTGTTGTTTCATGTTTAGGCAATCCGCGCACATAGCCCGCGCGTAACAAGTGCCTAATGGGTTGATCTCAGACGGTGAATATACGCATGCTAAAGACTGGAATTTTTTTATTTTCTAATGATCTTCGTCTTGAAGATAATCCCGCTTTGACATTGGCTTGCCGTGAAATGGATAAACTGATTTGCCTTTATTGCCCATCGCAACCTTCCACGAAAAACAGGATACGCGGGCCTAGTAAACTTTCTACCCATCGGCTTCATTTTTTGCATCAGTCGCTGCAGACTCTTGACCAAAATCTTCATTCCCAACAACAGTACTTACTAGTCCGAGAGCAGCCATTACTGGATGCCGTAGCAGAGCTAATTACACTGCATGATGTTACCCACGTATATCGCAGCCGCAATGCTGGGTGGTATGAAAACCATGAATGGAATACCTTAGTTTCTCGGTACCCGGGCATTATGTTTCAGCAAAAGCATAGTCATACCCTATTTACTGAAGATGAACTTCCATTCGAACTAAACGGATTGCCGACTAGCTTTTCTAAATTTAGGCGTCTAATTGAACCTGCCATGATTAGCTCGCCTACCTCGCGACCACCCTCAATACCGCCAAGTCCATTACTTGAGGTCACCTCTGAATTTTTAAAAACTAACATAGACGTTAAAAACCCTTTTATCTTTGAAGGTGGTGAGAATGCTGGTCGTCAGCATCTTAATAATTACTTCAGTCAAAATCTGGCCAGCAGTTATAAACTTACACGCAATGGCCTAGATGGTATGGACTACTCAACCAAATTTTCCCCATGGCTATCTAATGGGTGTCTCTCTGTCCGATCGGTGACTGCTAGACTGCGCGAATATGAAAAAGATATTGAGTCTAATGACTCAACGTATTGGATTTACTTTGAGTTACTCTGGCGCGAATACTACCAGTGGTATGCTCACAAACATCAATCAGCACTGTTTACTTTTAAGGGCATTAGCGCAAGCAACCCTAAAACCAGCTTTTATCCGCAGCGTTATCAGAAATGGTGCCATGGCAATACACCCTTTCCAATCATTAATGCTCTAATGAACCAACTTAATACGACAGGTTATATGTCTAACAGGGGCCGTCAGTTGGTAGCGAGTTGTTTTGTTCATGAATTAAATCTAGATTGGAGATATGGAGCTGCATTCATGGAATCTCAGCTCATTGATTATGATATCGCATCCAACTGGGGCAATTGGCAATACTTGGCGGGAGTTGGAGCTGATCCCAGAGGCCATAGGAAATTTGATTTAGACAAACAGCAATCGATTTATGATCCAAACGGAGCTTTTACAAACCAGTGGCGTGGAAATGAATATAATCCAACTCTAGATTCTGTCGACGCATCAGATTGGCCAATCCAAGGCGTCGAAAAGAACAATCAACTTTAAGGTTCAGCATGAAAATAATGTCAGTAGTGGTAACAAAGACTATTTTATGACCTTTAGAAAAAATTCTAGTCAACCAATGTAAATGATACTCATTATCGTACAAATCACGCTATTTAGTTGAAAGTATTAACTTTTTTTACACTTTTGCATAGATCTACTTCGAAAATGTGTACCACCTGCCCTGCAAAAGCCTATAAATCGTGCGACTAGGGCCTTTTAGGGTTTGCACTTTGCGCTAAAAAACGCTAAATTCAGACATCCAATTTCTTTGTAAGAGTGTTTTTTGAGAAATTGACTACGCGGTGCGGCATGCTGGCCTTCCTTGAAGCAAGTTTGCACTTTTACAAAAAGTGATTAAGAAGGGTTTTATAATGAATGGTAACTTACAAGTCGACGATCCAGTTGGCGTAACTTTTTGGTTAATCTCTATTGCGATGGTTGCTGCCAGTGTGTTCTTCTTCCTTGAGAGAGACAGAGTCTCAGGAAAGTGGAAGACCTCTCTAACGGTAGCAGGTTTGGTAACATTGATTGCCGCAGTGCACTACTTCTACATGCGGGATGTTTGGGTAGCTACAGATGCATCTCCAACAGTCTTCCGGTACATTGATTGGCTATTGACGGTTCCTCTGCAAATGGTTGAGTTTTATCTAATCCTTGCGGCAGTTGGAGCAGTGTCCGCTGGCGTATTCAACCGACTATTAGGCGGTACGGTCGTTATGCTCGTGGGCGGATTCCTGGGTGAAGCCGGTTACATAGACGCTACTATTGGTTTCGTAGTCGGGATGGCAGGCTGGTTTTATATTCTGTACGAGATCTTTAAAGGTGAGGCTGCGCAGGTCAATGCTGCAAGTGCCAATGCTAGCTGTCAATCCGCATTCAACGCGATGAAGTGGATCGTGACGATCGGTTGGGCTATCTACCCAGCGGGATACGCATTTGGCTATCTCGGTGGAGGGTCAGGTATCTTTGGACCAGACTCACTCAATATTATCTATAACCTCGCTGATTTTGTTAACAAGATCGCATTTGGTTTAGTTATTTGGGCGGCTGCAGTAGCTGATTCAGAGTAATAGGTGTTCTGTTAGTTTGATAGAGAGCCAGCATTGCTGGCTCTCTTTCTCAAGGGTCATTGAAACTTCAA
>CAJWFB010000048.1 GCA_913031645.1 uncultured Cellvibrionales bacterium
GACAATAAGTGCGGTGTCTATGCCTATTAAAGGGATAGTATCGTCCTTGACAGTCTTCTCCTTTTAAAAGTTGTAAAGCCCAAATTTTGCGTGTTGGACTTTTAAAACCTACCCTATGCATAGATGGTAAACTATATTCATAATCAAATAATATAGCAATTAAACCTTAATTATTTATGGTACTTTATTGCTGCTAACATAGGTTTGCAACTTAAGTAATGCTAGGCGCTATTATCGTGTTTCATCCAGTTAATCTCTCGCCTCTGTTAGTTTTAATCTTGATTATAAGGACTCTGCAGCTGAATTTTCTGGCCCTCGATAATGTTAAGCTAATTTGATGAAATTGCAGCATAGCACTATAGACTGTCCTAAATTCTCACTAATGCCATCTACTTTCTATTTATTATAATTCGCATAAACTGGTGAAAAAAAGGGACGTTAAAAATGATTTTTATTCGAAAATTTAAAAGTGGATCATTAGTTAATATCACCACTTGGGGTTGTTGTGATGCCTTTGGTGATTTTATACCGCGCACTCTTGAGCAAAGTATCCAGATCAATATCATAGACAAGACCAAGGCCCCAGAAAAAAAGCATCAGAACCTAATGGCAAATGGAGCTACTGCCTACTACCTGTTTAGCACTGATGAGAACTGCCAAGCTGACATTGATGACTTATTAATCGAGCACCGCGTGGTTGGTATGAAACCGCTGTTAACCAACCGGGAGTTAGATGTAGTCAAAGTGCTGTTTAGACTAAGAAATACCAAAGAAACCGCCAGTCACTTAGGTATTACTGGCAGCACGTTGGTTAACCACCAATCTAATATCACCAAAAAGACCGGCTTCCGCACCAGTGAGATTGCCCCCATGATTGCGGATTGTGCGAGCGTAGAATTACTGATGTCAGTGATTAACTAGACTAATCAACCTTCCCCGCCACCCAAACAAACATCGCTGTCAGAATACTGACATTCAGGCCTATTATTGCGTGTTAATGGCTTTTTGAAACGCTGACCGAGCCTCTATGTTGGCAATATAGGCCTTGATATTAGGCATGTCGTCGGTAACACAACCATTTCTATTAGCCATAAAACAGGCATGCCCGAGCATGATGTCTGCCGCTGAAAAATCACCAATGAGATAGTCCTTGCCTGCTAAGGTGTCGTTGATTGGTGCCAAGGACTTAGTCAATAAATTTTCAGCTTGCCGCAAGGCGTTGGGGTCACGACGCTCCGGTGGCAATAAAAACTTTTGTACTACTATTTGATTCATGGGTGGCATCACCATGCCTTCACAATAATGGAACCACTGCAGGTAGGCTGGGAACTCAGACGACTGAACGGCCGGCTTTAAACCCCCATTTTTGTGGCGTTCCAGCACGTACTCGACAATAGCGCCTGATTCAAAAATAGAGATATCGCCGTCCTCCAGCACAGGCACTCGGCCCAAGGCATGTCGTGCCCTATGCTCGCTTGATTTTAAGCCGTCCTTGGTAAAAGGCATGCTATTAACCTCATACTCTAGACCTAACTCTTCCAATAACCAGACTATCCTTCCAGCTCTGGTACCTGCGACAAAATGAACTTTTAGCATGAGTGTGCTCCTTAATAAATCGTAGAATTGAATTCGGCGCTTAGCTTCCCTGAACTAGGGATAGCGGGCGATAAACTGCTCTATCTGGTCAAAAGCGTCCTGTGCGGCCTGTAGTTCCGGGTGAAAAATCTGCCACACATGGGGCATGCCCGACCACAGTTGCAGCGTTACATTAGAACCCGCAGCCCGCGCTTTGTTGGCGTAACGGCGACCGTCATCTAACAAAATTTCGCAATCGCTGGCCTGAATGAGTAGTGGCGGTAAGTCATGTAATTTGCCCAATAGTGGTGAAATAGCGGGGTCAGTCGCTTTGTAAGGCACTATAAAGACACCCGCAGTGACCATTAGCCAGCGGGGCATTTTAGCAAGTTTTCTGGCCATGGGCTTAAGCATGATATCGGTGTTGAGATTGGCTTTGATACTCGGATTGACCATGCGCATGTCAGTCACTGGAGATAGCGCCACCGCAGCATTGGGTGCCCGCCGCTGGGTATCACGAGTCCAAGCCAAGAGCGACAAAGTGAGGTTGCCACCGGCAGAGTCTCCGGCCACATAAACTGCGCTGGCAGTTGATTCGTCTTTTGGCCCATTGACCAGCAGCCAATCATAGGCGCTACGGCAGTCTTCTATGCAGGCTTCACGCTTGTGCTCTGGCGATAAACGATAATCAATGGCCAGTACTGCGCTGTTGGTGATTTCAGAGAGCTTGCTAGTAATGATTCTATGGCTGGTAGGGCTGCCGGCCACAAAACCGCCGCCATGAATATACAGTAACCGTCGACTTGGGTCCGCACCTGGCGCAATGACCCACTCTGCAGGCACACCGCCGGCATTTGTTGGCGATATGGCGCTGGCGAGGGGTATGTGGGTTCGCAGCTGGTCCATAACCGCACGCAAATGGTCTATGCGCCTTTTTAACGGCTTCGACCGACGGGATTTAGAGGCGTTCTTAAGTTGCCTGTAGATGCCCTTTAACGCCGTTGTACTGGCGACCCGTGTTTTGGAATCGGGAGGTGCATAAAAAACCTCCCCTATAGGGAGGTCATATTGGGCGTTTTTATCCCGCTGTAACCAAAAAACAACAACGGTTAAAGCAATTAGCGCTATGGCGATGAACACAGCGCTAACTGCGTCCATAGTTAAATGGAGTAGCTCAGTTGATTAAATTTCTTCTGATGGAAATCACCATCACCAAAGGTAGTATTAATCATCATCAGACGCTTAACATAGTGACCAATATTGAGTTCATCAGTCATGCCGATGCCCCCGTGGAGCTGAATGGCTTCTTCGCCAATGGTTTTACCATAGCGGGCCACTGTTGCTTTAAGGGCGTGAACTGTTTTGGCCAGTGCCGGTGCGTCTATCTCGCCTTCTTCAACACTTTTTGACTCACAAAGCCCACGATAGAGCATTGATTTGGTCTGCTCACAGGCCATAAAGGTATCTACCATGCGGTGCTGTAACACTTGGAATGAACCAATCGGCGCGCCAAACTGCTGACGCGTCTTGGAGTAGTCTACGGTCAATGTGTTCAGGGTGGCCATAATACCCAGGGCTTCTGCTGACAAACCAATTAAGATCTGTGGCATGACCTGGTCGATGAGATTCATACCCTCACCCGCGGTGTTGAGCAATTGGCTCTGATCAACCGCAACATCGGTTAGAGTCAATGTGGCAGCACTCTGTCCGTCCATCATTTTATAGGCTTTTACGTCAACGCCCGACGCTGTTGCGTCAACTAAAAACAGGCTGACCCCACTGTGGTCAAATTGCTCACCACTAGTACGTGCACTGACTACAAACTTGCTGGCTGTGCCGCCATTAGCGACGACTGTTTTGACACCGTTTAAGATATAACCGTCCCCACTGGCGGTTGCCGTCGTGGATACGTCACTCATTTCGTAGCGTGACTGAGGCTCCATGTAGGCAAAGGAACCTAGACAGTCCCCTTCAATAATACTCGGAATGACCTGCTCTTTTAGTGCTGCATTAGTTGAAGCAGACAGCAGACCACCAAACACCACGACGGTGGAGGCATAGGGCTCAACCACAATGCCTTTGCCCATTTCTTCCATCACGGCCGCTATGTCCACCACGTTGCCACCAAAACCGCCATATTCTTCAGCGAAAGGCACTGATAACCAGCCTAACTCGGCAAACATTGTCCAAAACTCACGGCTGATGCCATCAGCTGATTCGATAATGCCACGGCGTGTGTCAAAGTCGTACTGCTCACGAACAAAACGCGAAACGCTGTCTTTGATCATGGTTTGTTCTTCGGAAAACTCAAAATTCATGGGGTAACTCCTGAAATCTTTTTAGGGCCAAAAAAGCCGTTTTATAGGCCGAGTACGGCTTTGGCAATCACGTTGCGCTGCACTTCGTTAGAGCCACCGTAAATGGTAGCCGCACGACCGTACATGTACTTGCCACGCGCTTCGGCAGCAAAGTCATGCCCCAGTTCGTCGCTGCTAAGGTCGGTAGACAGCGCGCCACCATAATTGGCTGCGAGTTGCAGTTGCAGTTCGTGAATCGCCTGACTGATCTCAGTACCTTTAATTTTCAACAGAGACGACTCAGGTCCAGGCATGCCACCGGAGGCCATGGAGGCAAATACACGCAGTTCGGTATATTCCAGTGCCATAAGCTCCATTTCGATGTCTGACATACGCATTTGGAAGACCGGGTCTTCGATCATTGGCTTGCCGCCGTTAATCTCGGCGGTCGCACGTTTCTTAAGACCGTCAAGCATACGCTTGGAGTCGGCGACTTCAGCCATACCGGTACGCTCATGGGCCAACAATGCCTTGGCGTAAGTCCAGCCTTTGTCCTGCTCACCAATCAGGTTTTCAGTGGGTACCGCGACATCTTCAAACAATACTTCGTTGAGGCTGTGCTTACCGTCGATGGTGACAATCGGTTTAACGGTAATGCCTGGGGTGTTCATCTCAATCAAAAGGAAGCTAATGCCCTCTTGGCGACGAATGCCCTTGGAGGTTCTTACTAGACAGAAAATCCAGTCGGCGTATTGCGCAAAGGTGGTCCAGATTTTACGGCCGTTAACAATATAGTTGTCACCAGCATAGTCTGCAGAGGTGCTCAAAGCTGCAAGGTCTGACCCCGCGCCAGGCTCTGAGTAACCCTGACACCACCAGTCATCACTGCTAAGAATGCGCGGTAAGAAGCGTGCTTTTTGCTCTTCGGTACCAAAGGTATAGATAACCGGTGCTACCATTTTTAAACCAAAAGGCACAACGTCAGGAATACCCGCTAGGCCACGCTCAGTCTCATAAATAAATTTTTGAGTACTGGTCCAGTCAGTGCCGCCGTACTCTTTAGGCCAGCCTGGTGCTATCCAGCCTTTTGCATGCAACTTCTTTTGCCAGGCAACAATATCGCTCTTGTAGTCTGCCGCTGCGTTAGCGCCGAGACGAGTCGATGCGTCGCCATTGTATTCTGTTGCAAAAAACTCTCGAACTTCATTACGAAATGCAACGTCTTCTGCTGAAAACTTAATATCCACTTTGTTAGCTCCTATGGTATGAATGCGCCACACAAGATGGCGGGTCTTTAAATGCTTGGAGACACTGTAGGTTATGGCACTTATTGGGTCAATACTTCGAGGGGCCTTTAAAAGCGTCCCGCCGGTCATGTTATTGGGATAACACGAGGTTCCAGGTTGTCAATTAGGGCTCATACAACTGAACGCCTGTCTTAGAGGATTCTTTGAGTTCAAGCTAGGTGCCGCAAGTATCTCGGACTGACTATTAAATAGCTGCCGCTAGGTAGCTAGCCTGGTTAATCGCGGACTTAGCATCCAATTCTGATGCTTCAAAAGCACCGCCGATCAAACTGGCGTCCATTCCCATGGCAGTAATTTGGTCGAACAAACCTCGCTTGGGAAGCTGGCCGGCGCACACAATCACGGTGTCGACCTCGAGCACCGATGGCATACCGTCCGTGCTGATGTGTAAGCCTTGATCATCAATTTTGTGGTATTCCAGACCGTTGAGCATTTTTACACCACGCTGAGCCAATGATATGCGGTGCGTCCAACCCGTGGTTTTGCCTAACCCACGACCCACCGGACTAGATTTGCGCTGCAGTAAGTAAACCTGGCGGTCCGCTTTAGCGACCTGAGGTACAACCCCGGTTACACCGCCGCGTGGATGATTTTCAAAGTCGATGCCCCACTCTTTAGCAAATACGTCTCGATCAAGCGCACCAGAGACACCGCTGTGCATAATGAGCTCTGATACATCAAAGCCAATACCACCGGCACCCATGACGGCAACGCGATTGCCAACCTCACAGTTACCGCGAATAACATCAATATAACTCACCACGCTGGGGTGGTTAATACCTTCAATGTCTGGGGTTCGCGGGGTAATGCCAGTAGCGACGACCACATGATCAAAGTCCCTCTGTTTGAGGTGTTCTGCGGAGACCATGGTATTTAGACAGAGCTCAACATTATAAATTTCTAACATGCGCTTGTAGTAACGCAGGGTTTCATAGAACTCTTCTTTGCCAGGCACCTGCTTGGCTAAATTAAACTGGCCGCCAATTTCACTGGCCGCGTCAAATAAGGTCACACTGTGCCCGCGCTCGGCAGCGACAGTGGCATAGGACATACCCGCTGGGCCAGCACCAATAACTGCGATCTTTTTTGGCGTTCCGGTAGGATGATAGTTAAGTAGCGTCTCGTGGGCGGCTCTTGGGTTCACCAAGCAGCTCACCGACTTGCCCCCAAAGGTGTGGTCTAAGCAGGCCTGATTGCAGGCGATACAGGTATTGATTTCATCTTCTCGGCCCTCGAATGCTTTATTGACCAACTCTGCGTCAGCCAGCATAGGGCGAGCCATGGAGACTAGATCTGCATGACCATCCACCAGCACCTGCTCGGCAACATCCGGCATGTTAATACGATTGCTGGTAATCACTGGAATCTTAAGCTCTTTACGCAAACGGCCAGTAACCCCAGCAAAGGCGGCTCTTGGCACCATGGTGGCGATAGTTGGCACCGTGGCTTCGTGCCAGGTGAAGTGGGTACTGATAATGGTGGCACCGGCTTGTTCCATTTCTTTCGCCAGCAGGACAACCTCGTCCCACGACATACCCCCCTGAAGCATGTCCATGGCGGCGATGCGGAAGATTAGAATAAAGTTCTCACCCACTTCAGCTCGACAGCGGCGCATAATTTCTAACGGGAAGCGCATTCGATTCTCATAACTACCACCCCATTGATCATCTCGCTGGTTGGTTTTCTCGACCAAAAAGGTACTCAGCAAATAGCCCGCAGAGCCAATAATTTCTACCCCGTCATAACCGGCTAACTGGGCCATTTTTGTGCATTGCACATGATCATCAATTTGTTTTTGAACCCCGGCGTCATCTAATTCATTGGGCACCATACGCGCGATTCGAGAGGGAATGGCCGAGGGCGCAACACAGGCTGGGGTGCCTGCCAGTGGGCCCGCATGCAAAATTTGCATACAAATCTTAATATCTGGGTCCACTGCGTGAACGGCTGTGGTCACTAGGCGGTGGTCTTCGGCTTCCTCTGGAGTTGACAATTTGGCGCCGTAACCGCCTTCCATATTGGGCGAGATGCCGCCGGTGATCATCATGCCAACACCGCCTCTGGCGCGCTCAGCAAAATACTCGGCAAGTCTCGGAAAGCCGTTGTCGGCTTCTTCAAGACCGGTGTGCATGGAGCCCATTAGCACACGATTTTTAATCGAGGTAAACCCCAAATCAAGTGGTGAGAACAAATTTGGATATACCGCGTGCTTGGTCATTGGTTTCCCCAATTTTTATTGTTTTATATAGCTGAACTCACAGCGTCGTGGCTTTTTGAAAGGCTGGACGCGCTTTTAATCGCTCATAGTAGGCCGCTGTGTTTGGTTTGAACCCGCCGGCCAGACCCAGCGTTTCAGCTAAGTGCAGCGCGAAGCCTACCGCAATGTCAGCAATAGTAAAGCGATTTGCGGCTAGAAACTCATTATCTGCGGTGGCCAATTCAACCGAACGTAGGCGCGAGTAGAACCATTTAGTGTAATCTTCCGCTACCTTGGGTAGACGTGTTGCCTCTGGCTCAAGTACGGTATAACGCAAGACAAGAGTTTGCGGGAATGTCAGTGTTGCATCGCTGCGATGTATCCAGTTGAGATAATCACCGTAGCCTGCCTCATTAACCCCTACCGCCAGATCGGTGGGACCATAGCGATCAACAAGATATTGGCTAATACCGGCCGATTCGGTCATCTGAATAATCTGCTCGGGGCCATCAGCATCATCGGTAAAAAACGGCACTGTACCTATAGGGTTAATCTCGGCATAACCCGCATGCATAAACCGTGGTGGAAATTGCATGACTTCAAGCTCGTAATCAAGGCCCATTTCTTCCATTGTCCAGAGTGGACGAATTGATCGTGAACCGGCGCAATGCCAAAGTTTTAATGCCATACTAACTCCTGTATTTTTGTCTTAATCGTCTTGATTTTCATTAATGTCAATGAGTACATCATCCGCAGCCACTTGCTTGCCTGCCACTGCAGTCACTTCGGCGACTGTACCATCAATTTCAGCTTGAATCTCGTAGTGCATTTTCATCGCTTCCAGCACCGCTAAGGTTTGCCCTTTGCTAACTTTATCACCCGGTTGAACGAGGACTTCAAGCAACAAGCCGTGCATAGGTGCGATAACCCGACCTCCTCCCTCGGCGTCATCCACCGCACCGTCGAGAATAATGAGATCTTTGAAGAAGCCGCCACGTCCCCCAATAGAGCAATACATTTGGCCACGCTGGCGGCGCATGAACTGAGCAACTAACTTAATCCCATCGACTAACACCACAGCTCTGTTGTCCTGCATGGAAACTACCTGTATCACTGTGCTCTGCTCGGCAGTGGTGTCGGTGACATGATAGGTATCTGCACTACTGTTTACAGGTGATATTGACAAGTCGTGAATGAGATCACCGAATTGATACTGCTTACGCGAGACCATGGCACTGGCAATCGTCCAATTTTTTAGCTCACAACTGACCAACAGACTGCGTTGCAAATGTGCTTTGTTCTCTATCCAGAGTTCCAGTGTTGCTGCCACTGCACTGTCAGCAAAGCTTACCGATGCGACTTCAAGGTCAGCTTCTGAGAATTCTTCAGCAATAAAGGCGGTAGTCGCAGCACCGTTGATAAAGCTCTGCTTCTCTAGACACTGAATCAAAAAGTCTTTGTTGTTGGGCGTGCCAAAAAGAACGGTTTCTTTAAGCGCCCCAATCAGCCGCAAGCGCGCAGCCTCTCTGGACGGGCCGTAACCAATCACTTTAGCCACCATAGGATCATAAAACGGTGAAATGGCCTGCCCGGTGGAGATACCATCGTCAATGCGCACACCAACACCTGACGCTGGTGCCCATAGATCCACTGGGCCAGAGGCTGGCAAGAAATCTTGGCTTGGGTCTTCTGTGTATAGGCGCACTTCAATGGCATGACCCTCTAAACTGATATCGGCTTGACTCAAATCAAGAGGCTCGCCCTGAGCAACGCTGATTTGCAACGCTACTAGGTCTAGACCGGTGATAAGTTCGGTCACAGGATGTTCAACTTGGAGACGCGTGTTCATTTCTAAAAAGTAAAAGAAGCCGCTGTCATCAAGTAAAAATTCAACCGTTCCTGCACCGCGATAATTAACACTTTTAGCCGCATCAATGGCCGACTGGCCCATTTTCTCACGCAGTTCTGGGGTCATTATCGGACAGGGTGCTTCTTCAACAACCTTCTGATGACGGCGCTGCACCGAGCAATCACGCTCGCCCAGATGCACGGTATTACCGAAGGTATCAGCAAATACCTGTATTTCGACATGCCGGGGCTTAATAATGGCTTTTTCAAGGATAAGCTCGCCTGAACCAAACGCCCCTTCTGCCTCGGCACGGGCTAGTTTGATGGCATTGGCAAGATCAGCCTGATCATGGACCAGGCGCATACCGCGACCACCACCACCGGCGGCGGCCTTGACCATAAGCGGCAAATCGATCTTAAGCCCCTCTGCCAAAAGAGTTTTGTCACTCTGGTCATGGCCCTCATAACCAGGCATACAGGGCACTCCAGCTTCAATCATGCGTCGTTTAGACTCGGCTTTGTTACCCATGACATCGATAGCTTCGCGCGTCGGCCCTATAAAAACCAGACCTGCATTCTCTACCGCGTCGGCAAAGGCGGCATTTTCACTGAGAAAACCGTAACCAGGGTGAATTGATTCTGCGCCACTGCTGGCAGCGGCTTGCAAAATAAGCTCTGGCACTAAGTAGGACTCGCCAACAGGTCCGGGGCCAATGCGCACTGCATCATCGGCCAATTGAACATGAGGTGCTCCCGCGTCGGCATCGGAGTACACCGCCACTGTTCGGTAGCCCAACTTTTTAGCTGTTCGGATAACTCGGCAGGCTATTTCCCCGCGATTGGCAATTAATATACTATTAAAGTTATGCATTAATATATTTTCCTAACTATCTGTTTTATATGGTTTATAAAATCTAAATAAGAGGCGCTAGGCCTCTTCATTCCAATAAGCTTTACGCTTCTCTACAAAAGCCGCCACACCCTCCAGCCCCTCTGGACTGAGCATGCATTGTGCAAAACCTTGCGACGCAAAATCCAAAGCGTCTGCTCTCGGACGGCGTAAGGTTTCAAACAGAATACCTTTGGTCACTGCATTAGCCCCTGGGGCGCAGGCATTAATTTGCTGTAAAATAGCGCCACATTGCGCCTCAAGATCCTCAACATTGTCGGCAACGCCATGAGCAATACCTAACTTAACCGCCTCTTCTCCCTTAAACCGCGCACCGGTAAGCATGAGACGACGGGCTTGGGTAAGGCCAACCCGCTCAGTGACAAAGGGGGCAATCTGCGCTGGGGGAATGCCTAGACTAGTCTCGCTGAGACGGAAACGTGCATCTGCGGTGACCAGAGTCACATCAGCAACACAGGCTAGGCCCAACCCTCCGCCGATGGCAGCACCTTCCACTAAGATAATCACCACCTGAGGTTGCTCGTTGAGCATGATCATAACGTCACCAAAGGCACGATTACCCTTGGCTACTTCAGCGGCATCAACTGTCTGCATACCGGATTTAAAGCCTTTAATGTCGCCGCCTGCACAGAAAAAGCCGCCTTTGCCACGCAACACAATAGTGCGAATACTGCGGTCATCTTTAACCAAGCTGAGCACGTTAACGAGCTCATCAGTCATCTCTGCGTTCAGGGCATTCTTAGCCTCAGGACGGTTAAACCAGATCTTTAGTACAGAACCTTGTCGCTCTAAGACCAGCGCATTCGTTGAGGGTAACTGTGTTTTAGCTAGATCACTCATATGATTATCTCCGCTATTTGATTAATCGTTTACAGACGTGCAACACCAAAACTGTTGGGGCGCAATTTTCTGCAACGGCCTTCGCGCACTGTCTCTAACAACATTCCTAAGGTTTTACGCATATTTCGTGGATCAATCATGCCGTCGTCCATCATGTGGCCGGAGGTATAAAAAGCATCAGATTGTGAGTCGAAGATGTGTGCCAACATCTTTTCTTGCTGCGCTAACATCTCCTCGTCTGCGTCTACGCCCATAGCGGTCGCTTTGCCACGGGCTACCATAGACATGGTCTTAGCGGCCTGCTCACCGCCCATTACGCCCATTTTGGCGTTAGGAAACGTGTAGAGGAAGTCGGGATCATAACCGCGCCCACACATGCCGTAGTTGCCGGCACCGAAGCTAGCCCCGGTCATAAAGGTAATGCGCGGCACATCAATGTTGCGCACCGCCTGAATCATTTTTGATCCATGCTTAATCATGCCCGCTTGCTCAGACTTGGTACCTACGATGTAGCCGGTGGTATTTTGAAAGAATAAGGCAGGAATATTGGCCTGATCTAATAGTTGCAAGAACTGCGTGACCTTATTCGCTCCCTGTGGGTCAATTGGGCCATTATTACCAATAATGCCCACCGCTTGACCAAAGATTTCTGCCTGAATGCACACTGTGGATACGCCAAAGCGTGGCTTAAAGTCTAAGAAGTCCGAGCCATCAACGACTCGGGCGACCAGTTCCCGCATGTCATAGGGTGTACGGTAATCCGTTGGAATGACACCGGCTAGCTCATCAGGGTCATAGAGAGGCTCAAGGAACGGTCGTTTGGGTGGCATTGGGCAGTTATCATTCCATTGCAGGCGATCGACGACTTCCCGACATATTTGTAGCCCCTGACCGTCGTTCTCTGCAAGATATTCAGCCAAACCAGAAATGGTGGCATGCA
>CAJWFB010000049.1 GCA_913031645.1 uncultured Cellvibrionales bacterium
TAGGCGAGAACTATCGCATTATTACGATGGATCTACCCGCTCACGGATTAACTGGTGCAGTGCCTGATAATAAATATGATGCGCAAGCACAATTGAGAACAGTGGATGCTGTGGTTGGTCATTTGGGCATAGATAAGTTCACCCTAGGGGGTAATTCTATGGGCGGCGGGGTTACCTGGCGCTATACTCTGGCTCATCCAGAGAAAGTAGAGGCCATGCTGCTCATAGATTCCTCGGGGTTACCCCAATTTAGGCAAGAACTAGAGACAATGGCCAATCAATTAGATCAAGACGAAAAAGAGGCGCCAGTGTTTTTCAGCTTAATGCGAAAACCCTGGTTTCGTGCCGTTGCTAAATATCTCGACCCTTATTGGATCACTAAACAAGGTGTCAACTCAGCCTATAACTACTCGCCCATGGTGACCGAAGAGCTCATTCAAAGGTACTATGAATTAGCGCTGCGTGATGGAAGTCGGGATGCTACTCTCAGCCGCTTTAGCACCTACAACACAACTGAAGCGTCTGTCGACAGCGCTAAATTTACCGCACCAGCACTGATTATGTGGGGAAGAGAGGACTCATTAATACCCGTTGATGTAGCTGAACTATTCGATGATGCCTTAGAGCGTTCATCACTGGTGATCTATGACAATGTTGGCCATATGCCAATGGAAGAAATCCCCAGCCGGTCTGCTGAGGATGTGTCAACATTTCTACTAGAGATCTATGGTGCTAATTGAGGCGGTTCATATAGGAAACACCGTTGTATGTTTTTGCTGACGCAAATTAAATTGAAATTTTAGGAGGCTGTAATAGGCTCATACCCCTTTAGGCTTCTATACACTCAAGCAGCTGGGCCTCTAATGCATCATCAATACCCTCGGATATGATCTCAATACGGCTCTCGAAACAGTCGTCCAATTCAATCTCATTGAGAGCATCGGGGGTTGCGTTGTAACCAAATACACCAGCATCAGTAATAAAAACAGCTTTTAAACGTTCGGCCAATACACCCGTTAGCAACGCGAACAGCTTTTCTCGATGAAACACTTTATCAGGAGAGAATCGCCACCCAACACTGCTAAAGCCTTCCCCATGATTAGTTGCCTTAATAAAACCACAGTCAGGCATGGGTAAATCTAATGCTAAAGGTTTTACCGCTGTCTCATGAGCATGGTGATCAGAAAGTGATGGTGTGTTTGCCGTTACGCCCTCTAATACTGAAAGGGGAATTTGGCCCTGCTGAGTGAACACCACATTGGCTTCGGATCTTCCTTGCTGTTTAACATAAGCCAACAAATGTGCTTTGTCATCATCGGTATACAAATCCACCTTGTTGGCAACAATAGTATCTGCAACCTCTATTTGTTGGTTATAGGTTCCATGATCAGCGTAACGCGGGTCTGCCAGTTTTCTAGCATCGATAAGAGTAATAGTTTTTTGGAGCACTAATACATCGTGATAATGCGGTGCCGCCAGTACTTGTAGCACTTCTTTTGGGTGTCCCAAACCAGTAGGCTCCACTAACAAACGGTCCAGGTTACCCACTGCTAATAGTTGGCTAAGCGCAATTTCCATCGATAAATCTGAGGTGCAACACATACAACCGCCAGGAACTTCACGGATAAAGATGCCCTCTTCTGTAGAGTGTTGGCCCTCAAATAAACTACCATCGACACCGATCTCGCCGAATTCGTTAACCAATACCGCCCACCGTTCATGCACTGGCTTACTATTAAGTAGATGTAAGATAGCCGACGTCTTCCCGACGCCCAAGAAGCCTGTAATAACGTTGGCCGGCACTGCACGAGTCTGGCGCTTATTAGAATTCATCAGCAAGTCTCTGGCTACTGTGGCTCGGAACGATAATTAAACGGCTAGTGGTTCTTTAAAGGTGCAAGCCACAACATTTTTTAAACTTGCGCCCATTTCCGCAAGGGCAGGGATCGTTTCGTCCAATTTTAGGTTCTATTCGCTTAACGGGATACTCAGGCGGACAGCAGCGCGTATCACTGCAACATGTATCGCTATCGTTAACAGTTTCGTTGTTAGCAGGTGTATACGAATGGATCATAAAGCGTTAAGCACTCTGATCAACTGGGCAGGCACAGTCTTTATGCTCTTTTGATCGACATAGACGAAAGTTCAGCCAATGTGCTACCGCAACAAAACTTGCTCCGAGAACTGTCAGTATTTTTTCACCCGACTCGCCAATTCGCGCTTCTCCTAGCGCTAATGCCAAAACTAACATCGCCAATCCAGTGAACCCCAAGGAGATAAACTGATATCTGCTATGCTCTTTACACCCTAAACTTAGGGCATAAACACTACAGGGAATTACTGCTACTACCATCCAGAGGTGAAAAGCCTCATTATCAAGGTTCAATGCCGCGATGCTCGGTAGCATTAAAATCAATACAGGTACAGCCAGGCAATGGATGGCGCATGCGATTGACAATCCAATAGCCATTTTATCTGTTACCGCTTGTTCTGTTTTCATAGAATCCTTTTCCTAAATATTAAGCTGCCTGCTCGATACAACCCTCACAGAGGCAGTTCATTTCTAACTGTGTGCTTATAAGCTTGAATCCAGCTTCACTTACGTTTGCCCGAAGCTCATTAATGGTTGCTGGTTCGATTGCTATTTCTTTTACTTTGCTACATTGCCTGCAAATTAAAAATTGCGGGACAGCGTGTGCGTGATTACAAACAATGTGAGCGCAAGCGACATACTTATTAGCCAGGCTAAGTTTATGCACTAAGTGCTCATCTTCCAGAAATTCCAGAATCCGATACACTGACATGGCTGGCATTTTTTCTCCGTACTGTCGATTACAAAAATCTAACAGTTCATAGGCAGAAAGGGCTTTATCCGATTGAATAAGTCCCATTAAAACCTGCTTTCGTTTTACTGTTAAGCGGGTACCATGAGCTTTGCAATGCTGCTCTGCATGTCCAATAATTCTGTCAACGTGATTCATAGTTATTGCCTAAACACAATTATGTCGGTTTGCTGTTCGCACCCAATCAGTAGGTCTTGCACTTTATGCATGCACAAAAAGGCACTAAAACGTTAATGGTGATTGAAGATAACGCTGACTTTTTAGTCGACGTGTCAGGCCTGTAGGCCCCAACATATCGAGATGTTACAACATATCATTTGTATTTGCCAGTCAGACTATGTCACTAGCAACCCTCGAGTGCTTAAAAATTTCTGATACTTTTTAAAGTTAAAAAAAAGGACCTCATGTGAAGTCCGTTTAAAAAATCCTATATAGGATTAATGGGGGGGTGAATCGCGGGATGAACTTTGTGAATCGGCAAGCCTTTTTTGATAATTTTTTAAATCATTACTTAACTTCGCATGTCTATTTACGAGGCTTATATGTAATTTACTCAATCAACAATTTGATGATCCAGAACTAGCCATTCAGTCACTAAAATCAAGTGTCAATAACAAACGACATTCGCCTTCCGGCAAAGCGGGTGAGCGATGGACCAATCCCCCATTTTCATTACCTTGCCAAAGTTCACCCTTGAGCAAAGCCACGTCTCCGCATTTAAGTTGTTGGATGTCATCCTGATCTTTATACAGACCAGATTGGTTATCAGGCTGGCCTTTACTCCCAAGCCCTAATTTTTCACGATTAACGGCTTGTTGAGGTAGCCACTCTGTCGCAATACCTTGAAAGGTTGTCACCAAACGGCAGGGAACTTTGTCGGCATGGAATTTTGGGCACATGGCGCGATCAAGCGTTGCCAAGCGCAGTCCAGTGCGTTTTAGCTCAAACAGGCAGCAAAACATATCTACTAATTCGGCAATGTTTTCGCTTAGCTCCAGTTGATCAGCACCGCCCAATACTTCGCTTATACTTGAAAGCGCGCTTTGTGGTGTAACAATCATAGACGCTTGAAAGTTTGAATTTGAGTCTAAAAAAGTATCGACAGAATTTTTGAGTGTATTGGATAACGCCCGTTGCCAAATAACAATGTTAGTGTGTTCATGGTAGATATCAGTTAAAACTTCTGGCTCTCTGCTCATTGCAGCACGTCGGATTTTTACTTCACTGCCATAAAAAGAAACAATGTTAGATGTGGGAGTAGGATTTAGAGCGTTCATGCTTGCTCCCACACAGGAAATGGATCCTGCAACGTTGTCCAGTATGCTTTGCCTCGCAATACATCTTCTTCGCTCAACAAACACTCATCAAGCGCTTTGGTCATGCTACTTTGATCAACACCCTGGCCAATAAAAACCAGTTCCTGCCGCATATCTCCAAATGGTTCCACCCACTGCCTTTCAAGATTGGCCAAATATTCTTCATCGGTAGGCCAGTTTTCCTTGGGAATCGCCTTCCAAAACATCCCAGCGAAACCATAGTGCGCAATGCCTCCAGCTTGACTAAACTGACCTGCAAACTCTGGACGTGACGCCAGCCAAAAGTAGCCTTTAGAACGAATTAACTTTCCATACCTGTCTGTGCTGTGTAAAAAATCATGGAATTTTTCTGGATGGAAAGGTCGCCGTGCTTCATAGGTAAAGCTAGCAATTCCGTATTCCTCCGTTTCGGGAACATGCTCACCACGCATCTCTTTAAGCCAACCAGGGGCCTGTTGAGCATGCTCAAAATTGAACAAGCCAGTGCTAAGGACCGCATCGATATTCACCTGGCCTTGTGAGATAGGAACTATTTTCGCGTGCGTATTTAGCGTTTTAAGTATTGCTGTCAAGCGCGCTATATCGACTCGGTTTACTAAGTCAGTTTTACTGATGAGAATCACATCGGCAAACTCCACTTGATCAACTAGTAAATCGGCAATACTGCGTTCATCCTCTTCACCTAAGGATTCACCGGTATCTTTCAGATATTTTGCCTCGTCATAATCCTTTAAGAAATTGACCGCATCGACCACGGTGACCATTGTGTCTAAGTCGGCCACATCAGATAGCGAAACACCATTTTCGTCTGCAAAGGTGAAGGTTTCTGCTACTGGTAATGGCTCTGAAATCCCGGTCGATTCGATAACTAGGTAATCAAAACGCCCCTCTTGAGCAAGCTTAGTGACTTCCTCCAACAGGTCTTCCCGCAGCGTGCAGCAAATACACCCATTACTCATCTCAATAAGCTTTTCTTCACTGCGATTCAACGATACTTCATTTTTAATAATCGCTGAATCAATGTTTATTTCGCTCATATCATTGACAATAACTGCCACCTTCTTACCTTGGCGATTATTAAGAATGTGGCTAAGAACAGTTGTTTTACCGGCACCAAGAAAGCCCGAAAGTACAGTCACCGGAAGTTTATTCATGAGAAGTGGATCCAATTCGAATTAATTTTTAGGATATGATACAACATATCATATATAGTTGCTAGTCAGGCTAAGAAGATTTTTGGAAAAGATTTAACGCCTACCTTAGCGCTATTCATGCCAGTGCAATCTTGCCTCTATTAGCCGCATTGATTTCACTCTGTCCTCAAGAATGCTTAGATAATTAAAGAAGGCCAATAAAGTTACCATTTTTTGTTCTTTATTATTGATCAGTGCATGGGTATTCTTCGTCGAGGCTCGCTTTTAATGGCTGCAATCATTTAACCAATTTCTAAAAGGAAAACATTTATATGTCTCAATTTGTGGGAAAAACCGCAGTTATTAGTGGTGGTGCAGAAGGTATAGGCCTATCTATTGCCAAAGCCTTAGGCGAGCAAAAAATGAATATTGTGCTGGCAGATATTGACCAGGAGAACCTTGAAAAAGCCAGTCAAGAACTAAAAAGGGCTGGAGTTGCCGTATTGGCGATTACGCTTGATGTTGCCGATGAAACCCAGTGGCACAGAGTCGCAGAACAGGCTATAGCGCGGTTTAGTAAAATTCATATGGTGGTGAACAATGCTGGTATTGGTGGAGATACCGGGCCAATTGAGAAGGCACAAACTAAGGGTTGGCAATGGGCTTTGGATGTAAATCTAATGGGTGTAATGTATGGCGCTAAAGTGATGGTGCCATGGATTAAACAGCATGGTGAGGGTGGGTGGATAGTCAACGTAGCCTCAATGGCAGGCATGGGGGGTATTCCCTATAACGGTGCTTATACCGCCACAAAAACTGCAGTGGTCGCTCTATCGGAAAGTTGGGCGAGTGAACTGCAACGGAAAGACATCAAAGTCTCCGTGCTTTGCCCCGCCTTTGTTCAAACCCGTATTTATGACTCAGATAGAAATCGCCCCCCGCAATACCAAATTGATAAAGCCAACACAACTGATGAAGCAAGCTTCTTAAATAGAACTAAAGCAATGGTGGAGAATGGAATTGATGTCTCCATTGTTGGTCAACGAGTGGTTGAGGCACTAAATGATGGCGAGTTATATATTTTCACTCATCCCAATTATCGTGCTGCTGTCCAACAACGATTCGATGCGATTGATGCGGCATTTGAAAGAGCCGCCCAAAGCCCACTGCTTCAGCATATTGCTAATCAGAAGCTCGACATACTTTGAGTTAAGCCCCGTATCTGAGACTTACCAAGACTCTCCTGTCTTAATGATTCAGCGAGGCGGCAGCACTATTGATGATCACGTTGCTGAGCTCAGCACTGTTTACTGCCGTTCTAAAAACTTTGGCTATTCAGTTCACACAGCTTACTTGTCATTTCTGCGAAAGCAGGAATCCAAAAATCAAGCACCCAGCAAGCTCTGCCCACAGACTCTTACCATGTTGCCATTGATACCTGCCGCCTGAGGGCTGAGATAAAAGCCAATCACTTCAGCCACATCAACCGGCAGACCACCTTGCCCGAGGGACGACAAACGCCTTCCCATCTGGCGAGTGATAAAGGGAATCGCAGCGGTCATCTGAGTTTCAATAAAGCCAGGGGCCACGCCATTGATGGTAATCCCTCTGGCCGCACAACTGTCGGCCAATGATTCAACCACACCAATAACAGCCGCTTTGGAAAAAGCATAGTTGGTTTGGCCAACATTACCGGCGATGCCACTAATAGAGGCAACACCAACGATCCTCCCACCATTGTCCAATAATTTGGTATCCAGCAGCGCCTGGTTTATCCGCTGCAGAGCGCCAAGGTTTATCTGCACCAGTAAATCCCACTGATGAGACGTCATTTTTGATAACATCTTGTCTCTGGTGACGCCGGCATTGTGCACAATGGCATGTAGTATTGGGCTGTGAGCTAAACAAAAATCTCGCAATCGCTGGGGAGCATCAGTGTCGGTAATATCTAAAGGCAAACTTAAACCGCCAATGGCTACCATTTGTGCATCGAGTTCGTTCTGAGACTGTGGCACATCTACCCCAATCACTTTGGCACCGTCTCTGGCCAACGTCTGACTAATTGCCAGCCCAATACCGCGAGCGGCTCCTGTGACCAACACCGTTTTTCCAGTGAGCGGTGCAGTCCAATCTGCCTCCATACTGGCCACCGGAGTGGCTACCGTAAGCACCTGGGCATTCATAAAGGCAGAGCCTGCTGAGAGTAAAAATCGAATTGGTCCCTCCAGCGCCTGATCACCGCCCTTGTCCACAAGCACTAAGTTAGCCGTCGCTCCTTTGCGGCCAATCTCTTTGGCCAATGACTTAACAAAGCCAAGCAGACCTCGCTGCACTGCCGCATATTCAGCATCATCCAAGGCACTAGGTTTGCATCCTACAACAATCACTCGGCCAGAGTGCGCAATGGAGCGGATGTGCTGATTAAAAAAGCGATACAGCTGATCACTTTGCTGGGCATTGGCAATGCCGGAAGCATCGAACAATAGCTGGCCAGTATCCTGCATAGCATCCCGACATACCTCTGCACCAGCGATGGTAATAAAGCTGCCTATGGTTTCCGCAAAAATAGCGCCATCACTGGCACCTAACAGCACTTGTCCACGCAACTGATGAGGCTGATTAGGGTCCTCGCGCTGAAGGGGAACCGGGTCCGGTAACCCTACTGCAGCAAATACCGCTTTTCCCAAGGTTGAATTAGCGAGCTCTAGATACTTATCTGACATTTATTATTTCCCCAAAATTTTGTATCGATCTAACTCGTTATTCTACCCCTGTAAAACGCTTAATTGTTGGCCGCAATGACAAATAATCTTGCACCCTAGTCAATGGTATTTGTATATAGTCATTTGAGGATTAATGGTAGTATCAATTTTTAAAAACCGTAATTGTTAGGATCTTCTCTATGACATCTATTCGTAAAGTCGCCATCATCGGCGGTAATCGCATCCCATTTGTGCGATCCAACACCAGCTACAGTCAAGCCAGTAATATGGACATGCTCAGCGCTACCCTTGAGGGATTGGTGCAGCGTTTCGACCTTGGCGGACAACGTCTCGGCGAAGTAGCCGCCGGTGCAGTGATGAAACACTCTCGAGATTTTAATCTGGCACGAGAAGCTACCTTAAATTCAGGCCTATCACTGCAAACACCAGCATATGATGTTCAACAGGCCTGTGGTACCGGCTTAGAGGCGGCGATTCTAGTGGGTAACAAAATCGCTCTGGGACAAATTGAATCTGGCATTGCTGCTGGAACAGATACCGCCAGTGACCCACCGATAGCACTAAATGAAAAGTATCGGCACATGATACTCAGTCTCAACCGTGCAAAGAGCTTAGGCCAACGGTTAAAAGCGCTGTCCAGTATTCGACCTAGCTTTATGTTGCCCTTATTACCAGCCATTGCTGAACCTCGCACTGGTCTATCTATGGGTCAACACTGCGAGTTAATGGTGAAACAATGGCGCGTCAGCCGCGAGGATCAAGACCAACTAACATTTAACAGCCATCAAAATCTGATAGCTGCCTACGAACGTGGCTTTTTCGATGACTTGGTTAAACCGTTTAATGGCGTGGATCGCGATGGCATTATGCGAGACACGCCATTGGAAAAATTAGCCAAACTAAAGCCCGCTTATGATCCTATAAATGGTACCTTGACGGCCGCCAACTCCACCACGCTCACCGATGGTGCAGCGGCTGTACTAATGGGTAGTGAAGACTGGGCACAGCAAAACAATCTGCCGGTGCAAGCCTACCTCACCCATAGCGAAGTGGCTGCAGTGGACTTCTATAGCCAAGGGGAGCAGAGCGAGGGCTTACTGATGGCACCTGCCTATGCAGTACCCAGACTTCTCAGTAGAGCCGGTCTAACCCTGCAAGACTTTGATTTCTATGAGATTCACGAAGCCTTTGCCGCTCAAGCACTTTGCACCATGAAAGCTTGGGAGGACACCACTTTTTGTAAGGAAAAACTTGGCTTGGATGAGCCTCTCGGTAGTGTTGATCGATCAAAACTTAATGTAAATGGCTCCAGTGTGGCCACTGGCCATCCGTTTGCCGCCACCGGACCAAGAATCATAGCAACACTAGCCAAGTTGCTAGAACAAAAGGGCGGAGGGCGCGGACTTATCTCCATTTGTGCCGCTGGTGGTCAGGGAGTAACGGCCATATTGGAGCGATGATGAATTTAATAAAAATTAAATTAGGCATGACTAAACTCCTATTCATAATTAGCTGTTTTCTTCTCACTTCGTGCCAGCCTCCACAATATGCCGATACAGTATTTCGAGGTGGTACGGTAGTGACGATGGATGATGAGCGTTCCCATGCACAGGCAGTCGCTATCTATGATGGTAAAATTATTTTTGTTGGTTCTAATCAGAATGCTGATTCATTGATGGGAGTCGATACTAAAATAATTGAGCTTGAAGGCAAGATGTTGATGCCAAGCTTCCACGATGCGCATTCTCATGTACGCGCAGGCGGTTCATCATTAAATGGTTGTAGTCTTCATAGCGCAACTGATATATCTGCCATCAGAAATAAACTCATAGAATGCGCTAACGCAAAAAATTATGGTGTCGACGAATGGGTTATAGGAGGTGGCTGGCCTTTGTCGGCATTCCCCGAAGCAGGTCCCACATCAGCAATGCTGGATGAAGTCTTCAATAATCGTCCCGCTGTTTTTTTTGATGCCTTTGCACATAGTGCTTGGCTAAGCTCTCGTGCCTTAGAGCTCGCAAAGATAGACAAAACGACACCTGATCCACCTCAAGGCGTTATTGTTAGAGACACTGGTACAGGCATACCTACAGGCACGCTTAGAGACGCAGCAGTATCGAGCGTGATAAGTATATTACCGGCTGAGGAGGATGAAGATCGATATAGCGATCTTTTGCTAGGCATTAGAGAAGCTAACAAATTTGGGATAACTGCTTTTATCGATCCTGGTGTTTCTGAACAAGGCCTTAAGGACTATCAAGCTGCAGATCGTCGCGATGAGCTCTCGGCACGAGTTATCACCTCCCTATCACCAATCGGATCAATGTCCGATAAATTTGGCCCGGAAATTTTTGATCTTCTTTCAATAAGGGACCAATATCGCAGTGATTTACTTGATGTTGATTCGGTTAAAGTTTATGTCGATGGAGTCATAGAGACACGAACATCATTTATGCTCGAACCATATCTGGATGGTAGTAACTTTCCTCCTTTTTACCATCTAGCGGAGCTAAAAGAGCTTTATGCCAAGCTAGACAAGATGGGCATACAAATTCATACCCATGCGATCGGTGATGCCGCTATTCGCTCTGCGTTAGATGCATATGAACATACAATATCTATAAATGGCCGAAATGATAACCGACATCAAATTGTACATTTACAGTTAATTGACGATGAGGATATTCCTAGATTCGGTGAGCTAGGTATCGCAGCGAATTTCCAGTGTATGTGGTGCTATCGAGATGTCTATATTGATTTAGCCGTTGATATTGTTGGAGAGAAGCGAACAAATGCGTTCTATGCGGTCAACAGCATAAAGAATAGTGGTGGCCTGATAGTAGGAGGAAGTGATTGGGACGTATCGTCACTCAATCCATTGGATGCTATTGAGACTGCTATTACGAGAAAAGATCCATTCTCAAATAGTGGTGTAGAGCTAGGTGTCGGTCAGCAAATTGACTTAACGGATGCCCTAGACATGTATACACGTAATGCAGCACATGTAATGAGGTTAGAAAAAAAGACTGGTTCTATCGAGGTTGGTAAATTTGCTGACCTCATTGTCCTAAATGCAAACCTTTATGAAACGCCAGTCGAAGACATTAATGAGGTGGAAGTTTTACTAACCCTCCTTAACGGCGAGGTAATCTATACTGCCCCAAATCATCAGGATTTAGAGAAAAATTAAAACTATAATTTAGCTTGCTAAGGCCAGTTTGTTACATC
>CAJWFB010000050.1 GCA_913031645.1 uncultured Cellvibrionales bacterium
AAAAGTGTTAAAAGTGGAAGATTTGAAAAGCCTTATGATTACAGTATCAAAACCATAATAAAAACTGCAAGTGCCGACAAGGATGCCATTGCTGCAACTTTCTCAATATCATTCAAATGCTTCATTTCCCAACCCCTTTAATGCGTTCTGCGCTACGCATTGAGCCAAGCCCTAAGAGTCCACCAAGGATCAGCATTAGCGTACCCCCATCAGCTTGAGGTATGTCTATGCCAAACCCTGCGGCCATAAGCGACACTTCCCATTATTATTTGGCTTAATAATTTTTGTCTAAACATGAAAGTTCTCCTTAGAGTTAACTTATGTGTAGTTCTTAATAGTGAAAAAATCAACCCTCATTATGAGCAGCGCAGAGTCTATGTATTAGCAGCGTCAGTAATCCACTCCCAAACATGATTGGCATTAATTCGATCAACTATAATATCCACCCCACCTGCACGACGAATAAGTGTACATCTCACCTTAGCTAACCGTGTGATAGCAACAGTTTCAGTAGAGAATTTATCTGTGTCAAGTGGTATAGATGTCAGTAAAGCCAAAAGTGTAGTCGCATTTTTACCGATGACATGCATAAATTTCACAGCACTAGAAAACGGAGTAACCAGAATAGTCTCGTCCTTCAGTTCGGCATTTAAAACAGTACTAATGTCATCAAGCTTTAATTGTTTTCCCACTAGTAAAAACTGATATGGGCCTTGCCAAATTATCTCCACAACGCCTTGCACCATTCGATTTGCATCTGGCAAAGAGGTGCCCAGTATTTTTTCAATAGCCCCGATGCTCTTTTCTGACATATTGCTACCAATTGAAAGCAGCATGGCGTTTGTATTTTGCACGGCAGAAACCGTTAGCTCTTGGCCGAACGATAATTTGTCCCCCAATTCAGCAAAGCTGTGCATGCGATATGGCTTAACCATTTAAAAGCCCTCTTTCTTTGTCAAAGAAAACAGGATCACAAACAGTTCCAGAAACAGTCTTCCCTAATGACCACACATCAACGGATGCACCTGTTGCAGCTTTCCCACCATTCATAAGCGCCAGCGCAATAGAGCACCCTAAATTTGGGCTCATATAGCTACTGGTTATAAAACCAATGCTCTGCGCTGGGTTGCCGGTGACAATATGCGCCCCAACTTCAAGAACTGTATCAGGGTCAGCAGTAGCAATACCGACAAGCTGTTGACGATTAGGACTATGTGAGGCAGGTCGCATTAAAGAACGGCGTCCAATAAAATCAGATTCCTTTGTTTTCGATGGATAGGGAAAACCAATATCTTTAGGCTGTGTATTACTGTCAGTATCTGTATCAACATGGATGTAGCCCTTTTCAGCGCGCAATATTTCCAGTGCCTCAATACCGTATGGAACGAGGCCGAAAAGTTTCCCAGCTTCTTGGACATGGTGCATGATCCACTCACCGTAATCAGCGGACACATTAATTTCATAACAAATTTCGCCCGAAAAGCTAACACGCTGAACCCGAGCAGGCACACCGGAGATATGCCCGGCTCTGTATGACATATGCGGAAAACTCTCAGCAGAAACATCAAAACCGGGGTTTAAAGCGGCTAGAACCTCACGGGCTTTAGGGCCTGCAACAGTCGCCACAGCCCATTCGGCTGTACAGTCCTGTATAACAAGATCAAGAGGCCATTCAAGCTGATGCCACGCCTCTAACCAATCATAGACAGCATCAGCATGCCCGCTTGATGCGTTGATCAAAAAATGATCTTTACTTAGACAAACAACCACCCCGTCATCAAACAGGCTTCCATTCTCATTCAACATTAGACCGTATCTTATACGCCCAACTTTTAGAGTATCCATACGACCTGCGTAAATATAATTCAGGAACTTGGCTGCATCCGGTCCTTTAATTTCAAACTTACCGAGTGGCGTACCGTCGAACAGTCCAACATTCTTTCTAACTGCTACCGCTTCTCGCGCAGCAGCACCGTGCATGGTTTCACCGCTCATACTGTAATATGTTGGCCGCATCCAGCCATGGTCTTCAAAGACAGCGCCGTGCTTTTCATGCCATTTATGAGCAGGCAACTTTTTAATAGGGGCCAATAATGCCCCTCGTTTTTGGCCTGCACTTAAGGCGCCTAGTGATACAGGAGAGTATGGAGGACGGTGCTTCAAAGTCCCCACATCGCCGGGCGACTTTCCACTGAGCTCGCTAATAACGCCAATAGCAGCAAGGCCACTTATTTTTCCTTGCTCCACACCCATACCAAGTGTTGTATAGCGTTTAATATGTTCAATAGAGCGAAAGTTCTCGCGCAAGGAAAGCGCTAAATCTGACACCGTTACATCGCCCTGCATATCAACAAAACTTGTCTTAGAACTTGACTGATGCACGAACCACAGGGGTTTCTCTAAAGCTCTTGTTAAATCCGGCACTGACGGCTTATCACCAAAACCAACGGATGCCGCTGCATCTAATCCAGCCCAACGCCCATCGCTCACAGCAGAAGTAGGGGTATTGGTACCATTACTGGCTCCACATACACGTACATTCTGCATAGATGATACTGGCAAGAAGCTCGCGCTATCCTCATCATAAGATAGCTTTCCACCCGACTGAGTGAAGAGCTGCAATTGTGCCGAAGCGCCAGCGGCAACAACAACAGTATCACACGCTAGTTTTATACTACCTTGCCCATCAGTAGGGACAACTTCAACGCCGCGAACGCGTTTTCTACCCATAGCCCGTTTAATCACATGACCCATTAGCCTATTATCATTTCTGGCATCACTTCCAGCCCCATCAGACGAGTCAACGATGGCAACTATTTCTATACCAGCCTCGTGGGCTGCAGCAATTGCATCATCAGCGCGGCCGCCGTTGGTGAAGATTACTATTTTCTTTCCAAAAGCTACACCGTAACGGCGGATCAATTCTGAAAACGCATCCGCAGCAATAACACCGGGGCGGTCATTATTCTCAAAAATAAAAGGTCGCTCAACCGCACCTTGTGCAACAACTACAGAACCTGCACGAGCATGTATTAAACGTTCATCAACAGCAACTACATCACAGTTACGGTCAATAGCTACAAGGTAATTATCATCGTGATAACTCACGACAGTTGTTGAACATAGCATTCGTATATTAGGGGAAGAATGTACTTCATTAACAAGCCTCTTGACCTGTTCGCGCACATCTTCATTTGCATTAGCGCCAATCGACCATAGGCTCGTGCCACCAGCAACTGTATCACTTTCCATAATGATGACATCAGCACCCGCACCCGCAGCTGCCTGTGCTGCATGCAGCCCTGCTAATCCAGCACCAATAACAAGAACATCACATTGTAAATTACCTATCTCATATGATGCAGAATCTGGTTCCTTAGGTACTTTTCCCATACCTGCGGCTCGTCGTATGATTGGCTCAAAAAGTCCCCACTTGGGCCACATAAGCGATTTATAATAAAACCCAGCGATCAAAACACGTTTAAACACGTCATTAATTTCACCGATATCAAATTCAACGGAAGGCCACGCATTGATACTATTGGCGACAAGCCCATCAGTAACAGGTACTTGAGTTGCTGGGATATTAGGCGATGTCTGAGCGCCTATACCTATCTGCATGAGCGTATTGGGGTCGGCAGCGCCGCGACTAAACAAACCTCGAGAACGGTGATATTTGAAACTTCTACCAAAAACACTAACGCCATTAGCAACTAGCGCGGATGCAAGGGTATCACCTTTAAAGCCAACATAAGGCCGCCCGTTAAAAGTAAAATTAACTGTCTCATTTCGGCCTACCAGACCACCTTTTTCTAATCTATACCCTGCCATCAGGAATTCTCCTCTGGAGGATTCTCACCGATACGGTAAACATTCAAAATCTCATGAGTAGCTGTATTGCGCGTCACATTAAACCATTGCCTACATCCATACTTGTGGAACCATGTTTCTTTGGAAGGACCTTTGGTATTTGTTGGATAAAAAAGATAATTCGCCCATTCATCTTCAGTGACTGAAGTTGGTGGCTCTGGGCGCACCAAATGCGACTCTCCACCGTTTGAAAATTCATCTTCATTTCGGGAGCCACACCAAGGGCAGTCAATTTTTAACATGTTTTTTCTCCCCTACTCTAATGTGCTATGCCTGCGCCAGCGGCTTCATCAACCAATCGCGCATCTTTGAACCGAGATAAAGAAAAAGCCTCTACCAAAGGGGGCACCTGCCCCGTAGCAAGCAAGTGGGCAAAGGCCTCCCCGCCTGCTGGAATGGCCTTAAAGCCACCACCGCCCCAACCACAATTTAGGAATAACCCGGGCACAGGACTAGGACCAATGATTGGGGATGAATCGTATGTATAATCAACGATGCCAGCCCATTGCCTCAAAAGCCGCACACGACTAAACGACGGCACAAGCTCTATAAGACCACTCAACACTTCTTCAAGAACAGGTGTATTACCTTTTTGTGCATAAGAGTTATAAGGGTCTACACCGCCCCCCATAACAAGGCCGCCCCTGTCTGACTGTGAGGCATAACTTGATATAGCTCTTGAGGAAATTACCGTATTCAGGACAGGTTTAACAGGCTCAGACACGAACGCTTGCAACGCCATACTGCGGATAGGTAAGCGAAAGCCTGCCATAGCAGCAAGTTCAGTAGAATGACCGGCGACGGCTAGCCCTATTGTCTTCGCATTAATTTTCCCACGACTGGTCTCTAAACCTGTAACAGCGCCCGTCTGCAAGTCTTTGTTTATGCCTGTAACTTCACAATTTTGAATAATGTCAACGCCAAGCGCATCTGCCGCCCGCGCATACCCCCAAACAACTGCATCATGGCGAACCGTGCCTGCACCAGGCTCCCACATTGCACCATAAATTGGATAGCGGGCATCTTTTGAAAAATTAAGTATCGGACAAATCTTTTTTATTTCTGCTAGGCCAATATGCCGAATATCAATGCCATTCAATTGCATCGCATTAACCAAGCGCCTTTGAAAATCAAAATCATCACGAGAATGAGACAAGGTTAACGAGCCACGCTTGCTAAACATAACATTGTAATTCAATTCTTTGGATAGCTTGCCGTATAGCGATAAGGAATATTTAAAAAACTCTGCGCTAGGTTTATAATAATAATCGGAACGCACTATTGTGGTGTTGCGACCAGTATTGCCGGAACCAATCCAGTTTTTTTCTAGAATGGCAACTCGTTTACCCTTGTAATTTTTTGCTAAATTGTATGCTGTAGCAAGCCCATGCCCGCCGCCACCGACGATAATGACATCATACTCTGGCTTTGGCTCAGGACTGCGCCAAACTTCCGGCCACTTTTTGTGCCCGGTCAGCGCATGTTTAACAAGTCCAAAAGCCGAATAACGTTCCATAAGATTCCAATAGAATTAGGTTTTACTCAGAACTAGGTTTTAGCATACGAACATACAGTGCTGTATGGTTAAGTGTAATGCAAGAAAAAACCTTTAGCCTCAACATATTGAAAGGCTTTAAAATTTAATGGCCGCGGCTATATTGTATTTTTACCTAGAACTAAGGGCAGAGAATGAAGACGGCAGCACGTTCCAAAAAGAGCTTAACAAAATCTGATTGGGTTATTTTTGCAAAAAACACGCTTATTAAACGCGGCATAAAAGATGTGAAAGTTGACGTCCTTGCTAAAGGTCTTGGCATTACACGCGGCAGCTTTTATTGGCATTTTCAAAATCGACAAGAATTGCTGGATACCCTTCTAGAGCATTGGCAAGACAGCAATACGACGCCTATGTTAGAGGCAATTCATAAGGCTGGAGAAAATGGGCTTGTAGAAGATTTTATTCATGTTGATAACTTATGGATGGAAGAGCGTAACTACAATCCCCATTATGATTCAGCCGTTCGAGAATGGGCACGTGTAGATGAAAATGTAGCAGAGATAGTTCATAAGGTTGACCGAGTGCGCATTAACGCCCTTAACGATATGTTCTCTTCCTATGGGTTTAATAGCGACAAAGCGTTAATTCGGGCTCGCATTCTATACTTTCACCAAGTTGGGTATTATGCCTTAAATATCAAAGAATCCATGCAAGAACGCAGACAACTCAGCCCTCTATACGACGAAGTCCTCCTAAACTAAAATACCATAACATATTGTATTTACTTACTATTTTAATTTTTCCATACAGTATTGCACTGTTAATCGATTTCATGTTATTAATGCCTGTAATATCGCGATAATTTGCTATCAAAAAAGATAATTATTGGAATATATTATGGGAATAAACCAATCAAAGGCTTATGATGCGATTGTGGTCGGTGCTGGCCATAATGGCCTAACAGCAGGTGCCTACCTTGCTAAAGCTGGACTATCTGTCTTAATTCTAGAAGCGCGAAGCATTGTCGGTGGTGCCTGTGTTACAGAAGAAGTCGCTGCAGGGAAAAGTGTTTCCTCTTGTTCTTATATTGCAAGCATGCTTCGTCCAACAATTGTCGCTGATTTAAAATTACCCGAATTTGGTCTGGAAATGATTCCCTGTGACCCATATTTTTCTGTTGCAACACCAGATGGCTCGTTGCTGACCTGGTGGTCTGACCCCGATAGAACAGCGACAGAAATCGAACGTTTTAGCAAGGTTGATGCAGCCGCTTTTCTTAGAGTAGACAAAGAGCTTAAACAATTAGCGACTTATCTTCAGCCTTTCTTTTTAGAAGGCCCTCCCGACTTAGCTGGTCAGGGATGGTCACGCATTTCTTCCTCCTTAAAAACAGCAGGCCGTTTCGTCGGTATCTCAGGCCCAGAAACTGCCGCTTTAATGGATTTCATCACAGGAAGCACAGGAGAATTTCTCGATAGAAATTTCGAAAATGACACTGTCAAAAAACTATTTCTAGCCAACAATGTTTACGGTAAACACGGTGGTCCTTATGACCCCGGTACTGCCATCGGATTTTTGTTTCATCTACTAGGTGGCGGTGACAATAAAATCCAAGGCTTTAGTGGCCACGTGATTGGCGGCATGGGCACTATAACCAAGGCGCTCGCAGCATCAGCGGAAAGTTTAGGTGCTGAGATTAGAGTTTCCTCGCCCGTTAAAAAGATTGACGTCAAGGATGGGCGCACCACTGGCGTCACTCTAGAAAACGGTGACCATATACCGTCCGACCTAGTCCTTTCTAACGCGGACCCTAAACGTACATTTCTGCATCTAGTACCTAAATCAGCAACGGACATAGCCTTTAGAACTCGCATTAAATCTATCAAAATGAAGGGGCCTAGCGGGAAATTAAATCTAGCATTATCCAGTGAGCCTAACCTTATCTTACAGCCCGACACAGCAACACCGAATGAGCGCGCAGTTTTCACTGATGTACCTACATTAGAAGAAGCGCAAAAGTCATATCATCAATCACAAGAAGGCCTTATCCCAGAACGACTTTGGGTCGATTATGTTATCCCTAGTTATATTGATAAAACACTAGCGCCAGAAGGCACATGGATGATGACATGTTTCATCCAGTATCTCCCCTATGATCTAAAAGATGGGGACTGGGATAGCAGAAGCGAAGAGCTGAGTGACAGAGTGATTAAGCAATTAACACGCTTTATCCCTAACCTTCCCGATATCATTGAAGCAAAAAAGCTACTGACACCACTAGACCTAGAGCGCACATATGGACTGACGGAAGGCAATATATTTCACGGTGACCTCAGCCTCTCTCAGTTATTCTTTATGCGCCCTACACCGGATTGCTCACAATACAGCACACCTGTTAAAGGCTTGTATTTATGCGGTGCCGGTACGCACCCTGGTGGCGGTGTAACGGGCGCGCCGGGGCATAACGCAGCTAAAAAGGTTTTAAAGGACCGTTAAAAAGGACTACAGATGATCGATATTAGACGCTGGACTATCATGATGATCCTCTGCCTAACTGGCGGCCTTATTTACCTGCTTCCTTTCATGCGAGAAATTTATTATCTGCCTCTCCAAGAAGCTCTCGACCTGACCAATGTGGAGTTTGGCACACTTATGACGGCCTTTGGTATCACGTCCATGTTGACATACGGTCCAGGCGGCTGGCTGGCCGACCGCTATTCCCCTCGACTTTTGATAACAATCTCGATGATTTTTACAGGCCTTGGCGGGCTTGTCTTCGCCACCTTCCCTTCATATACTGTTGCGCTGCTAATCCACGCCTTTTGGGGCATAACAGTAACTGGCACCTACTGGGGCGCGATGATAAAAGCCACCCGCGCGTGGGGAAGTGAAGAAGAGCAAGGACGAGCCTTTGGTATTCTCGAAGGTGGACGTGGTATCGTCGAGGCAATTGCAACAACAGCATTTTTAGGTCTGTTTGCATATCTTGGAAGCACGCGAAGTGGCCTTTCTCAAATCATCATATATTACTCCATATCAAATATTACTTTAGGCATTGCAGCTTGGCTTGTTATGGACAGCAGAAAAGTGACTAGTGAACAAGCTATCCCTCCGACGGCGTCAGAAATTTTTGAAGTTTTAAAACGCCGTGATGTATGGCTTATAGCTATAGTTATTTTCACTGGCTACTCGGCTTACTGGGGATCATTCTATTTTACGCCCTACGCAACAGACGTCATGTTGATGAGTGTTGTCGTTGGCGGGATGATTGGCGCAGGAAAAAACTGGTTACGACCATTCGCTGCGGGGGCTGCTGGTTATGTTGCCGACAAAATAGGTATAACTAAAACAGTTTCCTTTTGTTTTATCGTCCTAATTGCCTCTTTTTCAGCGTTAGGCATATTGCCCGCAGATGCTGCCATGCTTCCAATTGTCCTTACTTCTATGACCATAGGATTTCTTGGAATTTTTGCCCTACGTGGTATTTATTTCGCGCTAATATCCGAGGTTAAAATACCTATAGCTGTCACAGGCACAGCGGCTGGTGTTCTATCGGTTATAGGGTTTACACCAGATATTTTCATGCCTTTGATTGGCGGTGCATTCTTAGATGCCATGCCCGGCGAAGAAGGGTATCGTTATTTCTTCCTCTTCATCGCTGGGATATGTGTGATTGGCTGGGTTGCCACACGTCTCCTATTAAAACGTGTGAAAGCCGCAAACTAGCTAGTATAGTTACTGGCTCGTATCTACAGCATCAAAACTTCCGAAGACTGGTTCACCAGCAAACAAGGTTAGCAAAACCTTTGCTTCAGAGATTTCGTTTGCAGGAATTTTAAAGAGGTTTCGGTCTAAAACAATAAGGTCCGCAAGCTTGCCAACTTCAATAGAGCCCGTCTGCTCATCAAGGAAATTACCATAAGCACTCCCAAGCGTAGCTGCCTCTAGTGCCGTTGCTAGATCAATGGCCTCTGATGCGACCAGTGGCTCTGAAACCTCTCCCTCTGGGCTTTGCCTGGTCAAAGCCACTTCAATAGCAAGTAATGGGTTGGCGGAAGATACGTACCAATCGCTACCCATAGCAAGCTTAGCACCTGACTTATGCAGCGTATTAAGAGGGTATGAATATTGCTCTCGGTCATGACCAAAGCGAGCGAGGGTTATTTTGTCATAGTGTTTATCTTTATAGGCCCATAGCGCCTGAAAATTTGCAACTACACCCAACTCAGACACTCGGCTGAAATCATCTGGATGCCATACTTCGATGTGTGAAATATGATGACGACTATCCCGTTCGCCATTTGCATGCCGAGCGGTTTCAACAGCGTCCAAAGAGTACCTAATAGCCCCATCACCAATTGAATGGAAATGCATCTGGAACCCAAGATTATCAAACCTAGTAACCAAACTTTTAAGGTCGTTAGGACTAATCAGTGGTGTCCCTTTCACAGCTTCTTCAATGCGGTCTGAATAAGGCTCAAGCATTGCTGCGGAATAAGATGAGCCAACCCCATCAACCAGCATTTTAATAGCAGTTGCTTTTACATATTTACGATCTGCGCTCTTACGTAACTTTTTGAACAGATCCACCTGAGGGTCAAGGGGTAATGTGGGGTCATATAACATTGCAGCCACAACATGCATTTTCAGTTTGCCCTGATCAGCGAAGGCCGTATAGGCTTCCATATTGGTATAAGCGGTATCTCGACTGACTTCTACATATGCATCCTTAACGCCCGTAATGCCGTAGCTATGGAATAATGTCTGCGCATACTCAAGGCCTGCAATACGTTTCTTCAACGTAGATTTAGGCTCATAGTCCTGAATGAGCGGCATGGCAGATTCTTGGAAACTGCCCGATGGTTCTTGTGAACCGGGTTTTCTATCTATTTTTCCGCCGATAGGGTCTTTTGTTTCCGCTGTTATCCCAGCAGCTTTTATAGCCGCTGAATTAGCCCAAACAGAATGCGCTGCATTTGATAAAAGTGTGATTGGAGTATCTGGTGCAATTTCATCTAAAAGCTCTTTTGGAGGCAACCCTGATGGCCCAAAAGTGCTTACAAACCAGCCTGCACCAACAATCCATTCAGCGTCAGGACGGTCTTCAACACACTGTTTAATAACGATAAGAAGGTCATCTAGCTTAGGTGTATCAAATACAGCGCATTCATTAAAGGTCATCCCAGAATCTACTGGATGCACATGCGAGTCCTGAAACCCCGGCATCAGCATCTTACTGTTAAGATTAACGACTTTTGTTTTGTCTCCAATCCACGCTGCTGCGCCAGTATCATCACCAACATAAACGATCTTATCACCCACTATAGCCACGGCTGTTGCCCATGCGTCAGCATCCGTGACTCGGTACACAGCACCGCCTTGAAATACGGCATCAGCCTTAGTCAAGTGCTGTGATTGTTCACAAGCAGACACAATCAAAAAACTTATACTAACGAGAACAATTTTTAACATAAGACTAACCCAATAAATCCTTAGTGATTACATTATCTAGATGCATCAAACCTTCAGATAAAAAATAATTATCCTTAAAGGTAATCTAAAAACTAACTATGCACAACCATGTAAAAAGGTCGATGACAGACATGAGGCATGTTCACTACACTAATTTACGCAGTGAATATGAAGTTAAAAAAGGGAAAGGTGAAATACACGTAGGGTATGAACTTGGAAAAAATATAACTATCTGGTTTATGTAAGGGAAAATAATTGGTCGGGACGGCAGGATTTGAACCTGCGACCACTACACCCCCAGT
>CAJWFB010000051.1 GCA_913031645.1 uncultured Cellvibrionales bacterium
CGGCCGTTTCAGAGGGGTGTTGTGCAAGCGTTAAGCTGTGCTGCTCATAATAATGACGGTCCATATCAACAACATTTATGTCCGCTTTATAGATCGTTGCGCTAAGAGCCATGAGTCATTGCTTTTAAGATTATTGTAAGAAAACACATAGTACAGCACGCAGCAGGGGCAAGGTGTTAACCGTAGTCAATAAGACACATTAATCGTCTATTTTTAATTTCATAGGGGTGGTTAGCAAATGATAATGCTTCATGCATTAATTATTTACACATGCTAAATGCACTGTAGCTAATTTCTTTTTTCTGCCTTCCATGCAATCACAGCGAGAAGGGTGCAAACTCAAAAGGTTAGGTTTAAACTTCATATTTTCTAGAAGGAACTATAATGAAAAAACTGCTTAAATATTTTGGGTATGGTGCACTGTCATTAGTGATTATTGCCGTGCTATTTGCAGCTAATTTAGCACTTCAGCCCTACGACACATTGCGTATTTACCTTAGCCTTGGGCCTGAGGATGAGGAACTCACCAGCGATGAAGTGACCTACCGCGATCTAAATAAAAATCAGCGTTTAGATGTCTATGAAAATGCTCAAGCCGCGGCAGTGGATAGAGTTGAAGACCTACTAAGCCAGATGACCTTAGAAGAAAAAGTCGGTCAGATGATGCACCCAGCAATCACTATTAAGCCCGACTTTCCGCTACTGGCCTTTCACTTCGCCATGGGGCGCGTAGATATAGACGCCGCAGAAATATTTGACAAACATATTAGCCACTTTAACTTCTATGGTGCGCCAACGCCTTTAGACATTGCACAAAAACTCAATGATCTTCAGAGAGTCGCAGCGCGAACAAGGCTTGGCATTCCATTGACAATCAGTTCAGATCCACTGCATGAGGCAGCCAGTGGCGGTATTGCCGCGTTCTCAGTAAAAGGATTTTCTGGATGGCCATCGCAGCTTGGTTTTGCCGCCGCGCGTGATGTTGATTTGGTTAAACGTTTTGGTGAAATTGCATCAGCTGAGTATCGTGCCGTTGGCCTCCGCACGGCATTACACCCTATGGCAGACTTAGCCACGGAACCCCGTTGGGCTAGAAATTTTGGTACCTTTGGATCTAATGCGCAGTTGTCAGCTGAGATGACTAACGCCTATATGCTAGGTTTTCAAGGTACTACCCTTACAGACAGAAGTGTTATGACTATGGTTAAGCATTTCCCTGGGGGTGGGCCACAGGAGTTCGGTTTGGATGCCCATTTGCCTAGCGGTAAACGGCAAGTCTACCCAGGCAAAAATTTTGATTACCATGTGCAGCCGTTTAAAAAGGCTATTGATAACGGTCTGCGAGTGATTATGCCGTACTATGGTGTGCCTGCTGATCAGACTGATGAAAACGTCGCCATGGGCTTTAACAAAATGATTCTGACAGATTTGTTGCGAGATGAGTTAGGGTTTACCGGTGTGGTCTGCACTGACTGGGGTATTGTCGCCAGTCGTGCTTGGGGTGTTGAATCGCTGTCGGTGCGCGAACGCTACAAGAAGTCCATTGATGCAGGTGTGGACCAATATGGTGGTGAGAATGACCCTGAACATATTGTTGATCTAGTCAGAACTGGAGAGCTTAGCGAAGCGCGCATAGACCAGTCAGTGCGAAGAATTTTACTCAACAAGTTTGAGCTGGGCTTATTTGAACAGTCATTGGTGGATGAAGACGTCCTACCCGCACTTATTCGAACCCCTGAATATATTGCCGCTGGACTAGAAGCGCAGCGCAAGTCGATTGTGTTACTGAATAATAAAATGGCTGATACAGCGGCGTTGCCTCTTGCCGAGGGCACTAAAATTTTTGTCGATGGTTTAGATGCGAATGAGGCTAAGCGCTACGGAACAGTGGTTGATAGCGCGGATCAGGCGGATGTGGTGGTGTTGTATTTGCCAACCATTTTTAATGGCAATCAAGTGCCGGGCTCGGATGAGTTGATGGATCAGTTTTTGAGTACTATTTTGCCGGATGACAATCTTGCCTTTAGCCCAGCAGTCTTAAATAAAGCCAAAGGTTACAGCGAGAATGCTCTTCTAATCACTGTGGTTGACCTTAACCGTCCTGCGATTTTGACCGAACTCAACCAACTTAGTGACGGTCTGATTGGCACCTTTGGTGTTTATGATTCGGTGCTGTTTGACGTGATTTTTGGTCAGTTTTCTCCTCAGGGAAAACTACCCTTTGAGATACCGTCGTCCATGGCAGCAGTAGTGGCCCAGCAAGAAGACATGCCTGATGATTCTGAAAAACCAGTATTTGAATTTGGTCATGGCTTGAGTTACTAATAAGCCCGAAGGCAAGAGAACGTGAGGGAAATTAAAAAAGCCCCTGGTTTCAGGGGCTTTTGTGTAGGACGTTCAAACCGTGATGTTATTGCGTTGCAGCACTGCCCATTCTTGCGTGAAGACTGCAGTAATAATAGAGTGTTGCTGGCGTTGATGATGTCACTTCTATGACAGTGGTTCCAGCAATTGAGCTGTCCACACCACTAGTGAATTCAGTCCCTCCGCTGTGTGTACCATCGCCTGTTTCGGAGAATAACAGCGGATGGCCTGAGGGGTGTGTAAAGGTGTATGTAGTTCCAACGGCCAATGTTAACGCCTTCCTTTGAACACCACCAATGACATAAACGTTACCTGATCCATCGTTACTCGCTTCTACTGAAACCTCAATGGTCTCGGCTGTCGTCACTTTGTCAGCAGCAGTAATCACCGTATCGATCACATGAAGAACGCCGTTGCTGGCGTAGATGTCTAGGTTAGTTACATTGGATCCCTGAACCTGCAAAGCTATTTGCTCCTGATCAACTTTCCACCATCCATTGACTCCTTGGCCGTTAGTATCGCCAAGTTCTGTGTCGCCTGAATAGAAGTAGAGCGGGCGACCTTTGTAGGCTGCCTGAGAGCTTCCATCGTCACGTGTTACTAAACTCAAACCAGAAATATTGGAAACCTCTCCGTCAGTCACCAACACTGGTGGCCAGTTTGTTGCACAACTATCGTTGCAGGTGCTTCCGGCAGAGCCTAAATCGCTATCAAATGCATAGAGAGTCAGTCCAGGATTAGTTGAGTTTGTTCCGCCCACCAGCCTCTGATTGGCACTATCATAGGCGACTTCATCGCTATCGCCATTGGAAGTCTGAGTAAAGTCCACTAGACTGACACCCAAACTGTCGTTACCGATTGAAGTGACAGCACCACCGTTAGCGGCATAGGCCGAGACAGCATCGATAGTTGCATCTTTTATTACATGCTTGAGCAATATGTCGGTCAAAGCGTCGGTATCGGCTAATAGCCCTTCTAATGCTGTATCTTCAACTTTGTCAAAGGCTGCATTGGTTGGTGCGAATACAGTAAAGGTTGCTGACTCATCACTTAGGGTAGCTACCAAGTTTGCCTCGGTAAGTGCCGCCACTAGTGTAGAAAAATTATCGTCTGCCAGAGCAATATCAACAATAGTTTGAGTTGAATCGGTAACAGCGGGTGGTGGAAGAATCACTTGGTCAACCACGTGTATTACACCGTTATCAGCCATTACATCCGCCAAAGAGACGGCAGACTTGTTAATGTAAAGAGTGCTGTCGGCTAAGGTCAAAGCGGTTTGTCTGAGGTTTGCCATACCTACCTTGTTGCTTCCTGATTGAGCTACAGAAATGGCACCATCCTGCAAGATCTCTGACCCACTAATGACATGGTACAAAAGAATGTCTTTCAGCGTGTCTGGGTCGGCCAGAAGTGCATTTATTGTATCTTGCCCCAATAAAGCAAAGGCCGCATCAGTAGGAGCAAAAACGGTGAATGTTGACTCCGGGTCGTCTAATACAGTGTCCAAGCCTGTGGCCTGCAGCGCTGCGACTAAGGTCGTAAAGCTACCATTACTGACCGCAACATCGACTATTGAGGCAGGCGGCGTTGGCAAATCAACATCAGCAACTATAACGGTGTCAATCACGTGGATTATTCCGTTGGTTGTGTAAATATCAGTAGTTTGGACGGTGGCACCACCAAAGGTGAGCGTGTCCAGCTCGCTATTGATCGACACTGCAATACCTACTTCGGCAAGTGTTGTTGCTAATTGTCCATTTAAAGTGAAGGCCGAAACTGAATTAACTTCTCCGTCAACCACATGCTGCAATAAAATTTTGCTTAAAATATCTGTATTAGCGAGAAGAAGATCCAAGGTAGCGCCATCGATCATTGCAAAGGCGTCATCTGTGGGCGCAAAAACTGTAAATGTTGAAGTCTCATCGGCTAACGTAGCATCTAAACCCGTTGCTTGCAGTGTCGCAACCAGAGTATCAAAACTTCCCGCTGCTACAGCTGTGTCAACGATATTCATTGTTGGCTCGCCTTTGTCCACTGGAGGAGTCAACACTGCATCAATCACATGTATCACACCGTTATCTGCAGCCACATCTACTAGGATTACCGTGGCGGTGTTGACTAAGAGATTATCTCCGTCCAATGACAAGCCGACTGAATCGCCATTGACCATTTCGACGAGGGAGCCGGCACTTGAAATTGCCGTGCTTGAATCAACTTCACTTGCAATAACATGATAAGTGAGAATATCGCTCAAGGTATCTGTGTCAGCCAAAAGAGCATCGATGACATCCTGACCCAATAATGCAAAAGCATCGTCGGTTGGGGCAAAGACAGTAAACTTACTGTCCATGTCGCTGAGGGTCACATCTAGGCCAGTGGCCTCAAGTGCAGCGACCAGCGTTGTGAAACTTCCATCGGCCACAGCAACATCTACAATACTTTGTGGATCGTCCTCCACTACAGGGATTGGAGCCGGCTCATGTTTTGTGCCGCTGCCACAACCTTGGAGTACTAAAAGACTCGTAAATAGTAAGATCAGTAATTTTGAGAATTTCATCGTGCTTTCCTTGTTCGTTATTAGAGTTAAAGGCCCAATGTTTTTTCTTTAGCCATTTTGATCACCGAGTACAATACGCCGAGATTATTTATTTGGTTTGCTAATAATCTTGAAACAGAAACAGAACATGATGCCCATCACACTGATGCTGAGCGTAACTGTTTGAAGTTAATATTCTTTTTTATGATCTGAGATATTAGTGAATTATTAAGGCGTAATAAAAAGCCCTAGCTGGAGAGGCTTTTTATTACCCGTCTTTGGACAGGGTGTTTGACGGACAATAGCAGTACTTTTCCATAAATAACGGTTAATTAAAATAAGCGCCCAGGACGGATCAGTCCCGAAGATAAGCCCGATTTTTTCAAATTAGCCGCCTTATTAACATGCAATTTACCTTTGTAGACCGTCGCTAAAACCGTTATATCTTTGATTAGCATAGGGTCAACTTTGAAGGGGTTTTCTTTGAGAATGGTAAAATTGGCGGTCTTTCCGGCTTTAATAGAACCAATATGATCCTCTAGATTTAGGGTTCTTGCCGCAGAAATAGTAATTGCCTTCAATGCGGTATAAGTTTCAACACGTTGGTCTTGAGATACCTTGTTGTTGCCAGAGGTGATCCGATTAACGGCAGTCCATGCGAGTGTCAGTGGCTCTATAGGCGCCATGGCAAAATCAGAGTGATATGACGTCGGCACGCCACGTTTGGCCAGGGAGTTCAAGGCAACTAAGTTTTCCCCTCTCTCTGGCCCTAAACCATTTTCAGAGTACTTGTCTGAAAGTGCCCACAAATAGTAAGGGTTTACTGACGCTTCCACACCCATGTCGGCAATTTGCTGAGCCATGGCATCGGTAAAATAGCCCATGTGATGTAGTGTTAGACGATGGTCATCACGCGGATTGGTTTGCTGGTCAGCGGTGGCAAAATCCAGAACCTGTTGAATGCCTTTGTCGCCATTCGCATGTATATGAAGTTTGTAACCTTGGTTCCAGTAGAGACTCATTTGTTGTTGTAACAGTGTTAATGGCGTCATCCACTCGCCATGATGACCGTCGGTGTAGTCATCTTTCATCTGCATTAATTGAGAATAAATCGCCCCGTCGGAGAATAGTTTTACCTGATTAGGTAAAAAAGTAATGTTATCAGTACTGTAGTTGGGCAGCGTTTTAATAAAGGCAAGAGCCGCTTGATTACCGCCTTTCATGGACGCGAGTTGCGTCCCATTGGGAATCAAGTAAACATCAAAAGGTGGATTTTTTGCCATCTCGGCTTTTAGAAGAGCATATTCACCCTCAAAACTAACGCTGGGAAATCCCGGTTCAGCAATGGTAGTAATCCCATTTTTTCTAATTAGCTGAGTCATCATACCCAAGCCTTTCATATAGCTACCGCTATCCAGCATCAGTGGCGCCATCCTTGGAGCCAGCGCCATCCAGCCACCCTCATAAAAATGACCCTTGGCCCAATCAATTTGTGGGTTGTTGCTAAAGTCACCTTCAGTAATGTTCATGGCGGCAATGGCGGCATCATTAAGGTAAATCTCATGGAAGGATCTATGGATCACCGCAATAGGTTGCTTGGTTGAAATGCCATTTAATAGTGATCGAGACAGCTCACCGTGCCAAAGTTGGTGGTAACCCCACACAAAGAAGATTTTATCCGTGGTTGCTTTGGTCCTAACCGACCCGGCTAGACGTTGCATATAAGCATCGTGTCCAGTGACACCTTGCTTGGTTTCGCCGGGTAATACCCAGTCATAAGGCGCAATGATTTCGTTAGGGAGTATAGTTGCCGCGAGAGACGCATGCACATGGGGCTCAATAAACCCGGGCATCATGGTTCTGCCATTAAGAAGACGGTGCTTTGACTTGGGGTGTTGGCGATTGGCCTCAGCTCTGGTGCCAACAAACACAATTCTGTCTTGGTCGATCACCACCGCCTCTGCATACTCAAGCGAAGCGCCGTTCATGGTGATAATGTCACCACCAGAGTAAATAGTTTTTTGCGCCTGAATGGCTTTAACAGTGTCGTTATTACAGCCCGCAATTAGTGCAAGCAAAACAACTAAATATAAATGCCTCATCCTTAACTCCTAACCCGTGAATTCCTCTCCAGCGTCTCCATTCAAACGGATTTAAGTAGAAATGGGAAGAGGGGCAGGCTCAATGAGCTAAAAACCAAGATCTTCCTGGGTAATATTCACCTCAACGTCATCACCTTGGATCTCAGTATTAACGAGTATAGGTCGGCAGCAGACAAAGCAGTCTTCGGTGTAGGTTTGCGACTCTGATGGATCAATTAACAGCGTAATGCTCTCCCAGCAAAAAGGACAGGTGACTAATTCTTCGAGTAGTTCAAAAGACATAGTTTACTCGTCTCGCCATTGGCTAATAGTCTCAGAAAAGTCCTCGGCAATAGCACGTGCAGTCATTTTTGCAGACATCATGACACTCGGTGTACCGGCGCCGGGTTGCGAGCTAGCCCCCACCAGATACAAACCACTAATATCTTCTGAACGGTTATGCGGCCTAAAGAACGCCGACTGAGTTAAGCGAGGTTCAACCCCAAAGCTGTTGCCCAGGTGACTGTTTAGGGTGATCTCAAAGTAATCTGGGGTGACAAATTCACTGTGTACTAAGTTGTCCATTAGACCGGGGATATAGCCCTCGTCATCAAGAAATCGCAGTACTGTGTCAGTCAATTTAGGACCTTCAATCGACCAGTCAATACCGCTGCCATTATGAGGCACAGGTATGAGGGTATAGGCAGCGTGGTGACCGTTGGGCGCAAGGGCTGGGTCAGTAATGGTTGGTACGTGCAGGTACTGACTAAAATCGCTAGCCAATATTTTGCGTTTAAAAATATCGGTTAACAGCTCTTCATAGCGTGGACCAAGAATAATATTGTGGTGTCTTAGGTCTAGGTTACCACTGTCTTTAAACCCAAAATAAACGACCAACAGTGACATTGAGTAATGCATGTTGCGCACACGCCAATCGGGATTCCACCGGCGATGCTTAGAGTCGATTAGTGTCATATAGGTATGGGCATAATCAGCATTACTAACCACTGCATCGGCTGTTAGTACCTCGCCATTGGCAAGCGTTAAGCCTTTAATAACGGGTTTTTTAAACCAGCCTTTACGGTCTGCCACATCAATGCTGACAACCTCTGCTTGATAGCGTATTTCTCCACCCATTTCTTCGAATTTTTGGACCATGCCCTGCACCAATGCACCGGTGCCGCCCATGACATAGTGCACGCCCCAGGTTTTTTCAACAAAGTGAATCATTGCGTAAATAGCGGGCACGGCCAGTGGGTTACCACCAATTAATAAGGTTTCAAAGCTAAACACTTGGCGCAGTTTGTCACTGCTAAAGTAACGGCTGGTAAATGAGAAAAGACTGCGTACCGCATCCAGTTTTAGCAGGTCGGGCAGTACCCGCAGCATAGTGGGGGCGTCATTAAAGAAGGTGTAGCCCAACTCCAAAAAGCCACGCTTAAATATGGCCTCGGCGTCTTTATGGAAGCGCTCATAACCGTCTAAATCTTCAGGGGCAATTTGACTGATTTGCTCACGAGTGCTCACTGGGTCGCCGTCGTAGTCAAAGTAGCTTTTGTCATCAAAGTAAATACGATAGAACGGCTTGATAGGCACAATTTCTGCATACTTCGCCGTTGCGATACCGGGGTTTTGCTCGCCATTGAGAATAGGCGCAGGGAAGTCGGGTTGATCTAAGTTGTCACTGTCACGATCCAGTGCAAATAATTCCTCGATAAAGTGCGGCACAGTAATCACTGTAGGACCCATATCAAAGGTAAAACCATTGACCTTTTTCACATAGGCGCGGCCACCGGCGCCATCGAGTTTTTCAACAATGGTAGTGTCAAAGCCAAGACTTTGGAGGCGCAAGCCGAGCGATAGGCCGCCAAAACCAGAACCAATAATAATTGCGCGGCTGCGTTCTTTGTTCATGGGCGAGTCTTATTTAAATAGGGCGCTGTCATGTTAAGTCCTAGTCGAGATCGGCCAAAGGATGATCTTCTTGTGCCCAAGGGCTCTCAAAGAAAGGATCTACCATCGCGGGAGTAACGTCTTCGATACGGGCTGGGTTCCACACTGGACTATGATCTTTATCTACCGCCAATGCACGAATCCCTTCAACGGTTTCAGTCTGAGCACCAGCGCGATCAAGATGGTTAGTATAAAAGCAGTGTTGCACCAACGTGCGTTCGAGTCGCAACTCATCGGCAAGGCTCATATGGCGGCCTAATCGAATTTGCCGCAGAGACACATGCAGCATTAAGGGCGAGCGTTTTTCTAGGGTTTTTAGGGTTTCAATGGCCCAGGGCGAACCGCTTGTTCGCAATGCGTGCATAATTTCGGCGGGGGTGTCAAAGTTAAAAGCCTCATCCATCTCAGTGCTCAACCAACTATCGTCTTCCGGTAGTTTGGCACTATCAATGACACTGTGTAGGCGCGTAATACGCTGAGTAACAGTCATCATCTCGTTATTGGTCAGGCTGTCCCAGTAATCGGCGAGATTATCACTATTAATAGCTCGGTCGGCTAAATTAACTGCCAGTGCTTGAGTGCCAACCAACACCTTCCCGGTCAGACCTAAGTATTCACCGCTGTAGCCCGGGCACTTGGGTAAGAAATAACCGCCGCCCACATCCGGGAACAAACCGATATTAGTTTCTGGCATGGCGATTTTGGTACGCTCGGTAATGATGCGTAGCGACGCTCCTTGAGAAATTCCCATACCACCGCCCATAACAATGCCATCCATAAAGGCGATGTAGGGTTTTGGATAATTGAAAATCAAGTGATTAAGTCGGTATTCTTCAGTAAAAAATGCCTCTAAATTAGGATCATTAGCAATACCCGCGGTATGGAAAAAGCGAATGTCACCACCGGCACAAAAGGCCCCAAAAGGACCATGCTTGTTAGAACCACGCACTGCAATAGCCTCAACAGAAGGATCATCCCGCCAGGCTGTTAGTGTGCTGGCCATATCACGTACCATATCTAAACTTAGGGCATTTAAGGCTGCCGGGCGGTCAAGAGTAATCTGCCCAACGCCGGCGACAACGTCAGTGATAATATTGCTCAATGGAAGACTCCGAATGAATACATTTACGTCCTAGACAGTAGCGAAAACTACCCTCAATGTCGACCCCAATAGCACGATACTCAGATCATACCGACGCTTTATTTGCAGTCTGCTAGCAAACAGTGATTTAATTTTCTACTGATTATAATTTTCGTATTAAACCTTTAGCGGAGTTCTTGAATGTATCTTGGCGACCTTGCAAAGCAGACACCCCATAAAGCGGCTTATATCATGGCGGGTAGTGGAGAGACTGTCACTTATCAGCAGTTGAACGAGCGAACCTGCCAGACCTCCCAATTATTTAGATCTGTGGGTTTAAAAACCGGCGATCATATCGCGCTATTAATGGAAAATAATGCGCGGTTTCTGGAGATTTGTATGGCGGCTGCGCGGTCTGGCTTGTTTTATACCGCCATTAGCTCAAGGCTAACGGCTACCGAAGCCGCGTACATTATTAATGACTGTGGCGCAAAGCTGTTCATTAGTTCTTGTGTTAAAGCCGAACTCGCGTCTGAATTATTGAGAGATATGCCTGTCGTTGAATCTAGATTAATGGTTAATGGCACTGTAAATGGCTACGAGAGTTATGAGGCTTTGCGTGATCAGATGCCGCAGCAGCCGATTGCTGATGAGGCCGCGGGTATTGATATGCTGTACTCCTCAGGGACTACAGGAAAACCCAAAGGCGTTAAAATACCTTTGCCAGATATGAACGTAGGCGATGAGTCGTCTAACTTGGTGTTACTGTCGAAGGGGCTCTATGGTTTTGGAAGAGAAACAATCTATTTGTCTCCCGCACCGCTTTATCACGCAGCGCCCCTACGTTATAACCTCGTAACACTACTATTTGGTGGCACCAGTGTCGTAATGGAAGACTTTAATGACCAAGAAGCTCTGCGTTTAATTGAAAAATATCAGATCACCCATAGCCAATGGGTACCAACCATGTTCGTAAAAATGTTGAAATTACCGGAGGAAGTGCGCACTCAATACGATGTGTCGTCGTTGCAGGTTGCAATACATGCAGCGGCGCCTTGCCCGATAGAGATCAAGGAAAAAATGATTGATTGGTGGGGTCCGGTTATTTTTGAATATT
>CAJWFB010000052.1 GCA_913031645.1 uncultured Cellvibrionales bacterium
TCGGCGCTCAAATAGTTCCTATGGTCCTTACCTACGCCGTGTTGGTGGCTAATAGTACCGCCGTGGGCAACAATTTGTTCGGCGCCGGCTTTTTTAAGTTTGACCCAACGATCCATCCCTTGTTGATAGCTGTCACCAAGACGAAATAAATACGTAGTATAGATACTTGAACCCTGACCATAGACATGGGAGAGGTGAGTATAGGCATGAACCTGCTCACCTTCATCGGCCAGCGCAGTGCGAATGGCCTGCTCTATGTTTTCTGCTGCCTTGGGAACTTTAGACCAGTCCACAGCAGTTTCCATGGTGTCTGCGGCATAACCAGCTGCGCCTAACGGGTCGCGGAGGTAGGGTGCTCGGAAGCGCCCATGCGCCCAGTTATCACCAAGACCTGATTGATCGGCCACACCGCCGTGATTAGCACAGTGATCTAGGGCGAGCTGATGAGCTGTTTCACAGTGTCTGGCAGACCCAGTGACACCCAACGTCATCATGACCTTACCCGAGCCAATGCCTTTTTCAGCAAGGGCTTGTTCCAAGGCAGCCACGCCGCTGCTATCCTCACCCGCACCCATATACAGCAGGCTAGTGGTTTCAAGTGGGTTACTTAGACGTACCATGGAGAGCGCAACTCTTTGCTGGATAAGCTCTCTGGCGACATTAATGCCAACCTCCCAAGAGGGAAAGAAGACCACCTGAAATAACTCTTTTTCTGGTAGCGGAGTGATCCGTACTGTCACCTCAGTGATAATACCCATGCGACCCTCAGACCCAAGGATCATCTCTCGCACATCCGGTCCTGCCGAGGAGGCCGGAATAGTCGGTATAGCCAAGGTGCCAGCGAGGGTTTCGATGCTACCACCGGCAAACAGATTCTCTATTCGTCCGTAGTGTATTGATTGCTGGCCACTTGAGCGACTCGCCACCCAACCACCCAAGGTAGAAAGCTCCCATGACTGCGGAAAGTGACCGAGGGTGAACCCATGCTCATTGAGTGATTTCTCTAATGCCGGACCGGCAATGCCAGAGCCAAAAGTTGCCAGCTGACTCTCTTTGTCGATATGAAGTAGCTTATTCATCTTGCTCATATCAATGGTTAGCACTGGCCTTTCACTTTCCTCAGGATTGATATGCCCAACCACTGAGGTACCGCCGCCATAGGGAATGACCACAATACTGTCAGCCTTGGCGTGATCTAAAAGTGTACGCACCTCAGCGGATGACTCTGGAGTGGCAACGCCATCAGGAAACGTATTGACATCTCCACTGTGCATGTCCAGCCAATCAGGCAGGCTTTGGCCGCGTGCGTGGCGCACACGAATCTCTGGATCGGTATTAATTAAGGGGTGCGTGGACAATCTCGTTGGCGGAACTTTGGCAACAACATCACTCAAAGTTGCCTGTGGTAGTGCCGTCCCAGATCCAACCAATGCCTGTAATAGCATGCGTAAACCACTGCTCAGCTCCATGTTTAGATCACTATTTTCATTGCCCCAACCATTCCACAACCGCATCTTTACCATCCTATATAGTGTTGCTTTCATGAGTATTAATATTGGCCACTTTGGCGCGCATAAGTATAGCGTTAATGGCGACGAAATCCTCAACTCTTGAGGTATACTATTTTCCATTATAGTATCGACTAACATAACAGCAGTCGCTGTCTAAGTCCGACAATAGGGTCACAATTTCAGTCATAGAGTAGGCACCATTAAAAGCACATGGATTTAACACATAACAGTGGTCTTGCATCGGTACCGGCGGTTACCCAATATTTGAGGTCCGCTGAGGCGTGTGGTGTGAATTACTCGCCGCTGTTAAGTCAGGTGGGAATTGATGCTGAGACATTAAAAGATAACACCAAACACGTCTCCAACCAGTCAATGGAAGATCTTTTAGCACTATTAATCGAGGCGAGCGACGATCCCTGTTTTGGACTTCACTCGGCCCAGTTTGTAGAGCCGGCGTCCTACAGTGTGTTGGGTTATATCTCGATGAACTGCTCAACACTACGCATGATTCAAGCGAAAATTCCGATTTACGAAAAAATTGTTGGCGATATGGGAGTTACCTCCATTGAGATTGCAGATGGTTTTGCCCTACAGCGATGGACCTGCCAGTTTAAAACCCCAACAGTGCGGAAGCATGAAGTCGAAAATGTTTTGGCGTCTTGGTGCCTATTTGCGCGACGTTTTCTTAATTTTGAGGGCTGGCATAGCATTTGGTTTGAACACCAGGGGCCAGATGATCCTGCCTTATTGGCTGACTATACCGAACTATTTGGTTGTGAGGTTTTATTTAATCAGCCGGCCAGTGGATTCCGATTTCCTGAAAGTGCTTTAGATGAGGTTTTCCCCCAGGCTAATGAACAACTGTTGCAGATGCTGCTAGATCATGCCACTACCCTCTTAGGTGGTTTAGACAAGAAACAACGGGTAGCCGACCAAGTAAAAAATCTTTTGCGCCTGATACTCAAACAACAAACCCCCTCCAGTCAGATGATTGCTGAAATGCTCGGTATGAGTAGCCGTACTTTGCAGAGAAAGCTGGACGAGGAGGGTACCCGATACAAGGATTTACTCAATGAATTGCGCTTAGAATTGGCACTGTATTATCTAAAAAATACCAATCTATCACTCGACTCAATTGCCTACCAGTTGGGTTATGCGGAGGCGCGTTCGTTCTACCGTAGCTTCAAGCTCTGGACAGGTTCTACCGCGGGCTCTTATCGAGCTGGCCTTACCTCTGAGACTGCAACATCCTAGCTTCGCTGGCTTTTTCTGCGGCACGCCATACTCGAATAAAATTGCCACCCCAAATGTTGATGATGTCGTCTTCGGTATAGCCGCGTTTAAGTAGCTCAACGGTAACATTTAGCGCCTCACTGGCGTCATTGAATCCAATAATGCCACTCCCATGATTAAAGTCTGTGCCAATACCAACGTGATCAACACCAATGCGCTCAACGATGTAGTCAATATGATCGAGCATTTCGTCTAATCCGATGGGGCCAAGCAGGGCGCTGGTGCGAGTCAAAAAGTCTTTCCTAATAGCGGGGTCATCAATTTCCCAATACAGCTCAAATGGATATAAGTAGTCTTCCTCTATGCCGGACTCTTTGCGAACGGCGCGGATATTTGTATCCATGTCTGGGTCAGCAGAGTCAAACAGGTAACCGCGAAATGGCGCTATATGAATAACACCGCCGCTCTCACCAATCTGATCTATTTCTAGATCAGAGAGATTGCGGCTAACACTGGTTAGTGCGCGCACGTTGGAATGACTGGCAATGACGGGAGTGCTGGAGAGGGCTATAACTTGTAGGGCGGCTTCAGAGGATAACTGTGAGATATCCATAATGCCACCAAGGGTATTGATTTCTGCAACAGCCGCTTTCCCTAAAGCGGATAAGCCACCATGTTCAGCATCCGGTTCACGAGTGCCTGTGTCACCGTCAAACAGTGTTCTTGATGAGTCCGCAAAGTCATTATGGCCCATGTGTGTTAGGGCAAATACTCTAACCCCTGAACGATATAGACTGTCGATTCCACTTATGTCTGTACCCAAGATTAATGCATTTTGAAAACCAATAATCAGCGCTGATTTCCCCTCGATGTGCGCATTAGTCAGCTCAACTGTACTCTTTACGATGACGGTATTGTTGGCTGGATCCTCTGCCAGTGCATTAACCGCAGCGAGCTTGGTTTGCGCCAACGCTTTAGCAGCCGCATAACCATCAGGGGTTCTTGGCATAGGCCCCACTGCTAAAGACATAACAACTGCATCTAAGCCACCTTTTTGCATTTTCTGTGGGCCCACCTTAGACAGGCCATCAGAGCCGACGTACATAGAAGGCTTATCCGGTATTTCAATGTCGGCATGAGCATCTATGGTCAATGCTGTGGCGTGTATCGCCTGTGCCTGCGCCATTAGAGTCGCGTTTTGATCTGTTGATACAGCTGCTGTTGCCTCCGACTTGGACTCGACACTACAGCCGACCTGGCTGAGGACGATAATGAGTAGTGGTGCTAATAATCTGGACATAGAGACAACCGTGTTATTTAGAAAGATTTAGTTTTCGTAGATAGCATAGATTTTTTGCGTTGGCTCTATGACGTCCCATTCACCTTCAAAGCCAGCGGGCACGCAGATCTTGTCACCGGCAATGACGGTCAATTCATTACCCTCGGTATCGCGTAGGATGGATTTGCCGCTCAGTATGTGGAAATATTCGCTTTCGGTATAGCTGACTTTCCAACAGCCAACCTCTGCACCCCATTCTCCGACAAAGAACCGATCATCGGTCGAAAAATGAAGTGTATTATTTTGCTCAGGATTACCCTTCACTAAGCGATCCTGGGGGGTTGCATAGCGCTCTATCTGCGCAGTGCTTTTTGCAAGCGTAACTAAGTCAGTAATGTTCTTAGGCATGAGAGGTTCCTTTGGCGTCCACATGACACCATAACCATCATTTGTCTAAAAGACCATTGTCTGCAGCCCATTGTTTGGAGCGTTCCATTCCTTCGTCAAATGGCATTTCAGGCTTCCAACCAAGAATTCGCTCGGCTTTCTTTATGGAGAACCAGCTACTGGTTGCAAGTTGAACCACGGTTGCCGGCGAGGCTTCATTGAGATTGCCCATAAGGCTGGCCACTTTGGAGGCTACGGCGGCGACTCTAAGCGCAAGCTTAGTTGAGACAAGCATGGGTCCTTTTTTGCCCAACCACTGATAGTGTGGAGCAAAATACTCTTTGGTGGTCATGTAGCCTTCACAGGATAAGTTGAATATCTCGCCGGCAGCATCGGGATGTTGGGCAGCAAGTGCAATACCTCTGACTAAATCATCAATATAGATGGGCCTAAAGAAACCTTCGCCTTTGGCTGGCAGCATAAATTGATTTTTAGCTATTGCTTCCAAGGGTGCAATAATCCATGGACGGCTACCGGGGCCATAGGCATCGCCGGGACGCACAATAACCACCTCAATGTCGCTATTCGCGGAGGCTGCCAGCACGGCATGTTCGGAGGCCAGTTTGGTTAACACATAGCTCCCACCATCGGCATGCACGGGGTGGTTCTCGTCGATCTCGCCCTTGGCAGCATTACCATAGGCAACGATGGAAGATATCTGCACAAAACGCCGCACCTTACGTTTTTTTGCCGCATCGATTAAGTTGCGGGTGGCCAGTACATTGACTCGCCACATATCACTGTCTTCCATGGCATTTGAGACCAGTGCCGCAGTGTGGATAATGACATCGCACTCTTCTAGCAAATTGGCAATGCTCGCAGGTTTGGCAATATCGCCTTCAATAATATCTGTACCATTGCCAACCAGATCAACGCCAACCACGGCTTGATTGTTGTGTTGGTAAAAACGCATCAGCGTCTTGCCAATGAAACCATTGGCGCCAGTAATTAGTATTTTTTGGATCGTTTGCTCGCTCATAAGCCCCTCAAGTGTCTGTTAAGTTATTTTGTATGGCATTAGCCCATATTTTTTCGGTAAAAACTGCCAACCAGTTTGGTGAGTAGTGTCTTGGAAAACAGGCGGATAATCGCGGCGGTCATTTTATTAGCTGCGCCTGGCACAATAGCGCTCTGGCCTGCGAGACAGCCCTTGATGCCCGATTCCGCGACGTCTTTTGCTGACATCATCATGTTTGGAGCGATATTGAGTTTAGCGCCTTGATCTGGGTTATCCATCATTTTAGTAGCGGTATAGCCAGGGCAGAGTGCGGATACCACAACACCACTGTTGGCCGCTTTCATTTCATCTGCTAAGGCCTGAGAGAATGATAAAACATAGGCCTTGGTGGCTGCGTAGACGTTTTGATTAGGGATGGCCATCCAAGCGGCTAGCGATGCTAGGTTAAGAATGTGGCCCTTTTTCCTCGTCGCCATATCGCTGGCATAAAGATGACTCAGTGCGGTTAATGCAAGCACGTTGACAGTAATCATGCGCTCTTGTTCAGCAAGGCTTAGTTCGGTGAAAAACCCATTGTGTAAAAGCCCCGCGTTGTTGACTAAAAAGTCAACTTGCAGGTGTTGATCACGGGTGCGTTGGAAAAGCGTTTGGGCGGCCTGAGGTTCAGACAAGTCAGTGGCCATAACGGTACAGTTGATGCCGTAGGTCCGACTGAGTTTTTCGCTGACCTCATTCAACTTATCTTCTCGTCGCGCCACTAAAACCAAGTCATAGCCCTGAGCGGCAAGAATGTCGGCGAACTCGAGTCCGATACCGTCGGATGCGCCCGTCACTAGTGCGGTTTTATTACCCATAATGTAGTCCCCTAATGTTTCATAGTTAGTCTTATTATTGTTTAAAGTCTACAAAGATGGGCGAAGACCATGCTTGTTGGCTCAGAGGTTGCTGACAGTTGTCTTGCTCTGGCGTGCGGTAATCACCGAAGCAGGGGTCGGTGGTAATGGCATTGCCTTGGTCATCAAAGCTAGTACGCAAATTACCACCATTGATGGTTGCTATAGGTTGTTCATGCGCTCGGATGTAGTAAAGGGCATCGCGGCCGTCAGTTGTAAAGTCCTGATCTTCAAATTCGATAGAGCAACCCTCAGCAGAGGGGAGGCATTCAAACGTTCGCCATGGGTCTTCAATCAGTGGCGGGACCTCTTCACCAGCATAGGATTGCGGACGTATTTTAATCACTTCAATGCTGTCGATAAGGTAGCGTTCATCGGAGGGGTTATAACACTCGCCAAGGGACATTTTCTGTAAGCGTTTTTGCTCAAGTGTCTCTACAACATACTCTGGACAACCGGGAAGCTGCTTGAACGAGCCAACAACCTTGGCGCTGAATTGTGGGTTACTAACCATATCGACACTGCTTCCCATCGGTAACGACTGATTGTTATTGTTAGCATTAAGCAGATCAAACCAAACTAGCATCCGGTGCCCACTGGTTCCGTAGACCTCACGACGTTTCATGGCATCCCAAATAGCGTCTCGATCACGGCCTTGAGCGTGTACCGCTGCTATTCCTCCGGTATTTAAAAAAGAGTTAGTACGTTCAAATTCTGAGGCAAATATCTTGGCGCTTACCGGATCAATTTGATCAGCAGTTAACGATCGCGGCGCTGGCTCTGAGATCACAGCCGTACTCGCGAAAACGGACTCCCAGAAGCCATCTCGAACACCCGTTGCATCGGTACTATTAATTCTATCGAGTTGCTTGAAACCGTGACCTGCTCGCGCTGAATGGGTGTCGGTTGAACCAATAAAGCCCCAGCGATAACGCAATGGATTCTCTGAGTCTTCAAGGTTCTGAAGCGCTAAGCCATACTGCACCGATTTGCGAGGTTTGTAGTTAAATGCCGGTAGGAAAACATCTCTCGCTTGTCCCGCGTCAAGCCATTCTTCTGGCGTGCTGCCGGGCACGGTCATGAAGCCGTAAATGGTATCTAGTTGAACAAAGTTATGGCGCGCCTCTGCTGCACGAGCATTACATTCATCCGGGTCAGTGCCATCAGCTAAACAACGATCTTCAATAATCTCTCCTGCTTGCCAGCAAGCGGGAAGATAATTGGTTTGCGGCGCCGGACAGACCCAGTCGCCCTTATCATTGCGTGTTCTTACCGTGAAGTCTCTAAATACTTCCGAGTTACCGTGGCCGGAATAAACCTCAATTAAGCGTGTTTTGTCGAGATCACTGTTCGCCTCGGTCAACTGATGAGTCCAGTTAGCATTGGGGGGGGTGTAAAACCCCCAGCTAGTGCCGTGAGGCACGACAATGTTATCAAAGCCCCACTCATCGAGCTTTTTAAACAGTTCTCCTGGTGTAGCGACACTTTCATAACAGTCCGCTGGAAGTGATGGGCTGGGCAGGGATGAGTCACATGCCGGTGTTCCGGCCATATTGCCAACCCACGTGTTGTAGGAGGCGTAATAGTCTTTATGGCGTGGATCGAGGACACCTAAAATACCCGATTGTTTGCCCTCATTTGAACGTGCGGCAATAGTGGCTACGCCAACACCCACTGAGGCAATTGGATGGCTAGGTAAATTTTCTGGATCATCATCTTTGAACAGCACGTTGTGATGGCCGTAATGATTTTCAGCCACGGTACCGACCTGGGTCCATTCCCAACCGAGAAAAGCGACAATGTCTGGGTTCATTGGGTCACCAGCGGTACGATTGCACTGACGCACCGATTCCATGCCGTCGCGCCACTGCCCCAAGGTAAAACTCTCGGCGTGATCAGTGAGAAAGTAAAAGTCTAGCTGTGAAACGAAGCGTGCGTAGTCACAGGCAAATGCCGGTGGGTAGGCGCCAGAAGCACCATGCATCATCGGTAAGCTGTACATAAAGGCATCGGCAGAGTTAGTGGTGTGCACATGAGTATCACCAAAAAGAATCTGTTTTTCAGGCATTGCATCATTACTTCTGCTGATGGTGCGAGCGTCTATGACCTCTTTGGGTAGTCGTTGTTGGGTAATGGTTTGTGGCGTTAGTGGAGAGTTTTCCCAGGCAAGATTGGGGTCTTCGAAGTAGCCAGGAAAAAGCCGATACACCGCTTCTGGTGCATTATTAGTCAATACGAGGGTGATGATTGCACCCATGACAGCCATAACAACAGCAAACTTTTTAAACATGTTAAACCCCATTTTATTAGATAATTCCATAACTTCGCCCGATAAACCAGTATAAACCTAACCCACAGAGTGCTGCTGAAACTAAATCAACGGCTAATCTTGTGTCACTGAGCAGTCTAGATTGACTCATTTTTTGTAAAAGCATCCAGACAGCGGCGATGATCACTATTTGACCCAGTTCAATGCCAAGATTAAAGCCAAGCAGCGCAGGGAAAAGCTGTGCATTGGCTAAACCCGTTTCGGTCAAGGCGCCGGCAAAGCCAAAACCGTGAATCAGCCCGAATACAACACTTGTCACCACACGGAGGTTAGCTGACAAATGCTTATCGGCAGAATCCCATAGATAGGCGAGCGCAAATAACGCCAGACCAAGGCCGCTCAGGGCACTCAATCCCATATTCCAAGTCAAGTTGATGAGCACGATCAGTAATAAGCCGACCACAGAGAAATAGGCAATTTGACGATGATTTCCCGTGAGAACAGCGATGTTTCCTGCAGCGACCAGAGCGATGGTAAAGCCAATAGCAGCCTCAACAATGTCAAGGTCAGGTATCACCCAACCCAGCGTAGCCAGCGCCAAGGTGATGCTGTGCCCAAGGGTGAAGCCGGTGATCATCCAAATTAAGCCCTTTACACTACGGAGAAGCAACATAAGGGCTAGTAGAAACGCGATATGATCAATGCCGCCAAAGATATGTTCGACGCCAATAATGACGAATTGGGTAACGCTGGAAAACCAGTGACTACTAGATTTTAGTTGATCAGTGATTTCATGTTGCCGTTGTTTGTTGGTAAATAGGTACTGATAAGAGGGCTCCCCATTGAGGGCCACATTGGCATAATGAACGTGAGAACTAGCGGCATTGAAAAAGCTATTAATGCTAATACTGAGGTTACCTAAGGACGCATCACAGTCGAATACTAACCTGACACGAACATACCCCAGTGCGGACGGCATGGGTTTAGCAGCCTCTTTACTTATGCAGGGCAAGCTATCTTGAGACACACTGATCGAGCTAGCTAAATGGTTTACCAGTAAGGTGTCTAGAGATTCGTTGGTCTGAGTTTGAAGTCGAGTAATTTCTCTGGATTTAGCGGTAAAGACTGCCGTTGCATGATTGTTGGTTATTTCCCAGTCAGAAAAAGACTGGCTGCGATTATGGGCATGCGCCTGAGATGATGTGATGATAATGCCAAATGCGAGCAATATGACGACAGTTATTTGGATTAACTTCACCATTATTGACTGGCCTGTGCAGGGGTGGGCTTCTGATTCAGCCATTCGATGTTCGCTGTATGACGAAGCTGCTCTATATAGCCTTCAAGCGCCTTGCCAGTTGCCTCGGCGTTGTTGCCATTGGTGGCCATAGATTTACTTTGAATGCTGTCAAGCATAGTTTGTAATGTGCGTTGACGGACACCGAGGTTGTTGCGCAGCGCACCATCCATAATCGCCTTTTGCACCAATAGCTCTTCTTCTATGAGCCGCTCTAATATAAGAGCCCTATCCTGTGCAATAGTAGGGCCGCGTTTTTCCTGGCTGTAAAGGGTCAGAGCTTGGCTGTATTGCGATCTTCCAATAGCGGTATCGTTAACCCAAGCGATCACTGTATTGTCTTCAGTTACTGATGCATAGGGACCACTTAGTGCTATTAGGATGCCTAGGATTGAGCCGCAGACTAACAAAGTCAGCGATCGTTGATTGGTTGTCAGTGCTGCAGATTTTTTCATAGCTATTGATCAGTACTCGCTAATTGCTCAAGCAATACTGAATTGAACTCAATGCTAGCTTGCTGTTTGAGTTCTGTTAGCGTCGTTGCCAACCTATCACGCCGCCGCCTAATTTTTAATTCAGTCATCACTGTCGCTCGAATCTGTTTAAAAGGCATTAATGTTGCCGGATGGTTTTCAAAGACCTGCAGGAGATAAACGCTGTCACCTCGAATAATTGGTTGAGAGACCTCCATGGTTGGTACCGTTAGTGCCAAGTGGGCCAAAGATGCCCCGAGATAGCGCACTAGTGCATGCTTTGGCAACGGTGATAGAGGTATGGGCAACATTTCACCGTCCCCATGTGATACGGTTTTTTTGAGACTATCCCCCAGCAAGAGCGCATTGCGAGAAATATTGGCCATTTCAAGATCATCAAATTGTGCAGCTTGAAGCGTTATTCTTTGAGGTTGTTGAAAGACCGCTCGATGACCGTTATAAAAGGCGATGAGTTCAGATTCCGTGACTGGTGCGGCCTGTGACTCACGCACAATAGCATCTATAGCTGATCGCGCGAGCAGCTTGCGAATACCGGGGTCTGCCTGCAGAATGCCTAGCTCCTCGGCACGCTGTAATATCAGCTCATCATCAATGAGTCGTTTTAGCAGCTGTTGATCTCTGTCTTGAGACGAAATGTCTGC
>CAJWFB010000053.1 GCA_913031645.1 uncultured Cellvibrionales bacterium
AAATTCGGCTCAACGGCAATCATCTTGTTTCAAAAGGATAGGGTAGAGGGTATGGCCGATTTAACCCCGCAAGCCCCAGTCATGATGGGTCAGGAAATAGCCTCACTTACTGAGTGAACTCTGACTCTACTTAGAGCCAGAGAACTGATGAACCGCGTCGATAAATATCTTCACGTTATCTGGGTTAATATCTGGGGTAATACCATGGCCAAGATTAAACACATGACCCTGACCGCCACCAAATGACTTCAAGATAGTGTTAACCTCTGATTCAATACCCTCTCGATCAGACCTGAGTACCGCCGGATCCATGTTACCTTGCAGAGCAACCTTACTGCCAACACGACCGTTGGCAGCACCAATATCGACCGTCCAATCTAGGCCCAAGCAGTCGCAACCTGTATCTGCCATGGCTTCCAACCAATGACCTCCACCTTTGGTAAATAAAATTACCGGTACCTCACGGCCATCAGCATGTTTAATCAGGCCATCGACAATTTTTTTCATGTAGGCCAGAGAAAATTCCAAATAAGCATCGTGACTTAATGCTCCGCCCCAGGTATCGAATATTTGTACCACCTGCGCTCCTGCTAAAATTTGCGCATTAAGGTAGTCAATCACCGACAGAGATAGTTTTTCTAATAGCTGATGAAGTACCTCAGGTTGGGTATACAGCATGGTCTTGGCACGAATAAAATCACGACTACCCTGCCCTTCGATCATATAGGTCGCCAGTGTCCAGGGGCTTCCAGAGAATCCAATTAAAGGAACACGGCCCCTCAACTCACGACGAATCATGGAGACGGCATCCGTTACATATCCCAAATCTGAGGCTGTATTAATCACCTGCAGTTGATCAACATCTGCCTCAGTGCGCACCGGCTTATGAAATTTAGGCCCTTCCCCCTCGGCGAAGTAAAGACCTAGACCCATTGCATCAGGAATCGTTAAAATATCGGAAAACAGAATCGCCGCATCCAACTCATATCGTTCAAGTGGCTGCAACGTAACTTCACAGGCAAGTTCAGTATTCTTGCATAGGCTCATAAAATCGCCAGCCTGCGCTCTTACTTGACGATATTCAGGTAAATAACGTCCCGCTTGCCGCATCATCCATACTGGCGTTTTATCAACCGGTTGCCGAGCTAGTGCTCGTAAAAATCGATCGTTCTTTAATTCTGTCATAAATAGTTAAGGTCAATAAGATGAGGCGACTAGTATACGTCGCGTAGGTAGCGCTTTTCACGCTTTAGATTGTTAATATAATCAGTGGCTTTGTCAGCACTTAGTTTTCCCTGCGCAGCAACAATATCACGCAATGCCTGATCAACATCTTTGGCCATGCGGGTAGCATCTCCACAAACATAAAAGTAGGCGCCTTGCTCCAGCCATTGATAAAGCTCTGCCGCTGCCTCATGCATTTTATGTTGAACGTAAACCTTCTCTTTTTGATCTCTGGAAAAGGCTAAGTCGAGTCGATTCAGCACACCTACCGCTTGCATTTCTAATAATTGCTGTTCGTAGATAAAATCAGAATCTCTAGTTTGATCTCCAAAGAATAACCAGTTTTGCCCTTTGGCCCCGCTCATCTGACGCTCTTCCAAGAAGGCTCTAAAGGGCGCAACACCAGTGCCTGGGCCAACCATAATCATGGGTGTATCATCATTAGCAGGAATGCGGAATGCTTTGTTAGGCGATATGAAAACGCCCGCGGTACCATTTGCCGCAACTCGATCTGCCAAAAAGGTCGAACAGACACCAAGATGGTCTCGATCATCTTCACGCCAGCGCACTGAGGCTACAGTCAAGTGCACCAAGCCAATATGCTTATTGGGACTTGAAGAAATTGAGTAGGCACGATGTTGTAGGGGTTTAAGTAAAGCCAAAAACTCATCGATCGAAAAAACGATCTCTGGATTTAAGTTGAGTAAATCCAGAGTATCCTTACCCCATAAAAAATCCGCAAGAGCTTCTTTATCGCCATTTTTTAACACGTGGGAGAATTTGTCATGGTTAGCCTGTGCTTCTACAGCAGCGATGAGATTTCGCGACGGAGTGGATATCTCATACTGATAAGTGAGCAAATCGCCGATGGACTGTCCTTGCGCCTCAAGAACAGTATCGGTGCTGACTAAAAGACGCTCTGTGAGCTTTTTCACCAGCGCGCCATCATTGACCGGCATCACGTTTAATGCATCGCCAGTCTCGTAGGTCAAACCACTGTCCGCGAGATCAATCTCATAGTGTCGGATCTCTTTACCGGATGATGGCCCAGATAACAGTCTGTTGACGCTGACTTTCGCGGGGTAGGGATTTTTACGATTCCAGACAGACTTGACGACCTTAGGAGTAGACTCTGCCGCAGGCGCAATACTCTTACCGCCATTAGCCAAAGGGATAGTTTTGTTAATCCACTCATCGGCGACATCCTCATAGTCAACATCGCAGTCTAATCGATCTATTAATCGCGTTGCGCCCAATTGTTCGAGACGAATATCAAGAAGTTTTCCAGCCTGACAAAATTCATCATAACTGGTGTCACCCAGCGCCAAAACGCCAAACTGCATATCCGGCAACTTAGGCATATCAGCACTGTAGATACTCTCCCAAAATAATCCTGCATTGTCAGGCATTTCACCTTCGCCATAAGTAGCAATTGTGATAATGACACGCTTCATTGCCGAGAAAGCGTCTATGGTGACATCATCCAAGCCTTGTACCACAGCCTCAAAGCCTTGAGCTCGGGCTGCTACAGCCGCATCCATTGCCAAGCCTTCAGCATTTCCCGTCTGAGTTCCATAGAGTATATTAAGCATCGGTGCTGTCGATGCACCAGCAACGCTTGCTTGGTTACCGGTCATCGCTTTAGCCGATTGCATACCTGCCAAGAAACCAGACAACCATGATTTTTGGTCGCCAGTAAAAGGGGCATCTTCTGGTATGAATGGTCGTTTCATTAATTGGTCTCAGCGTTAACTAGCATTGGGCAGAATATCATTCACCGCATTGTGTGCAAATAGCTCTTCAAAGCTGGGTATTCGCCCCAATGCCGACTGGTTTTTCTGTTGTTGATGGAGAATCCAACCATAAGTTGCGGGACTGTCCATTGATAAAATATTACGCAAGCTCAAAGCCTCTTTAAAGTCAGTAAGGCGCTTGCCAGCAATCATCGCTGCCAATTCGGCGGCACTATACCCTGAAATCGCCTCTCGCGCATGCCTCAGAAGTCCATTCATCAACGCAAAATCTTCGGTTAAAATCAGATTACGCGTCGTTTTTACAACGTCAGAGTCCTCTACAGATATGGCGCCTGGACACTTTTTAAGGGCGATTTTTTGAGCAGTATTAAGTACCAAGTAAGTGTTTAACAGCTCATACATATCCGCGCTATCCGTTAGCTCTGAATCAGGAACAATGCCTTTAATCACTGGTGTTTCTGAACGCCACGCCTTTTTCAACTTGTTCACTTGAAAGCCTGCCAACGCAGTGGCCAGTTCTTCAGCAAGTTCCTTGCGTGGTTTGGCATCAAGAATCGCTTCATAATCCTGATACTGCAGCAGGGCTCGGGGGGTTATATAGGCAAAATTAGCACGCTCTTCGTGCCAATGCTTAAGCAACCAACAAGCCTTTTTTGAACCAGTAGCTTTAACATGCCACTCCAACATTGAGTGTATGGCCTGAGCATGAATTTCCGAGGCCTCCGCTTTATCATCTAGATAAGCTAAAAGCACCGAATCATGACTGATACAGTTGGTAAATTTCCTGTAAGGGTCATATTGATAGGCAAAACCACCTGACATTCCATTACCAAACCCTTTAGCAAAGGCACCGAGATTGAGCACTGCGCCGTTTGTCATGTATTCCGCACAGAAATCGCCAACACCTTCCACAACCGCAGTCGCACCTGAGTTACGCACTGCAAAGCGGTCACCTGCTTGGCCTTCAATAAACACCCGTCCTCCAGTAGCTCCAAATAAAGCGAAGTTACCAATTAATACATTGGTACCTGGTTTGTCACTACCACCCGCTGGGGCATGGACAACAATCTCACCGCCACAGGCAGTTTTACCTACGCCATCATTACAGGTGCCAGTATGTGATAGCCGCATACCATCATTACAGAACGCACCGTAGGATTGCCCTGCCGAGCCATGAGTAACAATACTAATGGCGCCATTTCGTAAGAAGCGGCGACCACGCTTATCTTTCAATACTGCAGGCAACGCAACATCCTTTAATTCATAGTTGAGCATGCGTTCGATATCGATCGCTAATTGGCCGCCTACACTCTTATTACAATTGTTAAGGTGCTGGCTGTTAGACAACTCTATGGATACCTGTTTTTGATCTACTAAGGCTGCACGGATCAGACCAATAAAACCCTCATCAACAGCATAATCTCGTTCCATATAGATGGGATTGTCAATTTTAAGCTCATTAAACACCGTCAACATGGCACGCAAATTTAGCTGACCGACTGAGGATGGATGATCTAAAAGATGAATAAGATCACAACGACCTCGCGCTTCGCGCAATGAGCGCAAACCAAGATCAGCGAGAATTTCTCGTACTTCGTGAGCAATATTAAGTAAGTACTGCCCAAGAGCTCTCGGGTCACCGTCAAAAACTTCGGGGTTAGTGGTCAAACCAGCAGGGCATTTAATGTTGCAGTTCTTTGCCATAACGCACTTGAGCATCATCAACGCTGTTGTACCAAATTCAAAACTATCACCACCCATTAGGGCTGACTTGACAACATCTGAACCCGTTTGATGGGCTCCAGAACATCGTAAAACAACTTTTTGCCGCAGACCATTAGCACAGAGCGCCTGATGCACTTCAGCAATACCGATCTCCGCAGCGCGGCCGGTATACTTTAAGGAGGTTACGGAGGCAGCACCAGTACCCCCAGTATTCCCAGCCACATTGATGACGTCAGCACCTGCTTTGGCCACACCTATGGCGATGGTGCCAATTCCATCAGAAGATACCAGCTTAACAATCACGCGAACCCGTGCCGCCTTGGCGTCATGGATTAACTGTGCCAAATCTTCAATCGAATAAGTATCGTGATGCGGTGGCGGAGATATCAACTCGACTCCGGGAACGCCGCCACGCGCCGCTGCTATCTCAACATTTACTTTAGGTGCGGGTAATTGGCCACCCTCGCCTGGCTTGGCACCTTGACCAATTTTAATCTCGATCTCTTCGAGCATCGGGTCAGCTAAATATCCAGCCCAGACACCAAATCGTCCAGAAGCAAACTGTTTAATTCGAGACGCTCGAATTGTGCCATAACGAGAAATATGCTCTCCACCCTCACCGCAGTTAGACATACCACCGACCATATTGGTCCCATGGGCCACCGCCTCATGAGCCGTCGCCACCAAGGCACCGTGACTCATTGCGCCAGACGCTAAAAGAGGTGTAATTTGACTAGCAGGTTGCACTTCACTTAGATCTATTTTTGGCATAGCGCCGCGCAACCGACTCACATAATCTTGGGCACTGCCGGAGACGTTTAATGTCAGAACATCATCACGCACTGAACAGCTGATAATGTCGACTCCAAACCGATCGACAAAAGAATCCCTCAGAGCAACTAATCGACCAGCCTGACTCGCTAAGGAGCCGGTCAATCGCAGTGCATAAGACTCTGTTGAAATCGCTTCACACTCCAAACCTCGAACAACAAAGTGGTTGTTACCCGCACGATTGAACAACATCATTTCGCGTCTAAATTCATCGGGTTCAGTAAGGAAACTCACATCCGCAGGAAATGCTAGAACATCTCTTAATGCCGCTGGCCTTCGAGATCTCTCTTCAGTCATATCACGAGAGAAGCTTCTATACCCGGGGGTGATTTTGAACTCATCAATCGCCTTGGGTGTCAGACGATCGAAACTCGTATTGGTATATCCTTCATCACTAATCCCGAACGCGCCTTCCATTCGGTTGAGTGTTAACAATCGCAGCTCATCCTTAGCGGCAGTATCGTCATCAAAATCAAAAGCAATCGGTTCCTCGGTCAGGTCCACAAACCCTCGCACAGCAGCAACACCGTAAGAATGACCGGCACCTTCCGCCCGCTCTTTAAATAGGCCTAGCATCGGGATATCACTTTCTACTTCGCACTTCAGGGCTCGTTGATGCCAATCGGCATGAGCTTGAGCAACCTCGGTAAAGCCCACCCCACCGACAGGCGACTTCATATTTGGGAAATAACGCCGAAATACAGGATCATTAGTATTCAAAAAGTTGGGTTCAAAAAACTCACCCCCAGAATAACTCTCCACGGTGCAGAGACCGACCTTTCCCATGGTTTTTAGTAAGGCTTTTTCAGCTGCTTTGGCGAATTTTGCATAGGCGCCGTTAGGGTTGTCAGCAAACTTATCTTCAGCACGCATCATTACGCCCATTGGATAGACGGCAGCCGCACCAAAACCAAGGGCGCAGGCTACATGATGAGACGAACAAATCTGTCCACTTTCTACAATCAAGGATACACGCAGTCGCAACCCAGTCTCAATCAATCGTTGATTAATGGCAGATATTGCCAATGTCATGGAAATCGAACCATGTGAGCGAGTGACATGGCGATCACTGATAATGGCGATGCCTCCCTGCTCTCTAGCGAAGGTCTCTACGGAATCGCAGATAGTGTCAATCGCCTGGACTAATGATTTCTCATTAGCTTCAATGTCACCAAAATAAGGTTCAAACAGCATTGGAAAACGCCCTATTGGCGTCTCTGTTTGCCTACGAATCCGAAGAATCTGCGCATGGTTAAGAATGGGAGACTGAATAACTATTTGACGACCAGGTTTAGCACCAATATTCGGCTTAGTCCCCAGGGCCACGCGCATCGTCATTCCCTCGCCTTCACGAATTGAGTCCAGCGGTGGATTAGTTACCTGAGCAAAACGCTGTGAGAAATATTTGGCCACTCCGCCTTCATTGTCTGACAATGCATTGATTGCATTGCCATAACCCATAGCGGAAACCTTTTCAGTTCCTGTCGCAAGCATGGGATCAATCATAAAGCGAAAGCATTCTTGATTCTGCGAATAGGCGACGTATCGGCCCGCTAATGACAAATCCCCAGAGTAACTTGAAGAGGGTGAATATTCGGCTGCAGAGACTTCAGGAAGATCCTCAATACGAATACGTGCTTTTTTCACCAATTCAGAATAATCGCGCTGACTGGCTAACAACTCTAGGGCCTCATCAGTGTCAAATGATCGCTTTTGTTGGTGATCAAAATAAAGCATGCCGCCCGCTTCAATTCGACCACGACTCAGCACGGGTTCATCACCAAAATCAATTTGACCAGCCTCAGACATCACTGCTAGGTAGGTCTCAGTTTCTATACTTCTCAATGGCCGTAATCCAAGTCGGTCGAGACGCGCACCAATAATTGAACCATTGCCAAATATCAATGCAGCAGGTCCATCATTCTTTTCTTCATATAAAGAAAAATACTCGAGCATGGACCTCACAGAGGAAGATAGGGTAGTGTCATTTTCCCACGCGGGAGGCATCATCGAGACAACGGCTGTAACCAAGTCAAGCTCGTCTTCAACAACACGTGATTGAAGCGTCTGATCTAGTCGACAACTATCTGACTGACCCTTGGGTCTAATAATATTATTTTCTTTTGACCGAGCAATAGCCGTCTCTGAGAGCCGATTCTTTTTATCCGTATTGAGCTCACCATTGTGTGCCATCATCCGAAATGGTTGTGCCATAGAGGGGTGGGGATCGGTGTTGGTGGAGAAACGAGTATGAAAATACAGCGTATGGACACTGTGGGTTGAGTCATTAAGGTCTAAAAAATAAGGGATTATCTCATTCGAGTTCAACCGGCCTTTCAACACTTGCATCTGAGCTGACATTGACAAGGGGTATAAACCATCCAATGCTTCGTCCGTATAGGCTTCAGACTCAATCGCCATCAAAGCACGATGAATAGCCTTGTCTAATTCAATTCCTTTTAATCCAGCTGGTGCCGCGAAGACCCACTGGGCAATTGGCAGCTGACATTTGACGGCAGCTGGACGTAAAACAGAGTTATCAACCTCAACATCTCGAGTAATGAGCGTTCTCATACCTTGCGCTTTCAGTGAGGAATCTATCAGATTTTTTGCACGGTCGTGCTGTGCCGTATCATTTGGTAGAAAAAAGTTGCCGACACCGAATTCACCCAGGGTCAACTCCGAATGAGTGATGCGCTTGAAAAACTCAATCGACAAGTCAACGGATACGCCGGCACCATCGCCTACGCCTTCCGCTGACATGCCGCCGCGGTGCGGAACTGCACAAAGCGCCTCATGACCCTTGTTCAAGAGTTCGTGGGTCTGCTTACCATCTTTTCGAGTTAAAAACCCGACACCGCAGCTACTTTTTTCAAAGGCACTGTCGTAAAGACCAAACTCAGTCGCTTCGTTCATAAATATCAGTTCTTTTTTCAGAGGTTGTGTTACTAAATATACCGTCAAAAGGCTTTTTGAGGATTTTCGCCTCAGCCGTGTAGTTTACACATCGACGCTTCGATGAACAAATGAACATACGGTTTATTACAGTATTTTGGTTGCCAAAACACGCGATTACAGATAATTAAACTGTAATAAATTACATTTGCAGAATAACTATCTAATTTGTAGGCGCACTTTAAAGAATGTTTAAGTCCGGCAGGAATTATTTAAAGTACTATGTAGCCACTCTAATGAAAAATCATCGCTCATATAAGCTTCCCCTAAAGACTTTAAAAGGACCAGTCTGAGGCTACCATCCAAAACTTTCTTATCTCTATACATCAATGATAAAAACTTGCTGGATGTCATTTCCGCTGGCGCTTTCAATGGCAGCGCAAATGAGTTGAGAATTGCCTTAATCCGATCGACATCTGACATTGATAAATGACCTGCAAGCACAGACATTTCAGCTGCCATAACAATACCAACAGAAACGGCCTCGCCATGCAGTAAACCTTTATATTGCTGCGAGGTTTCAATAGCATGCCCGAACGTATGCCCAAGATTCAAGATGGCTCGAACGCCCTGCTCAGTTTCATCCGCACTGACTATGGTAGCTTTGTTAATACAGGAACGTTCAATAGCATAGGTCAGTGCCGCCTCGTCACGATTTAACAAGGACTCAACATTGGACTCCAACCACTGCATAAACTGATAATCTGCGATCAAGCCATACTTGATGACTTCCGTCATACCCGCTGAAAATTGCCTCTCCGGTAGAGAGGCCAGAGTATTAAGATCAATCACAACTGCACTAGGTTGGTGAAAAGCGCCCAACATGTTTTTCCCGAGAGCATGGTTAACACCAGTCTTGCCGCCCACAGAGGAGTCGACCTGCGCCAAAAGTGTAGTAGGAATTTGAACGAAGGATACGCCTCGCTGATAAGATGCGGCTGCAAAGCCCGTCATGTCTCCAACTACTCCGCCACCTAGCGCGATTAAAGTTGTCGTACGATCATGCTGCTGCTCAAGTAGTTTCGTGAAAATAAGATTCAGGGTATCGAGATTTTTGAATTGCTCGCCATCAGGCAGGATAATAACATCGATGGTTTTATTCGGAATCTGGCTGACCACCATATCCAAATAGATCGGTGCAATGGTTTCATTGGTTACTATTAGTGCTTTTTGACCTTTAATATAACGACCAAAATCCACCTTTGATAACTGCCCTCTACCAATATGGATCGGATAGCTTCTGTCACCCAAATCGACAGTAATCGGCGATGAAGCCTTCTCATCAAGACTTAATGTGCGGTCCATAGTACTTAAAGCTCATCATTAAAGAGCATCATTCTAACCGTTATCATCGGCATTTGCTTGGAGATTTCTCATCGGATCCAACGTAACGAGGATAATCTAGGACGGAGATAGCTGCTCGGCAATATCATCTACAACCCGTTGTATTTGGATACTCCCCGAAGTGAAAACAAAGTCGGCTAAAGAGCGATAAAGAGGGTCTCGCAGATCAAATAACTCATCAATAACCGCTCTGCGGTCAGTCACCTGCAGTAATGGTCGTTTTTTATCCTTTTTTGTCCGTTCATACAGTTGTGCTTTTGTAGCGGATAAATATACCACCCGACCAGTTGCTGACATCACTTCACGGTTAGAGGCTCGCAATATAATACCCCCACCCGTCGCAATAACAGCCGCAGTATGCGCATCAATAACACTACCCAAAACTTTAGATTCTCGGATCCTGAAGCCATCTTCACCTTCCATATCAAAAATCCACGGGATATCTGCCCCTGTAGATTTTACAATTTCATGGTCTATATCAAAAAACGGCCTGCCTAAGGTTCTGGCGAGCTGTTTTCCAACAGTCGATTTACCGGCACCCATCGGTCCTATTAAAAAAATATGATCAGACATTATTTATCAGTCAACTATTATCTATTATCTTTGGGGTTATGAAGATGAGTATTTCACGTTTATCCTTCGACCGCATTTGTTTTTTGAATAAGCTACCGACCAAGGGTAAATCACCCAGTACAGGCACTTTTTCGTCGCCAGTTAATTCTTCAGACTGAAAAATACCACCCAAGACTAGTGTTTG
>CAJWFB010000054.1 GCA_913031645.1 uncultured Cellvibrionales bacterium
GATTAAAACGACTGCTTGGCATTTTGGCCGATGTTTTTCTGATCGCAGTATTTGATTGCAATGTTAGGCTCCTGTGCTGAGTAAATCATAGCTCTTATTGAACCGCATTGTTTGTGTTTGACCATTGGAGAAAAAAGGCCTAAAGCGCTGCTTACGAAAATATTTCTGTAATACTTTCATCTCGCTTTTGGTTAACGTTGTCTTATCATCGACAACTTTAAAGTCTGATGCTAAGCCAGATTGTGATATTTGCATTGAGAGCGCTATAGTCTGGGTTACCTCTACTCCAGGCGCTGTCTTTTGTATAAGACGCCTCTCTATCCCATCAGAGAAATCAATTATCTTTGCCGTTTCAAATGCCAAAAGACGAAGCTCATCGGGACGCTCTGCCGTGGCAATTATTTCCTCGGCCAACTGATATGTTTTAGTGGCGGATGACATTTGCCCAAAGATCAAATACCAGTCTCCCAGATTGGCAATGGCATCTGCTTGATCGGGAATAGAAGGAGGTTGCTGCTGCATTAAGGACGCTACCACTTTTTGCAGTGCAGCCTTTCCTCGCTTGAAGTGTTTATAGGAGGTTCTAGGTTCAGTTCGAGCTGCAGAAGAACCTTCAGTCCCCACAGAAAAAGATGGCTCTCGGCGCTCACCGTATTGCTTAATATGGTTAGCAATCAAAAATTGTACTTTAGCAATACGTTTATATCTATCAGGGGCCGCAGGGTGTTCCAGACTTAGGTTCTCGTCTAATACTTTATACATTTCATTGGCGAGGCCCTCTAAAGAGATCAGTGTGCTGAAGCCTCCTCTAGGCTTTCTCAGTGGGTAAAGCTCTGTGTGCCAATCCATTAGTGATTCTATTACAGGCAGCATTCTCGCGTCTGATCGACCATAGTTTTTGGCATTCAAGCTATAGAGTTGATCGAGTGCTTTTTCTGCTTGCTCTATGTCACCTAGGTATTTTTCTGTTTCAGCGATAGACATCAAGTAGGCTGTCTGAGATAGACTGTCTAGACCAAAATTTATCCGCTCAATTTGCATGCCGCGCTGAAATGCTAAATTGGCATCGTCATATTGTTGTTTGGAGATATGGGAATTACCCAACCCCAAAAATAGGTCAGATAATTCAGCAGAGTAGGCCCCTTGACGAGCTTCTACTTCGTCAATGGCAATCAAATAGTCAGAGATGGCAGAGTCAGCGTTTTCTTCGGGTAACTGCGAATAACTATTGGCGACAAATACCACCATCAGGGTCAATAACGTTTTCCTTAGGGCGACTGCGCACAGATTTTTTTTAAAGTCGCTGCGGCCTAAATTAAAATGCATAAATCAGTCCCTCTTTGATTAACCCCAGATGAGATAAAAACTAAGTCTCCTACTATTAAACATACTACGGAACATCTCCTGATGGCTCACTTTTTATTTTACGACGTCTGTAGTCAATACATTATCAATCTATCAATGACATTTTTAAATCACTGCTCATTCCGCGCGGGGCACAATCTTGGTGATTTAAAACGCCATAAGCCTGCCGAGTGAGAATAACACAGCAGGCTTGTTACTAAGACGCTTCTAACTCTGCTCTGAAACATCCGTCTCTGGGGTAACTTTTTTTGCATCACCTGCTTTGATGATCGAAATGCCATCCATGGAAAGATGGCGTTTAACGGCGGCATTTACGTCCGCTACAGATAGCGCCATCAAAGCGGTTTCGTAGTTTTTATCCCATTGCATGGTGCGCTCTAGGTCTATATTGCCGGCGAGGGTGCGCACTAATCGACTGTCTTTAGCGCGATCTATACGACTGTTCTGCAAAACACCTTTTCTGGCATCATCTAGCTCTTGTTGTGTGAACCCACTGTTAATTATCTTGGCTAGCTCTTCTTTAAAGCCAATTTCAACGCGAGCAAGATTTTCAGGTGCGCAAATGGCATAGGCACCGAAAGTTGCATTTTCATCGTAGGCGCTCGCATTAAACCAAGACCCTGCGCCATAGCTAAGACCGTCTTGCTGGCGCAATCGGTTGGCTAACCGGCTACTAATAAAACCGCCACCAAACATTTGGTTGGCCATCTCAAGTGCTGGATAGTCAGGGTGATCATCGCGCAGCTTAAACTTAATCATCGCACCAAATGCGGCACCTGTTTTGTCCGGTGTATCAATAAAACGATTAATACTCTTAGTGTCGGCGACCTGAGATTCGATTCGTTGGTACCTGGATTCACTGCGCCAGTTCGTCATTATTTTGTTCAGCTGAGTGTTGATTCGATCAACCTCGAAATCTCCCACTACTGAGGCTTCGGCATCCTGTCCGCCAACAAAACGGGCATGGAAGGCACGCAAATCTCCGGGCGTGATCGCCCTGATCTGAGCAATCTCATCATCGATACTCATTTGATAGTAAGGGTGACCCGAACTATAAGGATTTAGATGATTTCTCAACTCGCGAAATACCCGAGACGTAGGCTGTTGTTTCTCCTGCTCAAGCCCGACGATCATTTCTTCTTTCAAAACCTTGAGTTCTTCAGCATCGAAAGTAGGACGCTTGAATATTTCCTCGATCAGTTGCAGTACCGCGACAAGATTCTCTCTGGTGGTGAGGATGCTAGCACTGGCCCCTGTTACTCCACCACCGACTGAAACACTGGCTTTTAACTGATCCAAGGCTACCTGTAATTCTTCGCGCGAGTAGTTCTGAGTACCGCGATCAAGCATACCCATAGCCATATTTCCTATCACTGACTTATCGAAAAGATCAGCCTCATTCCCAAAGTCCAAGTTGATGCTGGCAACAACCGATTCTCCCCGAGTTTTCTTTTGTAGATACACAACTGTGGAGCCATTATCCAGTTGCATGGTTGTGGTGCGCTGATCAATATTATCATGAGAGGGATCAAAATCTTCGCCTTGAACAACCGCTTCTCGACCTTGATAGCCATCCACGAGTGCTACTACATCGGATTGTTGCAAACGCACAATACTATCAGCGCGATCAGAATTTTTTTCGGGTAAAAATAGTCCCAGTGTTCGATTGTCATTAATAAGGTATTCTGCAGCAGCAGTACGTACCGTGTCGGCAGTTACCTGCTCCATGCGATCACGATCGATAAACATCAGTCGCCAATCACCCATACCAATCCACTCGGAGAGCTCCAATGCGATACTCTGCGATGAATTAAACCGCAACTCAAATTGTTTAATCATCTTGGCCTTGGCGCGTTCTACCTCCTCATCAGTGATGGGTTCTGCCACCATATTCTCTAGGGTTTCTAGCATGGCAACTCTAGCGGGCTCTATCTCTTTGTCGACACCTAATTGCGCCATAAAAATGGCAACGCCAGGTTCACCCCATTGGAAACTAAACCCATAGGAATTTGCGGCAAGATTATTCTTAACTAAGGTTTTGTGGAGTCTTCCCGAGGTGGGATCAGCCAGAATATTAGTTAGCACTGCTACTGACGGGTACATTTCGTCAAATCCAGCGGGAATGTGATACATACTGGCAACCACTTTCACATCGCCCTCCCGGCGGATAGTTACTTGCCGCTCTCCGTCCTGAATTGGCTCTTCGGTATACAATGCTTGAAGCTGGCGTTTCGGACGTTTTATTTTTGAGAAATATTTATGGACCAGTTTGATGGTTTTATCTTGGTCGATCTTGCCAGACACTATCAGAGTCGCGTTGTCAGGTTGGTAATACTTTTTGTAAAATGCCTTTAGGTTTTCAATTTTGACATTCTCTAAATCAGAGCGTGCGCCAATAGTGCTCTTGCCATAGTTATGCCAGTCAAAACTGGTCGCTAACATGCGACCAATCAATACCCTTACAGGGCTGTTTTCCCCATTCTCAAGTTCATTTCTAACTACGGTCATTTCACTATCAAGATCTTTTTTGGCAATAAACGAGTTGATCATTCGATCTGCTTCTAAATCTAGAGCCCATTTAAGATTTTCATCAGTGGCTGAGAACGTTTCAAAATAATTAGTGCGGTCAGTCCATGTCGTACCGTTGGGTTCTGCACCGTGATCGGTTAATTCCTTAGCGATATTTTTGTGCCGTGGTGTACCCTTAAAGACCAGATGTTCGAGCAGATGCGCCATACCTGTTTCACCATAATTTTCATGTTTTGATCCTACTCGATAAGTGATATTGACCGTGATGGTTTCCTGACTTGGGTCGGGAAAGAGCAATACCTGAAGTCCATTTTTAAGGCGATACTCGGTAATACCTTCAACACTACTAAGTTGCTCGACGCCACGGGGTAATGTAGCTGCCGCCCACAGAGTTGGGGTAATCAATATTGTTAAAACAAAAATACAGAGGACTTTTTTAAACATTTTTTAATTCCTTTTATTTAGCTGTAATGGCTATGATAAGGGCACCGAAAATAAATTCAGTGGGCGTTTTTTAGATTCGATGAGTCTGCATAGTAGTGACGATAATCAACACCACTGATAATGTCGAGAATATCTTGTTCCAGCGACTTTTTGGCCTGTTCAACGTAGCGACCGATTTCACGGCCATTGCGATAAAATATAAATGTTGGGGTGCGGCTAATGTGTGCTTTATCCTCACGTTTTGATGGAGTATCTTTGCTCAAAGACAGTGCAATGATATTTAAGTTTTCTGGATTAAAAGAAATTGTATCTAAAATCTTTAACAGCGCGGGGACTTCGCGCTGACTGTCATGACACCAGGTGCCGAGAAAAACGGTAATGGACACGTCCACCAATAAGGCCTGACTTTGATTGACGATTTGAGTGTTGGGGGAATAGCGCAGATAGTTCTTATCGAGCCATTTTTTAGTCGTCGTATTTTCCTGGAGATCAGCTCTGGTAATTTCTCCTACCATTATTCCATTAGTTTCTGCACAAATCGGCCAACTAACAATCGACATTAGACTAAAAAAAAAGCCGATACTAAACCGATGATTGAAGATATTGAACATAACTAGGATCATGTTTGATGCGCCAGCTAGCATGATAGAATAACTGTGAGACAATACCATCAATATCCATAAAATTTATGAAAAACGCTACAAAGGTACTTCGCAAATGAGCAAGCCATTGCAAGGGTTGAGGGTAATAGAATTGGGGCAGCTGTTAGCGGGGCCTTTTGCTGGTTGTATGCTGGGCTATTTCGGTGCGGAAGTAATAAAGATTGAACCGCCGGGTGGCGACCCAATTCGCAATTGGCGCGAGGTCAAAGATGGAACGTCTTTATGGTGGAGAAGCCTGGGGCGCAATAAAAAGTGTATCTCACTGGACTTAAAGACTCCCGAAGGTAGAGATATTGTCAGACAGTTGATGAAAACCGCCGATATTGTAGTTGAAAACTTTCGCCCTGGAGTACTCGAAGCCTGGAATTTAGATCCTGCCAATTTGCAGGAGGATAACCCTAATCTTATCTATGCACGCATATCGGGTTATGGCCAGACCGGGCCCTATGCTGAAAAACCTGGATTTGCCTCTGCTTGCGAAGCAATAAGTGGATTTCGGTTTGTTAACGGTTACCCCGGTGAAGCCCCGGTGCGTCCTAATCTGAGCCTTGGTGATACGGTTTCAGGTCTACATGCAGTGATTGGCATACTGATGGCATTGCGCGCTAAAGACCGAGCTGCTGAGCAGGGTATCAATGGCGGGCAGGTGGTCGACGTAGCGCTCTATGAATCAATGTTTAATCTTCTTGAGGCGGTCATTCCCGAGTACGATGGAGCCGGCGTAGTGCGCAAGCCCTCTGGAACTACTGTGACTGGCATAGTGCCAACCAATACGTATCAATGTGCTGATGGAAAGTTCTTGGTGATTGGTGGTAATGGCGATTCTATCTTTACCCGTTTGATGCAGGCGTTGGGTAGAGCTGATATGGCGGAGGATGCTAAATACACTACCAATGCCGATCGGGTAACGTACGAACAAGAGATAGACCAGGTCCTCGCCAGCTGGTGTTCGAGTCTCCCTTTAGATGAGGCTATGAGTATACTAGAGTCCTCTCGTGTTCCCTGCGGGCCAGTGTACAGCGCTGTCGAAATGATGGACGATGAACACTTCAAATATCGAGGATTATTCGAGCAGGTAGAGATTAATGGGGAGCCATTAAAGCTGCCTGCTATGATGCCAAAACTGGCTGGTACACCAGGTGGTACTGATTGGCCCGGACCCGAAGTTGCCTCGCATACGGATGAAATTCTTGCCGGTATAGGACTGGACAGAGCGACAATTACTGCTTTAAAATCCAGCGGCGTAGTGGCAGATTCACACTAAAAACACCTTCATTAAACCACCACCACATTCTACTAAAGTTTAGGAATTACTATGACCATATGTTCTTTTCAGCCGCCTCGTCGCACCCTAATGGGGCCTGGACCATCCGATGTAAGCGATCGTGTTCTTCAGGCCATGGCGAGACCGACGGTAGGCCATTTAGATCCAAGCTTTATTAGTATGATGGACGAGACCAAACAACTATTACAGTATGTTTTCCAGACTAAAAACGAGCTAACCTTTGCTGTATCAGCACCAGGATCTGCGGGTATGGAGTGTTGTTTTGCGAATTTGATCGAGCCGGGCAACACAGTGATTGTTTGCCAAAACGGAGTGTTTGGCGGGCGTATGAAAGAAAATGTAGAACGCTGTGGTGGCATCGCAGTGATGGTTCAAGATGATTGGGGCAAGGCCGTGGATCCAAGCAAACTTGAGGATGCACTCAAGGCTAACCCAGATGCCTGCCTAGTTGCTTTTGTTCACGCCGAAACATCTACTGGCGCTCAGTCAGATGCCAAAACATTGGTCGACTTAGCTCATCAGCATGGATGTCTCACCATCGTAGATTCGGTGACTAGCTTGGCTGGAACACCTCTAAAAGTCGATGAGTGGGGGATTGACGCAATTTACTCTGGATCACAGAAATGCCTGTCTGCATCACCGGGACTATCTCCAGTGAGTTTTAACCAGCACGCGGCGGATAAGATTAAGCGAAGGACCACTAAGGTTCAGAGCTGGTTTCTCGATCTTAATTTGGTAATGGGCTACTGGGGTGGAGAGGGCAAGCGTGCCTATCACCATACAGCCCCGGTTAACTGTCTCTATGGCCTGCATGAGTCATTGGTGATTGTCCAAGAGGAAGGTTTGCAAAACTCCTGGGATAGGCATCAGCGCAACCATCTTGCACTGCGAGATGGTTTAGAGAAGATGGGCATCAACTTCATTGTTGCAGAAAAAGACCGTCTACCGCAGTTAAACGCAGTGACTATTCCTGAGGGCATTGATGATGCGGCAGTGCGCAGCCGACTGTTAAATGAATATGATTTGGAAATTGGCGCAGGCCTAGGCTCTCTGGCCGGCAAGGTATGGCGGATTGGTCTAATGGGTCATGCCAGCTCGCAGAAAAATGTCGACTTCTGTTTGAATTCTCTGCGAGCCGTATTGTAGGCGCTATTTAGGCGTTGGCATAAGGTCTAGTAATGCTAAAACAGTGGCTTCGATACCTGCAGTCACTGAGGGCTGAGGTTCGATTTTAAATATTGGGCTGTGGTGTGACGGCACTGCAGGTCCGGTACCATTTTTGGCCGCTGCGATATAATTGGCATTTGTCCCGCCCACTGAAAAGTAAACGCTGGTAATTTCAGGGTCGGTGGTAAAGAACGGAAAGTCTTCTGCACCCATACCCTCCGCTTCGAAAGCCGTTACTCTGTCCTCACCCATACTACGTTGCCATACCTGTTTTAAACGTCTAACCATTGCGGCATTATTAACTGTCGGTGGGGTAGACTCCTCGGAGTATACGACCTGAGGAAGTTTGTCCTCAGGCAAGCCAGCGGCGCGCCCTAAGTTTTCAGCGATGCGCTTTATCCCTTTCAAGAGTGTATCTCGTGTTTCCACATTGGTGTTTCGAACGGTTAGTTGCAGATGAGCAAGTTCGGAAATAATGTTGTGTTTAGTACCACTATGAAAAGCACCGACAGTGACAACACCAGGTTGTCTTGGGGACAGCTCACGAGACACGAGAGTTTGTAAGGCAATGACAATTTGACTGCCTAAAACAATAGGATCTTTACCTGCGTGCGGGGAAGCACCATGTGCGCCTATACCGCGAACATAGATATCTACGGTGTCCGCTCCAGCAAAAGGGGCACCTTCAACGACATTTATCACGCCAGACGGTAAAATAGACGACACATGGAAAGCCAAAGCATAGTCCGGTTTTCCAAAGCGTTGCCAGAGGTTATCTGCCATCATTGCCCTAGCCCCAAGCACCCGTTCCTCTGCGGGCTGGCCGATAAGCATTAGTGTGCCTGACCATTGATCTTTTCTATCCACCATCTGCTTGGCGGTACCAATTAGGCTAGTAATGTGAACATCATGACCGCAGGCATGCATCACTGGAAAGGTTTTATTGGTGACTGGGTCTAGCTGGGTGGCTACGGAGGCATAGGGTAGTCCTGACTTCTCTTTAACGGGAAGTCCGTCCATATCGGCACGCATCATTACCAGAGGTCCGGAACCATTTTCTAAGAGAGCAACCAAACCGGTGCCGCCAACATTTTCGGTGACATCAAAGCCATGGTTTCGCAGTTCTTGAGCTATCTTTTTAGCTGTTTTGAATTCGCCAGTACTGAGTTCTGGGTTGGCATGAAAATGTTTAAACATTACACCCAAACGGTTTTGATAGTCTTCTTCAATAGCAGCGGACAATTCATTATTTGAGTAACCTGCATTGGTCATCAAAAGACCGAAAATAGTAACCAGAGTAAGGGGTATCTTGCGGACATTTTTTTTATTCATAATACAAGGCTCCTTTTTTAATCTTTTCATCTTACTCTAACTGGATTCGTAAACCAGCGATAAAAGCACATTGCCAACTTGCCTTAGACTGTCACTACTGCATTTGTCTGGAGTATCTTCTGAGGTATGCCAATAGTCAGGGAAGGGATAATGAATGAGGTCTACCACGGGTATGTTGGCCTCAAGAAACGGTAAATGATCGTCTTGAATATAAGTACCCTGGGTTTTAGAGAAGACAGTTGCTTTCTGACGAGCAGCAATTGTCCATAGTTTATTAACTAGCTCGGTGGCTTGAGTTTTGGAATAAAGCTCTTGAGGAATAGTTAGGTTTTTGTCACAGACCATATCGACAATGACTCCCCCACTTGGCCGATAAAACCGATTACGCTTAACAAAGGCTCGAGCGCCGATGGCGAACGGCAGATTATCGATGTTGCCCATATCTTCGAGATCAAAAAATACCAAATCTACGTTAATCGGGGGTGGGTTAGCTGCGAAAATACGAGCTAACTCTAGCAGGACAGCAACCCCTGAACCGCCATCATTGGCGCCTGGTGTCGGTAGATGCTGTTTACTTGAATCAGATTCTTGCTCAGATATAGGTCGAGAGTCCCAATGGGCGCCAAACATAATGCGCTGATTTCTGGTATTTGGCTTGGGGCTAATAAAGCTAGCCCACACATTGTTACCGGAGATACCATTAGCTGAGAACGGTTGCACGGTGAGTTTTGTTGCCAGAGGCTGTAAGTAGTCACGAATAAAGCTCAGTGTTTCGGCCTTAGCCTTTGGGTTGTCGAGAGTTCTTGGTCCAAAGGATACCTGCTTATTTATGTGTGCAAGCGCTTTGTCGCCATCAAATGTCCCATGGAGTTGACTGTCTGCAAAAGTAATACAGGAGCTAGCTAAAACTATTACAAAAAGGAGTATCTTGATCATAGTGTTCAACGGGCCTCAATCAACTATTACTGCTGGCCCTGCAGTCTC
>CAJWFB010000055.1 GCA_913031645.1 uncultured Cellvibrionales bacterium
CTATCCCACCGCCATATTTATGCTTCAAAAGCTCTATAGCCCTTGTTAGCTCTCGTTTCTTTCGGGACTAATGGTTCTTGCTAACGCACTTAACAGTATAAGTTAACTGCAATGGGACAAGGCTAGGGAGCTTACATAAAATATAAAATAGGCACTAAAATCGATTAAGGAGTTAATATGGAGACCTTACTGGGTGCTGCCGCAGAATCTTGCGAGACAATATCTACTGAGCCAAATGTGGCGGTATTTTTTGATCAGGTTAGCAATACCTTTTCTTATGTGGTTTGCGATCCACAATCTCAAGCCTGCGCTATAATCGACTCAGTTCTAGACTTCGACTATCCATCTGCCAGTATCAGCTACAGCGGTGCCGATACAATTATTGAATATATAATGGATCGCGATCTGAAAGTGGAGTGGCATATTGAAACACATGTCCATGCAGATCATCTGTCGGCTGGGCCTTATTTGCAAAAGCACTTGGGTGGCAAGCTGGCAATTGGTGAGCATATTCTGACTGTGCAAGAAACCTTCAGTAAAATTTTTAATGAAGGGACTGATTTTCAACGTAATGCCAGCCAGTTTGATCATCTTTTTAAAGACGGAGAAACCTATACTATAGGTAAATTGCAGGCTAAAGCTATTCATACGCCTGGCCATACTCCTGCCTGTATGGCCCATATTATCGGTAAATCAGCTTTTGTTGGCGACACCCTTTTTATGCCCGACAGTGGCACTGCTAGAGCAGACTTCCCTGGTGGCAGCGCTAAGGCGCTCTATCAATCTGCGCAAAAGATTTTGAAGTTGTCTCCTGATACTAAGCTGTACATATGCCATGACTACGGTGGAGAGGGACGTGAGCTTCATCACCAAACTACCGTAGCAGAACAGCGTCAGCATAATGTGCATGTTGGTAAAGCTGTCACAGAAAATCAATTTGTTGCCCTCAGAGAAAAGCGAGATAACAGTCTTAGCACGCCTAGACTGATGATCCCAGCCATTCAGGTCAATATGCGCGCCGGACATTTTCCCAAAGCTCAAGACAACGGAATGGTCTATTTAAAGCTTCCAATTAACAGTTTGTAAAAATAAGAGGTAAAAACAAAACTTATGGAAAAAATAAAATCTAACGAATCGACTGAGCTACAAAATAATGTATCTGGAGACCAAAATACAACCCAAGCGACTCAACACTTCGACATTGTTGTTATAGGCGCTGGATCAGGGGGTATAGCGGTTTCATCTAGCCTTTTAAAGCGAAATGGTAAGCTGCGCATTGCTCTGGTCGACCCCGCGACGAAGCATTACTATCAACCTGGGTGGACTATGGTGGGGGGTGGTGTATTCAGTGCTGAATCTACAGAAAGAGAGACTCGTACATTAATTGATAAGCGGGTCAGTTTGATTCAGCAGTTAGTTACTGAGGTGAAGCCTGATGTCGATAAAATTGTTTTGGAAGACGGTTCTCAGGTGAACTATGATCAGTTAGTGATCGCGCCTGGACTAATGCTAAATTGGGGCGCTATAGAGGGTCTAAAAGAAACGCTTGGAAAAAATGGCGTAACCTCAAACTATCGCTATGACTTGGCTCCATATACCTGGGAATTGGTGCGAAAAACTCAACGTGGTAAGACCATTTTTACTCAGCCTCCTATGCCTATAAAGTGCGCCGGTGCTCCGCAAAAGGCGCTCTATCTTTCGGCAGATCATTGGTTAAGAAACAAGCATCTCAAGGATATAGAGATAGATTTTTGTAATGCTGGTGGAGTGTTGTTTGGAGTCCCAGCCTATGTAGATGGACTGCAATCATATATGGAAAAATATGGTGTTAACCTACGCTATAACCACAACTTAGTGAAGGTTGATGGTGAACAGCGTAAGGCCTGGTTTGATGTAACCGACGCCGAGGGCAATAAATCTCAAATCTGTAAAGACTTCGATATGTTGCATGTCTGCCCAGTTCAGCAGCCTCCCGCGTTCGTAGCCGACAGTGGTCTTGCCGATCAGGGCGGCTGGTTATCGGTTGATCCCAATAGTCTTCGCCAAACTCAATACAAAAATATCTGGGGTCTCGGCGATGTTATGAATACCACAAATGCTAAGACGATGGCCGCGGTGCGCAAACAAGTACCAGTGGTGGCCAAAAATATCATCTCTGTTCGAGCCGGCTTAGCGATCAGCGCGAGCTATGATGGTTATGGGTCATGTCCATTAACGGTAGAGCGTGGCAAGATTATCTTGGCAGAGTTCTGCTATGGTGGTCGCGTAGCTCCTAGTTTCCCAAAGTGGTTCAATACTGGAACCAAGCCGACTAAATTAGCTTGGTGGTTAAAAAGCTTGGTTCTTCCCTTTGTTTATTGGCAATTGATGCTCAAAGGTCGAGAGTGGATGACTGATTGTCCGGAGGAAAAAGCCTAGATGACAAGCGTCATCTAGCGTTTACTGTTCCAATATCGTTGAACGTGATCTCTTGGGGCTTGACGCAAAAAAAACTTGTATGCATGATTGAAGTCACAATTTTAAAAATAATAATATCTAAAAAGGAATACTACAATGTCTAAATTAAGTTCGTTGTTAATTAAATTCGTTGCCCTTTCTCTGATAATGGTAGGGGCTGCGGCGCATGCAGATGAAACTTGCATGTCACCTTATATGGCAAAAATTGTTGGTCAGGAAGATTTTGTGTATGTTTGGACTCTTGGAGAAGAGGGGCTAGGCGATGAGCAGGATAAATTGGTTACCATTGATGTTAACCCGATTTCACCTAATTATGGGGAAGTAGTAAATACGTTGTCAGTTGGCGGCCGAAATGAGGCGCACCACTCAGGCTTCTCTGATGATCGACGATTCCTATGGGCAGGAGGTTTGGACACTAATAAGATTTTTATATTCGATGTGCACAGCGATCCAGCAAAGCCGACGCTGCATAAGGTTATAGATGATTTTGTAGCAAAAAGTGGTGTTGTTGGTCCTCATACTTTTTATGCTTTAGCCGGACGTATGATGATTACCGGGCTTTCTAACAATAAAGACCATGGTGGACGGACCGCTATGGTGGAATATTCCAATCAGGGAAATTATATCGTCACTCACTGGCATCCCACTGATGAGGATCTTCGCGGGGCCGAGAAGTCTGGTAAGTACGCCGATGGATATGGCTATGACGTACGTGCGTTGCCGCGTCGTAATGCAATGTTCACATCTAGCTTCACGGGTTGGACTAACTACATGATGGATTTTGGAACAATGCTGGCTGACCCAGAGGCAATGAAGCGCTTTGGCAACACGGCGGTGCTGTGGGATCTGCATACGCGGAAGCCAAAGAAAGTCTTTGATATGCCAGGTGCGCCTCTTGAAATTCGCTGTGCATGGGATCCTAATCATAATTATTGTTTTACCACCACCGCACTGACGTCTCAGATCTGGTTAATGTATGAAGATGCTGACGGTGAATGGCAAGCCGAGGCCGTTGCAGACATCGGTGACCCATCTAAGATACCCCTACCTGTGGATATATCAATCACCTCGGATGATAAAGGCCTGTGGGTACAAACGTTCATGGATGGGAAAACTCGCTACTTCGATATCTCGGATCCATTCAAGCCAAAGCAGGTGTATGAAAAAGAAATTGGTGCCCAGGTAAATATGATTTCTCAGAGCTGGGATGGTAAGCGCGCCTACTTCACTTCTTCGCTGCTGGCTAATTGGGACAAGAAGGCTGAGCAGGACGAGCAGTTCTTTAAGGCGTACACGTGGGATGGCGATAAGCTAAACTTAGAGTTCACAGTGGACTTTAAAGCCAAGAAGCTAGGTAGTGCGCACCAGATGCGTTTCGGTGCATATGGCCTGTATGGGCTGAAGCGTCCATATGAAGCTAAGAATCTTGTTGCCTCAGGCGAATGAGGCTTAGTTGCCATTTTGTAGTCTTACTTGGGCTGCTAGCTGCTAGTTGCTCAAGTATTGCGGTAGAATCGGGTCGTCAGGGTGCTTATTTGGCGCCAGGGTGGGGTAAGCTTTCCTTCGACGCACCTGAAGCAGGAACCTATCAGTTACCAGTGCTACTGTCTGCCGCTGGTGGTACTTTGCTGGGGACCGACGGGAGACCTGTGGAACTGTCTGAGTTAGTAGAAAATAAAGTCACTCTGCTGAGTTTTATCTTCCGCACGTGCGATGATGTCAACGGATGTCCGCTATCCACAATGGTGCTTCGCACCGTTGCAGCACACATGGCGAAAGAGCCCCAACTGGGTGAAAGATTGCGACTGGTTACGATTAGCTTCGACCCGCAGAACGATACCCCGGCCGCAATGGCTGATTATGAGCGCTCCTTTGTAAATATAGATGGAGCTGAGCTTGATTGGAATTTCTTGACAAGTGAATCAGATGAGCAAATAAAGCCGGTATTGGATGCCTATCAGCAGTTTGTAGTTCGTGATGTGACCAAGTCGGGCGGAAGGGGCAAGTTTTCGCATATCTTAAGGGTTTATCTGATTGACCCTGAGGCACAAATTCGGAATATTTATAGCATGTCGTTCCTGCACCCCGACATATTGGTTAATGATGTAAAAACCTTGTTGATGGAAGAGACTAGGTCTGCTGTAGCGTCTAACCCCTGATGCTTATTCTGGCACTTCTCTTAATGAGTGTCACGGTGGCGTTGGCCGAGCCAATGTCTGATATCCGATTAGCTCCCGGTGATTCTAGGCAGGGCTATGAACGTGCTGACTATGTGACTGATTCTCTTAGCATACCTGCTCGACAAGGTATATCTGCTAATTTGCTTGCGAATGCGCAGTCAAGCCATCTAGGCTTGCCAACACTATCCAGTTATGAGCAGGAGCCGCCAGATGCGGCCGTTATTGAAATAGGGCGAAAGTTATTCTTTGATCGTCGTCTCTCAGGCAACAAAACAATGTCCTGTGCGATGTGCCATATACCTGAGCAGGGCTTCACGAGCAATGAACTCAAACGTCCAATCGGCTTTGAGGGGCGGGGGCTAAAGCGAAATGCACCTACCCTTTTAAATGTTGTATTTAACCGACGCTTATTCTGGGATGCCCGCGAGAGTACGCTTGCCCAGCAGGTCTGGTCGCCATTACTTGCAGTAAATGAGATGAATAATCCATCGGTCGGTTCAGTAGTAGACCAGCTTCGAAAGGACACCCAGTACGATAAAATGTTTGAGCAAGCTTTTGGTGAATCAGCCAATATGCTCAATATTGGCCAGGCTCTGGCTCAGTACCAGCAGAGTCTCCTTGCCGCAGATTCCCGGTTTGATCGCTGGCACTTCGGCGGTAACAGAACCTCGCTTAATCAACTCGAGCAGAAGGGATTCGAGGTGTTTACCGGGAAAGGTAGCTGTAGCAGTTGCCATCATATTAGCGATCAACATGCGCTATTCACCGACCATCAGCTGCATAACACGGGTGTTGGCGTAGAAGACTCAATGCGACAAACTCCCGACACTATCGAGGTTCAGCTGGCGCCAGGTGTTCTTGTCGAGGTTGACCAAAAGCTGGTCAGTGTCGTGGGAGAGGTTAAAGAAAATGACCTTGGTCGCTATGAAATTACCCTGAACCCTAAAGATCGCTGGAAATATCGAACTCCAGGGCTGCGCAATGTGGCTCTTACAGCGCCCTACATGCATAACGGTGAATTCTTATCATTGGACGAGGTTATTCAGTTTTATAATAAAGGTGGCGTGTCCAATAAGATGCTGAGTCCACTTATACGACCGCTTGATCTAACTATCGAAGAGCAGACAGCGTTGCGCGCCTTTTTAGGTTCCCTGACCGGTAGTAACGTTAAAGATCTGGTGTCAGATGCCTTCGCCGCACCAGTGGGTGATGTGAGCCAATAAATCAATTTTGATGATAGAGATTTACTCGTTAAGTTGAGGAGACAAGCATGCGCATAGTTTTAGTAATGTTAAGTATGGTTACATTTGGAGTTTTAGGGGTTTTTCCTACATCATTTGCAGACACACTAATAAAAGATGCCCGCATTATTGATGGCACAGGAAAACCTGCTTTTCTAGGAAGTGTAAGAATCAGCGGCGAAAGGATAGTTAGTATTGGAGACCTAATACCAACGTCAGGCGATACAATATTTGATGCCAAAGGTTTGATTCTCTCTCCTGGTTTTATAGACACCCATAGCCACCATGATTGGGGCTTAAGTGAAAATAGAGATGCTTTGGCAGTTATAACTCAGGGCATAACAACAAGTATTTTTGGTCAAGATGGAGAACATGATTTTCCGCTTCAAACCTCTTTAGATTCGTTTAGAGAAAGACCTGTCAGCATGAATATAGCATCCTATATTGGGCACAACACCCTCCGTGATGCGGTTATGGGAGAAGGAGCCAAGCGAGAGGCCACTCGCGATGAAATTTCAGCCATGAAAATAATACTCCGTGCCGAGATGGCAGCAGGAGCCATTGGTCTATCAACGGGGCTTGAATATGAACCCGGGATTTATTCATCGTCAGAAGAAGTCATAGAGTTAGCGAAAGTGGTGGCCAGCTTAGGGGGTCGATATATCTCTCACATACGTTCTGAAGACCGGTTCTTCTGGCCTGCTATTGATGAAATAATAAATATTGGAAGGCAAACAGCAATGCCAGTCCAAATTTCTCATATCAAACTGGCGTCCAAAGAAATTTGGGGACAAACTGACAAGCTTTTGGATATTCTGAACAAGGCCCGCGCTGAAGGAGTAAACATCACCGCTGATATTTACCCCTATGAATATTGGCAATCAACGCTTTGGGTTTTACTCCCCGAACGGGATGCAGATGACTTAGATGAAATACAAAATGTTCTGGATAATATAACTCCTTCCGACGGAATAATTTTTATGGTTTATGGACCTGACCCAAGTTACGTTGGGAAAACCTTGGCCGATATTTCAGTGTTACGAGGGTTAAGTGATGCGCAAACATTCTCTGAATTACTGAAAGAGTCCGATGCCTGGCAGGAAGAACACGAAAGCCAAGGCCAGTCTATTATGGGGAAATCTATGTTACCCCATGACATTGGAGAATTAATGAAATGGGAACATACTAATATTTGCACTGATGGTGGTTTTGAAGGCCATCCAAGAGGATATGGAGCCTTTCCTCGCTTTTTAAGCTATTTTGTTAAAGGTATGAGCCTAATGTCCCTTGAAGAGGCGATAAGGCATGCGACATCTCTTGCCGCCCACAATATGGGGCTTAAAGATCGTGGTGAAATAAAGGTAGGCGCTTATGCTGATCTCATTTTATTTGACGAGGATACTATAAAAGATAATGCTTCACTTGAAAATCGATCCGCCATTTCAGACGGTGTTAAAATGGTTTGGGTGAATGGTCAACTTGCCTTAAACCAAGGACAAGCTACCCATCATTACTCTGGAAAAGTGATTAAATAGCTTTTCGTACTCAATATTTCGTTAATGCACAGGCCAACGCACTATGTCTAACAACGCTAGCACAATCATGAACGATGCTGTTGCTCTACACCCTTGGCAAAGAGCTAATCACTTAACCAGCCACAACAACCAATTGATGATTGATGGCGTTAACACCTGTGACTTGGTTGAGCAGTATGGCTCCCCTTTGTATGTGTTTTCCGAAGCTAAACTGCGCAAAAATGCAACAGAAATCCTCACCAACTTTCGCCAAGCGCACCCCAATACTACTGTTTGCTTTGCGAGCAAGGCCAACTCTAACATTACCGTATTACAGGTTTTAAGAGAGGCAGGATTGAGTATTGAGATAAATTCAGGCGGTGAGTTCATAAAAGCACAAACTGCAGGCTACGCCACACAAGCAATTGTCTTTAATGGGGTCGCCAAACTACGCAGTGAGCTAGAGCTTGTTATTGCCGCTGACATTAAAGCTATTAACGTTGACTCACTCTCTGAATTAGAGCGAATTTTATCCGTTGCCCAAGCCATTGATAACTGCGCAAATGTAACGCTGCGTATTATCCCTGAAATTAAAGCCGGCGCCGTTTCTGGCTGGGAAACAGGCACCTCAAGCTCAAAATTTGGTATGACCCGCGAAGAGCAGATAACAGCCATTACCCTAATAAACGAACATTCAGATCATTTAACGATGACGGGTATACACGTGCATATTGGTACTCAAGTTAATGACGCTAGCGCATACCAAAAACAGGCTGAGTTTTTAATTGCCTACGCCCGAGAGGTTAGCGAGCTATTACCATACCCCCTGAAGCATATTAATTTAGGAGGCGGTTATCCCAAAAACTACAGTAGCTCAGCAGAAAACTGGAACAATGTTAGTCCACATTACTGCGACAACTACCGAACAGATATTGGCTTTGACGCTATAGCTGATATTTTGATCAAGCCTGTGGCCAATGCTCTTGGTAGCAACATTGAAATCATTGTGGAGCCCGGCCGGAGCATGGTGAGTGACACAGCCATTCTGCTCACCACAATTGAAGCCAGTAAAATACGCCAGCAAAATGCCGTATTTTATTTGGACGCCGGTTACAGCGTGTTATTTGATATTTTCTCGGGTTGGTATTTTCATATGGTTAATGCCAGTAAATCTGATGATACCGCCACTCAACTCTGTCGCATAGTGGGACCCCTATGTGATAGTAGTGACACCTTTCACGATATAGAGGGCGAAGGGAGAATTAAATCCCTCTTAGCAATGATGCCCGGGCTCAGTGAGCAACGAGCCATACTGGAGACAGTGCTACTGCAGCAACCCAGCTTGCGTGAATTACCTATTAGCACCAAAACTGGCGACATCATCGCTCTGCTTGATACCGGGGCTTACGGTTTAGAAATGATGAACCAGTACTGCGGTAGACAAGCTGCTGCCGCTGTGATGGTCGGCAGCCAAAAAAGTAGTCGATTAATACGCCGTCGTGCCACAGTAGATGATTTATTGCACTTTGATGTTTATTGATAGAATATAAGAACTGAATAGATTTTGTCGACATAGATCAATTTTCAGGAATCGAATCAATAGGAACACGACTTTCGTATGTTGAATTATACTTTGCTGTGCGACTGTAATTTTCTTTATGAGAATTTCTAAGAAGGTGATCCCTTTATAAACCGCAATAACTTCTCTTTTTATAGGCGGTAAATACTTTGATCTATTCCCGCGTACTGGCGTCTAATAACTACGCGCGTTGGAGTGTCCCAAAAGCTCGCACATAACAGTGTGTAAAAACTGTTTTCATAACCTTCAAGAACCTCTTACCTCGATTCAGCCCTGGTTTAAATGTATGGGGCATTTAGTTCAATGAATGTGATTTCTATCTTGTTTTATCGCCTTAATAGTATAACGATCCAACGACCAAGATTTAAAATGTCGGCTAGCGCAGCTGATACATAAGTGAGGGCTGCTGCCCTAAGAATGCTACTAACGGCTTTTTCGTTTGACTGCGATACGTAATTCCCTTCCCTTAACAAAGGCAGCGCTTTAGAAAAACTTGCATCAAATTCAATCGGCAGAGTCACCGCATGAACCA
>CAJWFB010000056.1 GCA_913031645.1 uncultured Cellvibrionales bacterium
CCGAGAAAAGAGCTGCCTCATTGATTAAATTAGCCAGGTCAGCGCCTGAGAAACCTGGCGTGCCGCGCGCTAAAATAGACAAATCTACACCGTCTTCCAGGGGTACTTTACGAGCGTGAACTTTAAGAATTTGCTCACGGCCACGAATATCAGGCAAACTAACATATACTTGGCGGTCAAATCGGCCGGGGCGCAATAACGCTTTGTCCAATACATCAGGGCGGTTAGTAGCCGCTATCACAATAACGCCTTCATTACCTTCAAAGCCGTCCATTTCAACCAGTAGCTGATTTAAGGTTTGCTCACGCTCATCATTACCACCTCCATGACCGCCGCCTCGATGACGACCGACAGCATCGATCTCGTCAATAAAAATGATACAGGGTGCTTGTTTCTTAGCCTGTTCAAACATATCTCGAACACGCGATGCACCGACACCGACAAACATTTCAACGAAATCTGAGCCAGAGATAGAGAAGAACGGTACCTTCGCCTCGCCTGAAATGGCCTTGGCCAGGAGAGTTTTACCAGTTCCCGGGGGACCGACCATCAGCACACCCTTGGGAATTCGACCACCAAGACGCTGAAACTTTGTCGGGTCACTTAAAAACTCTACTAGCTCAGCGACGTCTTCTTTTGCCTCATCCACACCGGCAACATCCGCAAAAGTGGTGTTAATCTGATCACCAGTCAGTAGCTTGGCCTTGCTCTTTCCAAAGCTCATCGGCCCACCTTTGCCACCGCCACCGCCCTGCATTTGGCGCATGAAGAAGACGAATATTGCAAGAATCAATAAAATGGGGAATGCAGCAACCAATAGTTGTGAGAGCAGACTGGGCTCTTCGCGCTCTTTACCAATGACATTGACGTTGTGATTAACCAAGTCATCCATCAGTTTGGGGTCTTGAATATTCGGACGTACCGATCTGAACTTAGTACCATCATTGCGCTCGCCTTGAATAATCAAGTCGGCAATAACGACTTCACTCACGCGATCATTGCGCACTTCACTCAAAAATACAGAGTAATCGATGTTGTTGTTTTCAGGCTCAGGGGCAAAGCTGTTAAAAACGGACATTAAAATGGCTGCCAAAACCAACCATACCACGATATTTTTTGCCAAATCGTTCAATTTCCTTTCCTCTTTAGTTGGCTTTAAGGCCTTTGGCCACCAGATACACTTCCCGCGACCGGGATCTTGAAGCCTCTGGTTTAATAATAGACACTCCATTAAACATTTTTCTAACATCTAGCACAAACGGATCAAACCCTTGACCTTGAAATAACTTAGCGATAAAAACACCGTTGCTGGTCAACACTTTTCCTGCTAGCTCCAAGGCTAATTCCGCCAGATAAATCACAGCAGGCTGATCTACAGCTTTGTTACCACTTAAGTTGGGGGCCATATCAGAAATTACAAGGTCCACAGGCCGATTTTCAATTAAAGTCAAAAGTTCTTCGAATACAGATTCTTCGGTAAAGTCGCCCTGAATAAAGTCTACCCCGGCAATAGCGTCCATTGGCAGAATATCCAGTGCATGAACCCTTCCATTGTGTCCGACAAGGCGCGTAGCTGCCTGCGACCACCCTCCTGGTGTCGACCCTAGATCTACGACTGTCATCCCCGATCGGATTAGACGGTCTTTTTCGACAATTTCAAGCAATTTATAGCTGGCACGAGATCGGTAGCCATCAACCTGTGCTTGCTTTACATAAGGGTCTTTGACGTGTTGTTTTATCCAACTACGATTTTTAGATTTCGCCATGGGTTAGTTTTCGCTAGAATGTCGGCCTTACTCATTGAGCCTAGCATTATGACAAGTTCCGTAGCAGATAAAAAACATTTACGACGATTAGGGCACAATCTTAAGCCAGTTGTAACCATTGCTAATAAAGGACTCACCGATTCGGTCAATTCTGAAATCGATCGTGCACTGAATGATCATGAGCTAATTAAGATTAAAGTATCGGTTGGCGACCGAGACGCTAAGAAACTGATAAGTGAGGAAATTTGCCAAACTCACAAGGCTCAACTAATGCAGTCCATAGGACATGTTTTGTTGGTTTTTAGAGCGGCATTGAAACCAAACCCCAAATTATCAAATCTGTTGCGCAAATAACAGCTTACAAAAGGTTCCTTCCCAAGGATGGGGTTGTGGCATAATCTGGAGTCGAGACAGGGTACGAACGTGAAAGAGTCTACAAAAACAATCTTTATTGATTTCTTCCTCAAGCCGGTGGCAGTTGGGCTATTTGTTGCTGCCGTGTTGCTGTTAGTGGTGCCTGAACTTCGTCCAAGCACCGAGATTCAAACCGATGACCCTATGGCATTGCGTCAATCTGACCTTGGTTCTGATTGGTCTGGCGCCGTTTCATACGCATCAGCGGTGTCTCTAGCCGCGCCGTCAGTGGTTAATATTTACACCTTAAAAGAAAGACGCTCGGCGAATGATAATGTCCCCAGAACTTCCTTAGGCTCTGGCGTAATTATGCAATCGGACGGCATAATCTTGACTAACCATCATGTGATTGATGGTGCCGTCAGAATTTTGGTACTGTTATATGATGGGCGCGAAGCACCCGCCACTATTATTGGCAGTGATCCTGAAATTGACTTGGCCGTTTTAAAAATCAATATCGGTGGATTAACACCGATTACTGTAGGAGAACCCTCTCAAGCTCGAATTGGGGACGTTGTTTTGGCGATTGGTAACCCTTCCGGGATCGGCCAATCTGTCACTCAGGGTATCATTAGTGCCAAAGGCAGAAATATTCAGCAAAGAAATATCTTCGAAAACTTTATTCAAACTGATGCTGATATTAATACTGGTAGTTCAGGTGGCGCATTGATTGATGCCTACGGCAATTTACTGGGCATTAACACTGCAACGCTGAATGGTACTGGTGCCTATGGTATTAGTTTTGCCATTCCCGCCGATGCAGCGGAAAAGGTATTACAAGACATTCTACAATTTGGTCGTGTCGTTCGAGGCTGGCTTGGAATGACCGCCAGCCCGGGATTTTTACCTGAAAATATCGCTGACCAACTTGGTATATCACAGATATTTGGTGTTACAGATCTCACTAAGGGTGGGCCAGCAGAAAAAGCTGGCATGCAGCGCGGTGATATTATTTTCAAAATTAATGGCGCATTTGTCACCGACCCAGCCGCTAGTGTGAGTCAGATTGTGAATGTATCACCAGGGCAACCAATTAAACTCAGCGTACTTAGAAAAGATCAAGTAAGACAATTCAGTATTATTGCCGGTGACCGCGGCGAGGCGATTGCCAAAGGTCTACTCCAGTAGATTTTCCAAGGCATTAATGAGCTGCCGGTTCTGCGCCTCTGTACCGACAGTGATGCGCAAAAATTCTTCAATTCTTGGCTGCTTGAAGTGTCTAACAATAATGCCTAAATTACGCAGTTGAGCGGCGATAGCGTCAGCAGAATTTTGCTCATGACGGATAAATAAGAAGTTAGCCGCGGATGGCAGAACATCAAAATTTAGCCCTTTTAGCTGGGCTGAGAGCCACTCACGGCTCGCTATGACCTGCTTGCGGGTGTCATCGAAATATGCCTCATCTTCAAAAGCAGCGATGCCGGCTGCGATTTGCAGATGCCCAAGAGGATAGGAGTTAAAGCTGTTTTTAACCCGCTCAAGCCCTTCAATTAACTGTGCAGAGCCAAGTGCGTAACCAATGCGCATGCCAGCCAAACTTCGTGCTTTGGACATGGTTTGGACAACGATCAAATTGTCATATTGATTGATCAAAGCCACCGCCGATTGACCGCCAAAGTCAATGTAGGCTTCATCGACCACTACCACCGAGTGCTGATTTCGTTTTAACAGCTGCTCTATGGCTTTTAACGGCAGCACTCTGCCTGTAGGAGCATTGGGATTTGGGAAAATAATACCGCCATTTGGACGTTTATAGTTCTCTAAATCCAGTGACAGATCATCGGTCAACGGGATTTTTTTATAGTTAATATCATAAAGCTTACAAAAAACTGGGTAAAAGCTGTAGCTTATATCTGGAAACAGTAGTGGCTCTGATTGCTTTAATAAACCATTAAAAACGTGCGCTAGAACTTCATCAGATCCATTGCCGAGAAATACCTGATTGGCATTGAGATTATAGTATTTGGCAACAGCTTCTTTGAGGCCATCTGCACCAGGAGGCGGGTACAGACGCAGATCTTGATTTAAGATTGATGCCATAGCCGACAGCACCAATGGCGAAGGGCCAAAGGGATTTTCGTTGGTATTTAACTTAGTAATATTAGTCATGCTCGGCTGCTCACCTGGGGTATAGGGTTGCAGTTGTGTGACTAAATCACTCCAGTATTTACTCATTGAATTGCCTTTTAGTGCGCCTAATTTTAATCTTTAATTCGGTATTCAGCTGCCCTTGCATGGGCCGTCAGCGATTCTGCACGACCCAACACTGACGCTATTTTACCCAAGTCAGAAGCACCTTGCTCTGAACAGTACACAATAGAGCTTCGTTTTTGAAAATCATAAACGCCCAACGGCGAAGAAAAGCGTGATGTGGCTGATGTGGGTAATACATGGTTGGGGCCTGCACAATAGTCACCCAGTGCCTCCGACGTGTGGCGTCCCATGAAAATAGCTCCTGCATTACGAATTTTGGGCAGCCATGCTTGTGGATCTGCCACGGATAATTCCAAATGCTCCGGCGCAATACGATTCGATATTTCCGCTGCCTGTTCGGCATCGGCAACCTGAATGAGTGCGCCACGACTGGCTAATGACTTAGCAATAATCTCACTGCGCTCCATTTCTGGCAGTAATCGCGTCATACTTGCATGCACCGCGTCTAAAAATTCAACATCCCAGGCAAGCAAAATCGACTGAGCTTCCTCGTCATGCTCGGCCTGAGAAAACAGATCCATTGCTACCCAATCAGGGTCGGTGCCACCATCGCAAATAACTAAAATTTCGCTGGGACCAGCAACCATATCTAGCCCCACAGTACCGAAAACAAAACGCTTAGCCGTGGCGACGTATATATTGCCCGGCCCAACAATTTTGTCTACTTTGGGAACGCTTTGGGTACCGTAAGCTAGGGCAGCGACTGCCTGAGCTCCGCCAATGGTGATTACCTTATCAACACCAGCGATAGCCGCGGCAGCCAGTACGACAGGGTTTAGATCGCCATCTGGCGCCGGAACTACCATGATTATTTCATCAACACCGGCAACCCGGGCGGGTATAGCATTCATTAAAACCGATGAAGGATAACTTGCCTTTCCGCCAGGCACATAAATACCTACTCGCTCTATAGGGGTTATTTGCTGACCTAGCAGGGTGCCGTTGGCTTCCTGATATTGCCAGGATTCTTGTACCTGGTGGCGATGATAATCTTCAATGCGCTTAGCGGCTTCCAACAATGCCTGGCGAGTGTCTTCATCAATAGACTTTAAAGCCTGATGCATTTCTTCAGGAGCAATGCACAACGCCTCAACATCAGCACAGGTTCGCCGATCAAAGCGATTGGTATATTGCAGTAATGCTGTATCACCATGACTACGGATCTCACTGATAATTTTACGGACAACGTCCTCTACCGCAGCATTAGAAACGGAGTCCCAAGTGATCAAGGTAGCCAATGCCTCTGAGAAATTACTCTCGCTGGCGTTTAACCTTGAGATGGCACAGCGTTGCGTATTATTGGAACTATTCATTTCATAACGACTCGAGTGAGCGCATCGACTGTCGACTGAAGCTCACTGAATTTGGTCTTCATAGCTGCTTTATTTACGATCAATCGAGCGCTAATATCGGCTATTTCATCTCGTGCTTCCAAGCCATTGGCCCTGAGCGTATTGCCAGTATCGACGATATCAACAATCTCATGTGCCAAATCCAAGATAGGAGCAAGCTCCATAGCACCAAACAATTTAATCAGATCTGCCTGCCTACCCTGTTCCGCATAAAACTGGCGCGCGACATTAATATATTTTGTCGCCACTCGCAGTCGACCTTTCTGAACTGAGGATCCCACAGGCACTGCTGTCATAAGTTTACATTGAGCAATACCAAGATCTAAGGGCTCATAGTAGCCGTCACCCTGATGCTCGAGTAAAACGTCTTTGCCTGCAATACCTATGTCAGCAGCCCCAAATTGAACGTAGGTGGGCACATCCGAACCGCGTAAAATTATCAGCCGCAATCCTGGACGATTTGTTGGGAATACTAGCTTTCGGCTCGAAAAAATATCTTCCGTAGGCACAATTCCTGCTTCCTCTAAGAGCGGCAAGGTCTCCTTTAGAATACGCCCTTTAGTAAGGGCTAAGGTAATCTGTGTCATGGCTTTTTATTTAACTCACTTAAATTGGTTAGGGGTCAGATACTATTTTTATTAATTAGGCGTACGCTTTATCTTCGCACCTAGTTGCCTCAGTTTTTCTTCAATGCACTCATATCCTCGATCAATATGATAAATTCGATCAACGATAGTTTCTCCCTCGGCAACCATGCCCGCAATCACCAAAGCTGCTGATGCTCTAAGATCTGAGGCCATGACCTGAGCACCGGTTAATTTTTCTACCCCCGAAACAATAGCAGAATTACCCTCGACAACAATTTTAGCGCCCATCCGATTTAACTCTTGGACCTGCATCAAGCGATTTTCAAAAATCGTTTCAGTAATAACACCAGACCCTTCCGCCACTGCATTAACCGCGGTGAGTTGGGCTTGCATGTCAGTAGGAAATGCTGGGTAGGGTGCAGTTTTAAGGCTAACGGCTTTTGCTCGACGCCCCTGCATATCTAATTCAATCCAATCGTCCCCTACCGTTATCATTGCTCCTGTCTCTTCTAACTTCAGCAACACCGCTTCTAACGTCGATGGGTCTGTTTGCTTAACCTTCACTTTACCTCCGGTCGCTGCCGCGGCAGCCAGATAAGTACCTGTCTCAATACGGTCAGGCATCACCCTAAACGCACCACCGCTAAGCTTGTCGACACCCTCAATGACCAACGTGCTGGTACCAGCACCGACAATCTTGGCACCCCAGGTATTTAAGCAATTGGCTAAATCAACGATTTCAGGCTCTCGAGCTGCATTGTCTATAGTGGTGGTCCCCTCTGCTAATACAGCTGCCATCATTAAATTCTCAGTGGCCCCCACCGATACCAGATCCATCAAAATACGGGTTCCCTTTAGACGCCCATCGCAGGTAGCCTTGATATAGCCTTTATCAACTTCTATTTTTGCTCCCATAGCTTCGAACCCACGCAAATGGAGATCGACGGGACGACTACCGATAGCACACCCGCCCGGGAAAGACACGTTGGCTTCACCATAGCGAGCTAACAATGGGCCCAAGACCAAAATCGAGGCGCGCATTGTCTTAACGAGATCATACGGTGCTGTGATGCTATTTAGGGTAGAATTATCAACCTCTAGAGACATTTTCTCATTAATACTGAGGCTGACCCCAAGGGTCCCTAATAATTCGATAGTTGTGGTTACATCTTGCAAGTGAGGCAAATTAGAAATCGTCACTAGACCGTCACATAATAGTGATCCAGACAAAATAGGGAGAGCCGCATTTTTAGACCCCGAGATTAAAACTTCACCTCTGAGCGGACCGGCGCCTTGAATAATCAGTTTATCCATCGGATACCCTTCAATAAAAAATTGTATAGAAATGAAATAATTTAGAAACCTCTAATCTTGGCCTCTCGGCCACTACTCGGGGCGCTGTTTCCATTCCTGCTGAGTAAATAACTTCATCGTCACGGCGTGTATGTTGCCCGATGAAATTTGCTCATTTAAAGCCTTGTACACAAGTTGCTGACGTTGCACCGCTCGTTTTCCGTCGAAAAGGTCGCCGATAGCCACGACATTAAAGTGATTGCCTTGATTCTCCACTTGGATAAGGCAGTCTGGCAGTGTGTTTTCTAAATGGAGTTTAACGTCTTCAGCGTTCATTTTTTCTCACTTAAGGTGCTTTATCGCATATTTTATTTAGGCCCTGACAGCCAGTTTTCGATGACTTGATCGATGTTACCCGATGATTTTCGTGATGCATTCAAGAACTGGCTAGCAAATGTTTTACTTAAATCTATACCGTTTAGTGTCACGTTGACAACATTCCACTCTCCAGTGGCTTTTTTCTGATACATCAAATACTGGAGTGGATACACAGCAGCTTCGCTACGAATTTCTTGTTTGGCTATCACTCTTCTCTGCTTTTCAGCCAAAGCTTGTTTATTAATGAGTACAATTTTTTCATTGCCATAACTCATCAATCCGCGTCCGTAGGTTTCTACTAAACCCTGGCGAAAAGCTGTCTCAAATCGAACTCTCTGCTCTTTTGATGATGACTTGGCATATCTACCCATTACTTTTTTTGCCACAAAATCAAAATCAACAAATCCCGTCATCAGCGTATTGAGCGCTTCAAAGTAAGCGTCTTCGTTAGCAGGATAACCGTCCTTATGTTCATCAATAATTATCAGCAACCTCCCCGTCATCGCTTCAATATTCTCAAATGGATTTTGTTGGCTGTTAACAACTCCACTGGAGGATTGAGCGGACGCCAGTGAACCTAGCCCAAAAGCCAAGCATATAATGGTAATAAAAAGACCTAATCTCATCATAATTTTTCTCCCTCGGTTAATCCTTTAACGCGGCCTCTATCGCTGTTGTATCGCTATTGGCTAGTATAAAAAGTTTCTGCTGATACACTGCATACTTTTCCAGCCGCGCACTATACCATTCTCAGGTAATCGAATAAATACAATGCACACGATCTTTGGAGATCTCATGCCAGTACTTTTTATCCCTATTATCGCTTTAATTGCGGGCCTGTGGGGCCTAATATGGGGTGCGGACAAGTTTGTCAGCGGCAGTGTTGGCATAGCACGCAGTCTTGGTATATCTTCGCTAGTCATTGGATTGACTGTCGTTTCAATTGGCACTTCCGCGCCGGAAATAATTGTGTCAATAAATGCTGCATTGAAAAATGCTGGTGGGCTCGCTGTGGGTAACGCGATCGGATCAAACCTTGCCAATATCGGGCTAGTCTTGGGCATTACTGCCTTAGTCGCACCCATTCCCGTTCAAAAGCACCTATTGTATGAGGAGAGCCCAGTACTCTTACTAATTACAGCACTGGCTGGATTATGTCTCTATGACGGCCAACTAAATCGCATGGAGAGCCTCGCTCTGGGCCTGCTAGTCATTCCCTTGCTTATCATGGTGGTAAGGTACAAAAAGAGTCATCCTGATTCAGAAGTTACTGACCACGGCGACTTGGGAACTAATCTTAGTCTGAAGACCGCTAGCATCTGGCTTTTCATTGGGCTGGGTGCACTTCTAGTCGGCGCAGAGGTCACCGTTTGGGGGGCTAAGTCGATCGCTCTTCATTTTGGAATTAGTGACCTTATTATAGGTTTAACGGTGGTCGCTATTGGCACCAGCCTTCCTGAATTGGCCGCTTCTATCATGAGTGCAA
>CAJWFB010000057.1 GCA_913031645.1 uncultured Cellvibrionales bacterium
CTATTTGGTATCAAAAATTGCGATACCGTAAAAAAAGCCCGCCATTGGTTAAATGAACAAGAAATTGAGTATGACTTTCACGATGTAAGGGCTGATGGCCTAACCATTGATCAAATAGAGCAATGGATTAACAGCGCAGGCTGGGAAACAGTGTTGAATCGTCGCGGCACCACCTGGCGCAAGCTCGATCTTAGTATTCAGCAAAGCACCACCTGTTATAATGTAGCTGAACTTTTACTGGCTAATCCTGCCATGATTAAACGCCCCGTTCTTGATAACAACGGCATTATTACGATTGGTTTTAAGCCTGAGCACTACCACTCAATATTTAAGTAAAACGATTAGGAAAATTAAGATCTTATGAACAATCTTTACGCGTTTGGCATTGGAATTGGCACTAAAAACACCGCTGACGAATGGCTGGAGGTTTTTTACCCTACGCCAATGCTCAATCCAGACAATGACTTAGCGGCCATTCTTACCTCAAGTCTCGAATTAAACAACGGTGATATAGAGCCATCGAGTCAACAGCTTGCCTCACTCACCAGCGCTCTAGCTCAAAACGGCTATAAGCAACTAGTTGAGACTGTCTCCGCACTGAATACTTCAGAAAAACCGATAGTCGCTGTAATGCTGTCTAGCGATGCAGCACCAGTGTCAGTGCCGCAAAGCTATCTCAAGCTCCATTTATTGTCGCACCGTTTGGTCAAACCACATCAAACCAATATTTCAGGTATTTTTGGCGTGCTGAAAAATGTGGCATGGACCAACGTCGGTGCCATAGATATTCGGGAGCTTCCTGATCGAGCCTTAGCCGCGCGTATAGCGGGCAAGCCAATACAGGTAGACTGTGTGGACAAGTTTCCAAAAATGGTCGACTACATTGTGCCAACTGGAGTTCGCATTGCTGACACCAGCCGAGTCAGGTTGGGCGCTTATGTTGGTGAAGGTACTACCGTCATGCATGAGGGCTTCATTAACTTTAACGCCGGCACTCAGGGGCCCAACATGGTTGAAGGACGAATTTCTGCGGGCGTATTCTGTGGCGCTGGCTCAGATATTGGCGGTGGCGCATCCATCATGGGTACTCTTTCAGGCGGTGGTAAGGAGGTTATTTCATTAGGTGACAAATGTTTACTTGGTGCTAATGCGGGTGCCGGAATATCTCTCGGAGATCGCTGTACCATTGAAGCGGGCCTCTATGTTACTGGCGGTACCATTGTCACCATGTTGGATGACCACAGAGAAGTCAGCGGAAAAGCGAAAGCCCGAGACCTATCAGGACAGAGTGATCTCCTCTTCCGACGGAACTCCATCACTGGAACGGTTGAGTGCCTCACCAATAAGACTGCTGTCGAACTTAATGATGCATTGCATAGTGCCAATTAAACCAAATTAGGTATACGGTAAAGCATAGATCAGTCTAAAATAATGCTGAACTACACAAAGAGGAATTAATTTTGCGTCACACACTAGTACTACTCACGCTCGCACTCATTTCTTCAACAATACATGCGGGCGCTGTGAACCAGTCTAAAGGCGACTTTGTCGATAAGTTTCGTCAATTAGAAGAAATATTGCCTACCCCAAATCGGTATCGATCTGCGTCCGGTGAACCTGGCCGCGATTATTGGCAGCAGCAGGTGGACTATAAAATTACTGCGGTCCTCGATGAAACTAAACGTCATCTCAGCGCAAGCCAAGAGATCAGCTACACCAATAATTCTCCCGAGACTCTGAAATACCTGTGGTTACAGCTGGAGCAAAATCGCTTCAAAGCAGATTCAATGGCGGAAATGTCCGGTGATTTCGCTGGAATTGGTCGTCGCGGACCTGGGACTAAATCGAATAATGGTGACGCCCCTGCTGGCATTAGCTTCGGTGAGCTGAGACGACAACAGTACTACGCTGATAACAAACCAGGTTATGAAATCAGTGACGTACGAGATAGTAATAACAAGCCGTTGCCACATATCGTGGTTGGCGCACAAATGCGTATTGATTTACCGAGTTCCCTGAAACCTGGGCAAACTACATCGATTAAGATGGACTATCAATTCAATATCCTTGAAGAAGATGCGGTATCGGCAAGAGCCGGCTATGAACATTTCCCAGATGATGAACGCGAAGGCGGTAACGATATATTCTTATTAGCTCAGTGGTTTCCTCGCGTGGCTGCCTATTCCGACTATGAAGCTTGGCACAACAAAGAATTTTTAGGTCGTGGCGAATTCACCCTTGAATTTGGTGATTATGATGTCAGTCTAACCGTACCCGATGATCATATCGTCTCAGCGACAGGTGTATTACAAAATCCCAAGAAAGTGCTTAGCAAACAGCAGCGAGAGCGTTTAATTACAGCCAAAGACGCAGAGCGTCCGATTTATATCGTCACTGCTGAAGAAGCGCTAGAAAAAGAAAAAACGGCCAGTGTCAATAGCCAAACTTGGCGATTTAAAGCGGAAAATGTCAGAGATTTTGCCTGGTCCTCATCACGTAAATTCATGTGGGATGCCAAAGGCTATCAACAGGGAGGTGACGACCAACCCTTAGTCATGGCGATGTCTTTTTTCCCTAAAGAAGGTGGTGATTTGTGGTCGAAATATTCAACAGAGTCTGTTATCCACACGATGGAAGTTTACTCACGCTATTCTTTTGATTACCCCTACCCGGTGGCTCAAAGTGTCAACGGCCCTGTCGGCGGCATGGAATATCCCATGATCACCTTCAATGGTCCAAGAACGACTTGGCATGAAGATGGCTCAAGAACTTACACTCAAGCCGAAAAGCGCTTTTTAATCGGTGTCGTCATTCACGAAATTGGTCACATCTATTTTCCAATGATCGTTAATTCAGACGAACGCCAGTGGACATGGATGGACGAAGGGCTAAATAGCTTTTTGGATGGCGTTGCCAGTCGAGAATGGGACCCGATGATACCCTGGGGTGTCGAGCCTCGAGACGTGGTGGATTACATGAAGTCTACTGTTCAAGTACCTATTATGACCCAATCAGATAGTGTGCTTCGCCTCGGCCCCAATGCCTACACAAAACCGGCTGTGGCACTAAATATACTGCGCGAGGTCATCATGGGTCGCGAGTTGTTTGATTTTGCCTTTAAGGAATATTCACAGCGCTGGAAATATAAACGCCCTACGCCATCGGATTTTTTCCGCACCATGGAAGAAGCCTCCGGCGTTGACCTCGATTGGTTTTGGCACGGCTGGTTCTATACCACTGATCATGTTGATATCTCCATTGATAAGGTATCAGAGCTTCGATTGGATACTAAAGACCCCGACATTGACTTCGCGCGCCAACGCAAAGATGAAGCTGACAAACCGTCATCATTATTTGTAGAGCGTAACAAAGCTGAGGGTAGTGTTTTGTGGCGTGATAAGAACGCTGATGTCAGCGACTTCTATGACCAGAATGACCGCTTCACCGTGACGAATAAAGAGCGCAATGAGTATCAGCAAATGCTTGCTGATCTTGAGCTCTGGGAGCGCACGGCATTGTTGAGAGCCGTCAAAGAGGACAAGCATTACTACGTCTTAGAATTCTCTAATTTAGGCGGCCTAGTAATGCCGATACTGCTACAGCTTACCTATGAGAACGGAGATGTAGAAGAGCGTTATATACCCGCTGAGATATGGCGTAGAGCGCCTCATCAAGTGAAAAAGCTAATTGTTACCGACACCACACTTAGTTCTGTCACCGTTGACGCTGGTTGGGAGACAGCAGATGTCAACGTCCATAACAACCACTACCCCCGCAAGATTATTCCCTCGCGAATTAATGCCTACAAATCCAAAAAGAGTACCGACAAGGTGCGCAGAGACATCATGCATGACATCAAAACTGAGCTTGAAGAGCCGAAGGTAAAACCCAAGAAAAAGTGAATTTTATGCCTAACCTGTTGCCTGCCATCTATATTGCCGTCTTAGTCATACTTAGTGGCAATGTGGGTGCGCACGAGCAAAAATCCAGTATCACGGTCGTGTTGGCCAACAAAAACAGTGGTCTGTTAGAGATTAGCCATCGATTCAACATACATGATGCGGAACATGCGCTAACCCAGTTGTTTGGCGGTAAAACTGACATAATGAATGACCCCCTTACGCAGACCCGCTTTAGTGATTATATTCAAGGTCACTTCTCCCTGCGGATTAGCGACAAACACCCTATCGCGCTCAGCTACGTCGGCCATGAAGTCGACGGTAAGTTTTTCTGGGTCTACCAGGAGGCGCCTCTACCCCCCTCAACTCCGCAGATCCAAGTGTTTGCCAATGCACTGCAGTCGGTATGGAAGAGGCAGACTAATCTAGTCAATTTTGAAGGGTTGGGCTCGATTCAATCACTGCGTTTTACGTTGAATACTGAATGGCAAACGGTTCACTTTAATCATCCCTGAGATTTGTTCATTAGATAACTGATTTAAAAATGCGATGACACAAGCCTCGCATTTGGCGGTCAATATATGCATAACTATAGATCAATTTGATATTAATCTGCAGAGGTAGCTATGCTTTACTATATTATTAGAGAGGCCATCATGTTTAGTTAGCACTATGACCATAGATATTGAAGAAACAGTCACAACCCCCATTAGGCGTGCTCGTCGAACGCAGGCTAGAACTGAATTTGCTCGTGCCAGCATGATCAGAGCCGCCACACCCATGTTCGCAGAAATTGGCTTTGCTGCTACTCGGGTCCGCGACGTAGAAATCGCATCGAAAGTAAAGCGCGGGATGCTCGTTTATCATTTTGGTAACAAAGAAAATTTCTGGAAAGCCGTTGCCGACAATATATTTAACCAGATAACCGAGCAACGAAAAATGCATGCCACACTATTACCAGACATGTCCAAGCGCGAGGGTGTGGCGATGATAATCCGCTTCCATGTACGCATGGCCGCTCAATACCCCGAAATAAATCGGCTGATGGCCCAAGAGGCCCGTCAAAAATCTTGGCGCATCGAGTACCTAGTCAACGAACATATTAAACCCGGAAGTATCTATCTGGAAAAGTATGTATCAAAAGCGCTCAACTTAACGTCTCGTGAATTTGCACACTGGTATTACGTAATGCTGAGTAGTAGCGCTACTATATTTTCATTTGAACATGAGTGTTTACTCCTGTTTGACTTTGACTGTCGCCAAAAGGATGTCATAGAAACGCATGCTGATATGCTAGTGACGATGCTATTGGGGACCTCTCCTTATGCAGATCAATCGGTAACGTATTCGTAGTCTTTATCTATTTACCACCCCTGTGCGCCTCTCTGGCCTCTTAAAATCGCCATCACACCTAAAATATCCTGATTACATGGATTATTACTTTGTATCCGCGCTCATAAAATGTGAAAATTTAACTCCGCTGTTATCACAAAGATTTAAAGGTTCACGCCCATGAGACAAATAAAATTAGCCAGTCCCGGAGGACTGAACAACTTAAACGTGGTTGAGGTCGACAAGCCCATCGCCAAAGCAGGTCAGGTAATCATTAAAGTGGCTGCAAGTAGCCTTAATTACCATGATCTACTGGTTGCTCTTGGTCAAATTCCAACTGAAGACGGCCGTGTGATGCTGTCTGATTGTGCCGGAGAAATCATTGCCGTCGGTGAGGATGTATCCCTTTGGAGCATCGGTGATTCGGTCATGAGTTGCTGTTACCCCAACTGGCTTGAAGGACCACCACAGTATCATTTGCTGAGTTTCATTGGTGATAACGAAGACGGCTACTCAACCGAATATATCGCCATATCTGAAAAATCTATAACCCGCACTCCAAAGGACTGGACTATGGCTGAGGCCGCTACATTACCTTGCGCCGGGTTAACCGCATGGCGCGCTTTAGTCAACGATGGCAACCTGCAAGCCGGCGAGACGGTCCTGGTGCAGGGTACCGGTGGCGTATCGATTTTCGCACTGCAACTGGCAAAGTCTATGGGCGCAAAAGTTATTGCCACCTCCTCGTCTGATGAAAAACTTAAAAAATTGCTGGCGTTGGGTGCCGATGAGGTTATTAACTACAAAGATGAGCCGCAGTGGGGTAAAGCAGTACTCGCTAAGACCGGCGGATTAGGCGTTGATCACGTTATTGAAGTGGGTGGCGGTGGTACATTTGGAGAATCAGTTCGTGCCGTAAAGCTAGGGGGTCACATTGCACTCATCGGTGTTTTGAGTGGGCCATCGGTAAGTGAAATTATTCTTCCACGCATCTTCATGAAACAGATTCGTTTGAGTGGCGTTGCTATGGCCAATCAGCAAACGCAACTCGCTATGCTCGACTATTTAGACTCCGTATCTATTCGGCCTATCATCAGTGATACCTTCGATTTAGCTCAATTAGCTGATGCCTTTCAGCATCAAATTGACAACAAACACTTTGGTAAAATTTCAATATCTATTAGCCAATAGTCAATCTAGCTTTGCGTCGTCAAATGTGACAATTTGGTATGTTTGACGACGCGGCCAAGACGATCAAAGGTTTAGGATTGAGATGAAGGACTCGAAGTCTCTGCTGAATCTGCGGTTTGTTGAATCAGATCGGCAAACTCAGCTAGCAACGGCTGTGGGAGCGTATGGCCCATGCCTTCAAAACGAACCAGCTTGGCATGAGGTATCTGTTTTTTTGTCTCTATGCCTCCGCTCACATCAACCAATGTGTCTTGGTTTCCATGAATAATTAGCACTGGTATTTTAAGGCCGTTAAGTAATTTATTGCGACTCGGAGCCGAGCGAATCGCCGCCATTTGACGCAGGTAACCGGCCGGATTGTTAGACCGTTTAAATTCAGACTTAACCGCTATGGCAATCTCCTCATCTGATTCTGGGTAGGCTGGGCTACCGAACATCTGCCGCGTCATCACCGAGTTATCCAAAGCGGAGGTTCCTTTGGGAATGGGTTTTACCATCTGCCTGGCCACAGAAAGGGAGGCTGTGCCTTTCCCGAAGGCGCCAGTTTTCGACATGATAGAAGTCAGTGAAAGTACTCTAGTCGGATAGAGCCCCGCAACCAGCTGACTAATCATTCCACCCATAGACATGCCAACGATATGCACTGCCTTAATATCTAGAGCGTCGAGCAAACCAACTGTATCTGCTGCCATATCGTCCAAACTGTAGGGGACTTTCACCGGTAGTCCAAACCATGAATGAAGCGCTAGTCGCAGAAAACTCGGGGCAACCTCACCCTCCATTTTGTCACTCAATCCAATGTCACGGTTGTCAAAGCGAATAACCCTAAAGCCGCGTGCTACCAGCAACTCGCAGAACTCTAACGGCCAGCGTATCAACTGATTATAGAGACCAGCAACCAGCAGTATGGTCGGCGCATCCGCATCACCAAACGCTTGATAGGCCATACGAATTCCGTTGGACTGGACAAAGTGAGTGCCCTGCTCTGCTCCTTGGTTATTATTGGTCACGGAGTTCTCGCCTCAAAATTTTGCCTACCGGTGATTTCGGTAGATCATCCCTAAATTCTATCAAACGTGGCACTTTGTAGGCCGTCAACTGCTCACGACAAAAAACCACCAAAGCCTGCTCGGTTAAGTCTGGATTAGTTGATACAGCAAACAATTTGACCGCTTCGCCCGTTTTCGCATCAGGAACGCCCACTACAGCGCATTCAATAATATCAGGGTGACTGTACACGACGTCTTCAATTTCATTAGGGTAAACATTAAAGCCAGAGACTAGTACCATATCCTTCAGTCGATCGACGATGCTAACAAAACCATCATCACTCATAATGCCAATATCCCCAGTGCGGAACCAGCCCTCTGGGTCGATTGCCTCCGCTGTAGCCTCTGGGCGCTGCCAGTAACCCTGCATCACCTGAGCACCGCGCACGCAAATCTCACCTCTCTCTCCGTTGGGCGTGGTATTGCCCTGATCATCAATCAACTTTATTTCCTGAGCAACCATAGCGATACCTACGGTGCCGAGTCGATTATTATCTGGTGTGTTGCAGGTTAATACTGCAGTGGTCTCAGACAGTCCATAACCTTCAAAAATTTGCGAGCCTGTACGTGATTGCCATTCATCGGCAATTTCCTTAACCAATGCTGTACCACCCGCTATAACCCCCTTCACTCTAGAGAAATCAATCTGATCGAACTCTGGATGCATCATCAAACCTTGCAACAGTGTGTTGACACTGGCCATGGCGGTGAACCTGTATTGCTTGAGAAGCCCAACTAGTGTGTTGATATCTCTTGGATCAGGTACCAGTACTGAGTGACTGCCGTAAACAAAACCACCAATGAGATTCATTGTAAAACCGAAAATGTGATACAGCGGCATGGGAGCTATTAAGATTTCGTCCTCATCCGCCTCCATTGACCAACTCAGTTTCGACATGCGCATACCAGCGAACACATTACCATGGGTCAATACTGCACCCTTCGCTGGCCCTGTGGTCCCACCGGTATACTGCAATACCGCGAGGTCATCCATACTCAACTCTATGCTCGGCAATGCTAAATCAGCGCCAAGCGCCAAGGCTTCAGGCAAGCTAATAAGATTATTCAAAGCCGATTTAGGTGTTGGCTGTGCTTGCAATAGATCAATGGCGCTAGTGACAATAATCGTCTCAATAGCGGTATTGGGCGCTACCTGCTCAGTAATCGGCAATAAATCAGAAAGCACAACCAATGCCTTGGCACCAGAATCATTGAACTGATGAAGCTGTTCTCGTGCGGTATACATTGGATTAGTATTAACAACGGTCAATCCCGCTCGCAACGCGCCCCAAACAACGATTGGAAACTGGTTTAAATTGGGTAACTGAACAGCAATACGGTCACCCTTCATAAGACCACATGACCCCGTCAAAAAAGCACCAAAGTGGCGACTTTGAACCTCGATGTCGGTAAAGCTTAACACTTGACCGATACACGTGAATGCCGGGCGATCGACAAAGGCCTCGCAGGCCTGATTAAAGGCATCGACCAAGCTGATAAAATTCTGATCATTTAACTCATTCAATTTTTGCTCTGCGAACGATAGTGGTGCCGAGTGCATAATGACTAATCCCCTTTGATTAAATTATTTTGTTCTTTAAGCCTGCATTAAACAGGCTCTACTCACATTTAGCTGTCACCTCGGCGACAAAAATTATCCTAGTTATACACGGTTACCTTAAGCTTGCTACTCCGACGGGCTGTTCATAAGGACATTTTCAATTACCCGCCATAATCCAATGGTATAAAAAAGGCGACTTATCTAAGCCGCCTTTTACCGTTGATAGCCAATAATTCTATTGTGTTGGCAATTCCCCTGGCGCCCAGTAGTTAATTAAGTCTTTAATATAATTGCTAGAAGCACCCGATGTTGAAGCGCCGAGACCTACTTGGACGCGGGGCCCGATTAGAA
>CAJWFB010000058.1 GCA_913031645.1 uncultured Cellvibrionales bacterium
TCGACATCATTTTGGCTGAGTTTATATGTTTTGGTCAGTGGGTTATAGAGCAAGCCAGTCATCTCAGTGATCTCTAGGCCGGCTTCGCGGGCCCATTGTCCTAACTCAGAGGGGCGAATAAATTTAGAAAACTCATGAGTACCTTTTGGAAGCATTCGCAAGACGTACTCTACGCCAATAATAGCCAGTAAATACGATTTCGGATTCCGATTAATGGTTGAGAAGACCACGGTGCCGCCGGGCTTGGTCATGGCAGCACAGGCTTTCACCACAGAGCTAGGATCTGGAACATGCTCAAGCATCTCTAGGCAGGTAACGGTGTCGAATACTTCAGCGTGACTTTCAGCAAAATCTTCGGCGGTGGATTTGATGTAGTCGACCTCAACGCCAGATTCGAGCTTGTGCAAATTACCCACTGCTAAAGGCGCCTCACCCATGTCAATACCAGTTACCTTCGCACCCCTTTGTGCCATTGCTTCACAGAGAATTCCGCCGCCGCAGCCAACATCTAATAAACACTTTTCAGCCACTTCAGCGCGCTGATCAATCCAGTTGGCGCGCAGGGGATTAATGTCATGAAGCGGTTTGAACTCACTATTGCGATCCCACCAGCGGCTGGCGAGTGCTTCGAATTTATGAATTTCTTTGGGATCAATATTCTTGCTCATAGTTTGCCTTGGATAGCCGGTTATTTAACTAGGCCTCATGTGGCCTGAATTCTGTTACGCCACTGCTCGGTCTTCTGGATCAAGCCATGCTCATCAATACTGCAGAGCTGACGGTTATCCAATAGTTTCTTCCCTGCAACCCAGCTGTGAGACACCTGACTGCCAGCATTAGTGTAAACCAATTGAGAGGCGGGATTATACAGTGGTTGCTGGCTAATAGAATCAATTTTAATGGCGATAAGATCTGCGTATTTGCCGGGTTCCAAGCTTCCAATCTCATTGTCCCAGCCAAGTGCGGCGGCCCCATTAATGGTGGCCATTCGTAGGGCAGCATGGGCATCTAGGCTGGCCGCGTCCCCAGAAACCCCTTTGGCCAGTAGAGTTGCTGTCTGCATTTCGGAAAATAAATCCAGGTCGTTATTACTGGCGGCGCTGTCAGTACCCAGTGAAACGTTGACGCCATTTGCCATAAACTCTGTTATCGGGCAAAAACCACTGGCCAATTTAAGGTTGGACTGGGGACAATGCATAATATGACAGCCATGATCACGCACCAGCGCGATATCCTCATTGATAATTTGAGTCATGTGAACCAGTTGAGTTTGGGGTAGTAATACACCTAGATTGTTGAGTCGCTCAAGCGGTCTGCAGCCATGTTTGTCTAATGATTCAGCGACTTCATTGGCAGTTTCATGGCAGTGAATATGAATTGCCATATCCAGTTCATTTGCGTAGGTCGCTAATATTCTCAATGTTTGGTCTGATACGGAGTATGGGGCATGAGGGGCGCAGGCAATCTTAATCAGTGGCTGATCCTTAAGGCTGTCCCTGAGCGCTAAACCTTTGTGAATGTAGTCGTCTGCATCCCTGCCATAGGGGGTGGCAAAATCGAGCACAGTAAAGCCAATTTGACTACGAAGACCCGCGCTACGCACTTGGTTGGCTATGGCTTCGTGAAAAAAGTACATATCGGCAAAGCATGTTGTGCCGCTTTTGATCATTTCCGCAACTGCAAGTTGCGTGCCGTCAGCAACGAACTGCTCGCTTAAGAATTGCGCCTCTGCCGGCCAAATATGATCCTCTAGCCAAGGTTTAAGGGACAGATCATCAGCATAGCCTCGCAGTAGCGTCATTGCTGCATGGCCGTGACTGTTAATGAGACCTGGCATAACCACATGATGGTCCATTTGCTCGACCTTGGCAGCTGTGAATTTCTTTGCCGCCTCACGCTGGGGAAATATACCAATAATGCGTCCTGCATCGACCGCAATTGTGCAGTCTTTGAGCATACTGTCTCTGGGGATGATAGGAATAATCCACTGACAATTAATGAGCAGATCTATTTTTTTTATTGTCATCGGAGCTCCTTAGATGTTCAACATGAGTATACCTAGGTTTTCTCTCGGTTATCTGTCATAGCGTGAATAAAAGACACATTTTGATGCCCGACTATGTTAAAATTACGATACTTAATGGGGGTGTTTAGCGGGACGACACCTGAGCTTTTTTTGGAGTGGCTCCGCCCGTGTGTGCGGCCATCCAGAGGATTCCAACAATTTAGGAAATAACAATAAATTATGGGTGATTTAGCCAAAGAAATTGTTCCAGTTAATATTGAAGACGAGCTCAAGCAATCCTATTTAGATTATGCGATGAGTGTCATCGTTGGCAGAGCCTTGCCGGATGTGCGTGACGGCCTCAAGCCTGTGCATAGACGAGTTTTGTTTGCGATGAGCGAGCTCAATAATGACTGGAATAAGGCGTATAAGAAGTCTGCCCGGGTGGTCGGTGATGTGATTGGTAAATACCATCCGCATGGCGATTCAGCAGTGTATGAAACGATCGTTAGGATGGCGCAGCCGTTCTCATTGCGCTATATGCTGGTTGATGGTCAAGGGAACTTCGGTTCGGTAGATGGTGACCGAGCAGCTGCAATGCGTTATACAGAAATCCGTATGACTAAAATCGCTCATGCTTTGCTCGAGGATCTGGAGAAAGATACGGTCGACTTTGCACCCAACTATGACGAGACTGAACAAATTCCCGTTGTTATGCCAACGCGCGTTCCCAATTTACTGGTCAATGGTTCCTCGGGTATTGCCGTTGGAATGGCGACCAATATACCACCGCATAACCTTACTGAGGTGGTTAAAGGCTGCTTAGCTCTGATCGACAATAGCGAAATAACCGTCGATGAGTTAATGGAGTATATTCCGGGCCCAGACTTCCCCACTGGTGCGATTATCAATGGTAAGGCTGGGATTGTTCAAGCTTACCGAACAGGGCGAGGACGCATTTACATGCGATCTCGTGCTGAGATTGAGATCGATGAAAAAACCCGTCGTGAAACAATTATTGTTTCTGAAATCCCCTATCAGTTAAACAAAGCGCGTCTGATAGAGCGTATTGCTGAATTGGTTAAGGAGAAGAAGCTGGAGGGTATCTCCGAGTTACGTGATGAGTCTGATAAAGATGGCTTACGGATTGTTATAGAGCTCAAGCGCGGTGAGGTGGGTGAAGTTGTACTTAATAACCTCTATTCGCAGACTCAAATGCAAGGCGTCTTTGGGATTAACGTGGTTGCACTGGTGGATGGTCAGCCAAAAATCCTTAACCTCAAACAAATGCTAGAGGCATTTGTTCGTCATCGTCGAGAGGTGGTGACGCGCAGAACAATCTATTTACTGCGCAAAGCTCGTGAGCGTGCTCATACCCTGGAAGGCTTCTCTATTGCGTTGGCCAATATCGATGAAATTATTGCTTTAATTAAGATCTCTTCAACGCCGGCCGATGCCCGAGAGGCTTTGATAGCACGTGGCTGGAACCCCGGTTCAGTGTTAGAGATGTTGGACCGTGCGGGTCCCCATGCAGCGCGGCCTGAATGGTTAGAGGATCAATATGGAATGCGTGATGGCCAGTATCATCTGTCCCCTGAGCAGGCCAAGGATATCCTTGAGCTGCGGTTGCATCGATTGACGGGAATGGAAACTGATAAAATAATTGAAGAATTTGCAGTCAAACTCGAAGAAATTGCCGACTACCAAGATATTCTTGGCGACTTAAACCGTTTGATGACTGTTATTCGTGAAGAGCTTGAAGCGGTGGTCACCGAATTCGGTGATCCTAGGCGTACTGAAATTATTGAATCGATGCATGACCTTACTGTTGAAGATTTAATTACCGAGGAAGATCGTGTCGTTACTATTTCTCACGGTGGTTATGCGAAAACTCAGCCTTTGAGCGATTATCAAGCTCAGCGCCGCGGAGGTATGGGTAAGTCCGCAACCGCCGTTAAAGACGAAGATTTTGTAGAACATCTGCTGGTTGCCAGCACTCATACAACGATCCTTTGCTTTACAAATATGGGCAAGGTGTACTGGCTCAAAGTGTATCAAATCCCCATTGCTGGGCGTAATTCCCGCGGTCGGCCGGTGGTGAATCTATTGCCATTAGATGAAGGCGAAAGAATCAGTTCGATATTGCCAGTGGATGAGTACAGTGAGGACAAGTTTGTGTTGATGGCGACGGCTAATGGCACAGTCAAAAAGACCGCGCTGACGCAGTATTCGCGGCCACGCAGTGTCGGTCTGAGAGCGGTTGATTTGGTGGAGGGAGATCATTTGGTAGGAACCGCTATTATCGATGATTCTAGTGACGTTATGTTGTTTAGTTCCGAAGGCAAAGCGGTTCGCTTTGCGAGCACTGATGCGCGATCGATGGGTCGCGTTTCGAAGGGTGTTCGGGGTATGCGGTTACCGGAAGAGCATGCGGTCATTTCGATGGTTATACCCGAGCAGGATGGGTTTTTGTTGACCGTCTGTGAAAATGGATATGGCAAGCGTACCAAGGTTGAGGAGTTCCCAACCAAAGGACGTGGTGGTAAGGGTATGATTGCTATTCAGGCCAGTGAGCGCAATGGTCCCCTTGTGGGAGCGACACAGCTTTTCTCGGGAGATGAAATTATGTTGATCTCCGACCAAGGCACCATGGTGCGAACGCGCGGTGATGAGGTTTCTGTTGTTGGTCGCAATACTCAGGGCGTGCGTATTATTCGACTCAAAGAAAATGAAAACTTGGTGAGTTTAGCGAGAATTGCTGAGCCCGAAGAGGATGAGTTTGCTGCGTCTGAGGGCGACGAAGATGCAACCGAAGCTATCGGCTCAGATGAGTAAAGTAATGTCAGTCGGCAGAATTCTGTCGTTGAGGGAGTAACCTATGGCCGAAAAAGACCCATTGATAGTGCTAAGGGATAAGATTGATGCCTTAGACGTTCAAATAATGGAGAATATTAGCCGGCGTGCTAATTTCGCTCAGGAGGTTGCCCAGGTTAAAAAGAGCTTAGGGGATACTGCCTATTATCGCCCTGAGCGAGAAGCCCAAGTGTTGCGAAGTGTCATGGAGTCTAATACTGGGCCACTTGATAACGAGGACATGGCGCGGCTTTTCCGACAAATTATGTCTGCCTGTCTGGCGCTTGAACAGCCCATCAAAGTTGCTTTTCTGGGGCCTGAGGGCACATTTACTCAGGAGGCGGCGCTGAAACACTTTGGTGATGGTGCGGTCGCTGTGCCTATGTCAGCCATTGATGAAGTGTTTCGAGAGGTATTAGCCGGGGCCTGTCACTATGGTGTTGTGCCTGTAGAGAATTCCACCGAGGGGGTGATCAGTCACACTCTCGATAGCTTTATGGATTCCTCAATTAAAATTTGTGGAGAAGTTGAACTGCGTATTCATCACCATTTCATGATGGGTGAGAATACCAAAAAAGAAAATATTACCCGTGTCTATTCCCATGCGCAGTCGCTGGCTCAATGCAGGCAGTGGTTGAATTCCAATTACCCCAATATTGAGCGCGTGGCGGTCAGTAGTAATGCAGAGGCTGCAAAGAGAGTTCAGGGAGAGTGGAACTCCGCGGCAATCGCTGGAGATATGTCCTGCGAGTTATACAATTTGGAAAAGCTGTGGGAGAAGATTGAGGATCGACCAGACAACTCTACGCGTTTTTTAATTATAGGGCGTGAAGATGTGCCACCTAGTGGGGATGATCGAACCTCGCTCGTTGTGTCTGTGCGCAATAAGCCAGGGGCTTTACACGATTTACTGGAACCTTTCAGGCGTCACAATGTTGATATGACACGTCTTGAATCACGACCATCCCGCAGCAGTAAATGGTCCTATGTGTTCTTCATTGATCTTGTGGGCCATATTGAAGACGAATCAGTTAAGAGTGTGCTCGCAGAATTAGCGTCTGACGTGGCAGATCTCAAGATCTTAGGGTCTTATCCGCGCGCGGTTTTATAACTGGTCGCTTTTAGCCATCTCACTGACCAATGGTAGAGTATCTCGATGTCGAATAAACCTGAAAATTCTGCACCTATGATTAATCGTCTAGTAATTATAGGTCTTGGGTTGATTGGCTCGAGTCTGGCTGTTGCTGCCAAGGAGCAAGGGTTAGCAAAAACCGTGATTGGAATTTCTCGGCGTACCTCTACTCTTGAATTGGCGCTCGAGTCTGGAATTATCGATCGCGCCTGCCAGAGTCTCGAGTCCGTAGCTTCTGAGCTCGATAAGGGAGACTTGGTCGTGATCGGTGTGCCCACATTGACTGTGCCTTCGGTCATTGCAGACTGTCACCAACATCTGAAAGATAAAGTAACCATTACCGATGTCGCCAGTGTTAAAGGTAGTATCGTTAAGGCTGCTGCTGATATTTATGGCAAACTACCCAATCAATTTGTGCCAGGTCACCCCATCGCTGGCTCTGAGAAAAGTGGTGTCGAAGCCGCAGATAGTCAGCTTTTTAAAGACCATCGAGTGATTTTAACCCCGCATGGCGCAGATCATTGCGAACATTTGAGGTTGGTCAGTACACTTTGGTCTAATGTTGGCGCCATTGTGTCCACCATGAGTGTTGAAGAACACGATGCTATTTTAGCGGCGACCAGCCATCTCCCACATTTCTTGGCCTATTCCCTAGTCGACACACTGGCTTCGGTGGGTGATAACCGCGAAATATTTCGTTATGCCGCTGGTGGTTTCCGCGATTTCACACGAATAGCCGCCAGTGATCCAGTTATGTGGCGTGATATTGCGCTGGCCAATCGTGAGTCGATACTCAGTATTCTTGATCAAGTGATGGATAATTTCAAAACCCTGCGTGGCGCCATCGACCAGGGTGATGAAGATTACTTGATGGATGTTTTCACTCGTGCTCGAGATGCTCGAAATCATTTTGGAAAATTACTTGAAAATAAAGCGCTGCAGGGTCCAATGACTGAAAAAAAGATAAATTATAGAGTCTCGCCTGGAGGAGATGCCAGCGGTAGTGTGCGGGTGCCAGGGGATAAGTCCATGTCTCATCGCTCTATTATGCTAGGCTCTCTTGCCATTGGCATGACTGAAGTGACCGGTTTTCTTGAGGGCGAAGATAGCTTGGCTACACTGCAAGCCTTCCGTGATATGGGTGTCATCATCGAGGGGCCAGAGCAGGGCCGAGTGGTCATACATGGTGTCGGGTTACATGGCCTTAAGGCGCCAGCCAAACCTCTCTATATGGGGAATTCTGGAACCTCTATACGACTTTTAAGTGGTCTTCTGGCAGGACAAGCATTCGATACTGAGTTGACTGGCGATATTTCTTTGTCAGGCCGACCTATGGGACGGGTTGCGGATCCACTGCGTTCTATGGGCGCAGTTATAGGAACATCTCCCAATGGAACGCCACCGCTGAAAATTACTGGCGGACAGAGACTGTCCTCGATCGAGTATCTAATGCCAGTGGCGAGTGCTCAGGTTAAGTCCTGTGTGTTGCTGGCGGGACTTTATGCTGACGGCACCACATCAGTGACTGAGCCCGCTCCGACTCGTGACCACACCGAGCGCATGCTGCGAGGGTTTGGATACACAGTTAATGTCGACCAAAGTACTGCTAATTTGACTGGTGGAGGTGCTCTTTCGGCTACTAGGATCGATGTCCCAGCCGATATCTCATCGGCAGCGTTTTTCATGGTGGCTGCCGCTATTACTCCAGATTCAGATATTATCTTGCCGCATGTTGGCATTAATCCAACACGCATTGGTGTTATTAATATTTTACGCCAAATGGGCGCTCAACTTAGCTTGTCTAACGAGCGTGAAGTGGGCGGTGAGCCGGTGGCTGATATCAGGATTCAGTATGGCGAACTGAAAGGTATAGAAATTCCTGTAGACCAAGTTCCACTGGCTATTGATGAGTTTCCGGTGCTGTTTATCGCGGCTGCCTGTGCTGAAGGAACAACCATTTTGACGGGGGCGGAGGAGCTGCGGGTTAAAGAGAGTGACCGCATTCAAAGTATGGCGGACGGCCTTGTCACATTGGGAATAGACGCTCAAGCTACCGCGGATGGTATTGTTATTGTTGGCGGAGAATTGGGGGGAGGGCGTGTTTTGAGTCACCACGACCATCGCATCGCTATGGCCTTCGCTATAGCTGGACTTAGGGCAAAGGGTGAGATTACTGTGGAAGGCTGTAACAATGTTGCAACCTCGTTTCCAGATTTTATTAATTCTGCCGCGGCCATTGGCCTGAAGATCCAAGTTGAGACTCACCATGACTAAAATTATTACTGTGGACGGACCCAGTGGCTCAGGTAAGGGCACGGTTAGTCGATTATTGGCTGAAAAGTTATCATTTCGTTATTTGGACAGTGGAGCCCTATATCGAGTTTTAAGTATTGCAGCGATGCGGCGTAAAGTAGATGTGTCTAATAAGGCCGAGCTATCATTGATTGCGACGCATATGGATGTGATATTCAAAACATCAGCACAAGGTGACTTTCAAATTTTGCTAGAAGGTGAGAATGTGACTAGTGATCTGCGTACCGAAGATACGGGAGCTCTGGCATCGGAAATAGCAGCCTACACTGAGGTTAGGACTGCCTTACTGAAGCGACAAAGGCTTTTCGCTCAAGGTGATGGACTGGTTGCGGACGGTCGAGATATGGGCACAGTGGTGTTTCCTGCAGCGGATCTCAAAATTTACCTTACAGCGAGTATCGAGGAGCGGGCTAAACGGCGCCATAAAGAGTTGATCGAAAAGGGTGAAGATGTTAGTCTGCGCGCCCTTGCGGAACAGGTTGCTGCAAGGGATGAAAGAGATATGAAAAGAGAAGTGTCCCCTTTGGTAGCCGCTGAGGACGCCATAGAGCTAGACACTTCGGACATGAGCGCTAAACAGGTTTTGGAGACGGTACTCTCACTGACTGAGTTTAAGCGTTTAGAATAAACTTGTAATTTATCGGGCAGCCCAGCAGTCGCCAGCTTTACTCTGCTGAAAGCCTTAATTGTAACTGACCCGCAGAAACTGGCATTGCGGAAAAAAGAGATAACCGCTATCTGATGTGGCTTATCCTCTGTCATACCTTAGGTACTTCCCATAATGGAAAATTTCCAAGAACTATTTGAAGAGAGTCTCAAATCTGTTGAGATGAATCCCGGCGCTATTATTACTGGCGTAGTTATCGATATTGATAAAGATTGGGTAACAGTCCACGCCGGACTAAAATCTGAAGGCGTCATATCGTTAGATCAATTTTATAATGACAAGGGCGAACTAGAAG
>CAJWFB010000059.1 GCA_913031645.1 uncultured Cellvibrionales bacterium
TATTGACTCAATATTTTGAGTTCAAAATCGAGTCATTTACTTACATTACAGGCATAGATTGATAAATGCGTGGTGTATCACAAGTCATCACGTCGCCATAGGTACCTTGAAGCACTGAGCCACCACCTTTCATCATCATGTCATGAGCTTTGCCTCTGTCAGCCAGCGTCTCAGTCACATAGACGGAGTAAAGGTCAGTGGTACTATCTCGGGCATCTCCAGCAAAAGGTAACCAACGTAAAACACCGCCAGGCATCTCCGAGGCCTGCATATAGGTAGACCACTTTTTGTCAGCGACCATTACATCAGCCATGGTTTTGCCATCATTAAGCTCACACCCCTGAATTTGAACAAAAGCGGGGCCAGATTCACCTGAAGAGGGCATATATGGGTGAGCCACCATTCCAGTCATAATATTGCGGCCATCGCAGGTTTCAACACGGTCCCATTTTTTCTGCATTTCGCCCCCTTTGGTTATGAACTCATCGAGGCCTGTGCCCAAAGACTGATGATCTTTAGCCATACCGAGCCAAAAGTAATCGTAAGGAAAGTCAGTCGCGTTATTAACCAAAGGGGTCATTACCCAGGCTGAGTAGTCAATACTCATATTCTCAGTGGCCCATTCATCCATTTCACTGGCTACACTTAAAACATCTTTCAAGCCCTTTCTATCCTTATAATTACAAAAAACACCCTCTAAAGCGGCATATTGAGGCTCGCCGTGGTCATCGGCTTGCACCGCCGTTACTGATAATATTGTCGCTACAAATGTTGCAGCAATGGTTGTTTTTTTCATTTATATTCTCCAGTTAATTAAAGGTTGGTTTAGTCACTACATTTAACCCTAGACCAGAAGTTACAGGAGTGATGGAATAGATACAACCGTGAATAAGTAATTCAAGCATGGCCATACAAATGGCGAATAGATCGGGGGTGCTACTAGATCGGTTCCTGCGGATCTCAGATGTTACTACTCAAAATCACACATCATTTAATCACTCAGCCCTGCGGGCGATTAAAACAACAACCTCTAAAGAGGCGGATTTCACTGATGGCGCTCGTCCATCAGCACTTAACCCAACACCTATAAGATTTTGTAATACACAGGCGTCTATATAGGCCAGCTGTAGTGAGACTGTGATCGTTGCCCATTTTAATAATGGGCTGTTAAGCACAATAATTCACTGGATGAGAGATTCAGCTGGCAAGGTAGTCAGGTGCTGTTCGTTCTAAAGAATGCAGCAAAATTTGCTGGCCCTCCTGAGCGATCTCCAGATGATTACGACTCACAGTGTGACCCAAATAGCTGAGCAGCCGCGCAAAGACAAATGTTGGCAGCATGGCTATATGTTCATCTGGTAGCTCTCGTAGTTCGCGAAATCCGTTAACAAAGGTGCTGAAGCAAGGGTGGAAATATTCACTCTCTGTGAGGTCACAAAAAGCGGTCGCTATTTCGAACATAATCCAACTGTTGCCTGCATCATCGAAGTCGATCACTCGGAGGCCATCGGCGCAGACCATCAGATTTTCTGGGAGAAGGTCCCCCTGACACAATCCATAGCGATCTGATGCCTTACCAAATGCGGTGAGCTCTTCGTCCAGTTTAGTTGCCAGATCATTGAGTAAGCCACGCTGTCTGTCGGTGGCATTTTTGATTTTTCTAAAGTCACCCAGATGAGCTTTTTCACCAAAGATACCGGCAGCATCCCAGTCAAGGCGTGAAAAATTATTTGGTATTGACCATTTCTCACCAGCATTATAGATCGCGGCCGTCAGTTGACCTGCTTGAGCATAGTGGCGAGCAGTTTCTTCTATCGATCGGCTTGGCGGTTCAAAAAACTGGCGCAATGGTGCGCCATCGATCCAACGGAAGAGATCACATTGCCTTGGTTCTGGAACATTTGCATGCTCGGTAATAATAAAGCTCTGGTTATTATTGGCGCGAATAAGCTCAGGGGTCAAAATGCCTTCACCACTGAGATACTCCATGAAGTTGAGCTCGCTTTGCACCTGCGCGTCGGTGCGGTAGCCCGACTGATGCACACGAAGTGCAAACTTGCCTTTTGAACCAGCATCGATCGCGAAGGTCATGTTTTCACGATAGGCTAGTTTGGTGATGTCAGCCCCCGCAAGCCCATAGGCATCCAGCGACTTCTTAGCGAGTGCGGCCAGGCCTGCAATCTGGTCATTTTCTTCAGCCGCATAAAACTGCTTTTTGGTTATGTGCTGGGTCATGAAGAGCTCACGTTTTGGAGCGCTGCTTCGAGTTTATTGAGAGCCTCATCGCAAAATGCATGATTGGCTAATATACCGAGTTTGAATTGCAGATAGCGTCGATCATAGCCAGCAAACATTGCCCATAAACCTTCCTGGTAGAGTGCAACTGACATTTGCATGCCGCCCATCTTGTCATCAAAGCCGAGTGCGAAAATGACCCCCAATTGGCGGATATCGCAGAAGAAAGGATAGCGAGCACGCAGCTTATCTAGGCCTTGGCGCATATAAATAGTCAGATCGGCAACATTATCTTGGGTTGATTGGGCGGTTGTGATTTCCAGTGCCTTCAAAGCAACATGGCAGCCCAGTTCTGAGCCTCCAAAGGTAGACACATAGCCCCAGCCGTTTTCTTCCAGCCAGGCACCGACTTTTTTACTCATGACCAGAGCACCCATAGGGTAAAGGCCAGCACCCAAACCTTTGCCTGTTACCATCATGTCGGGAACGATGCCGTAATTTTCAAACGCCCACAGCTTGCCAGATCGCATCATGCCGGTCTGGACTTCGTCCGCTAGTAGCAAGGTGCCATAGCGATCACATAATTGTCGAACCTGAGCATAGTAGTCTGCATCTGGCAGCGGAAATCCAAAAGTAGCGGGCAATGTCTCTACCATCAGTAGGGCAACATCTTCGCTTTTTAGCATAGTGTCCAGTGCATCAATATCATTGTATGGAACCTGCAAGAAGTCTTGTTCAAAGGCAGAACCAAAATATTTGGCATTAGTGTTTTCGCCCACGGCACCTGAAAAACCGGAATGCCCATGATAGGCGATATCAAAGGCGACAATCTTGCGGCGGCCTGTTGCCTTGCGCGCTGTTTTGATGGCCACATCATTAGCTTCACTGCCACTTGGGGTGAATACGGTATAGTGCAAATCGCCTGGTGCTCGCTCTGCCAGCATCTTGGAGAGTTTACCGCGCACTTCACTCGGGAAATGATGGTTACCGACGTCTAGGGTTTCCAGCCCTTGGATAAGCTGCGCTACGCATTCGGGATGCCTGTGCCCCAGATTATAAGTGCCACCATTAATATGAAAGTCCTGCAGCTCATGACCATCAATATCCCAGATTCTATAACCCTCGCGCCGGCCAATGACCATGGGAACCCCAGCTCCGAGCCATGTTTCAACTCGATTGGGCATTCCATATTCATGCGACGTTCGCAGTACCGCCTGCTTGCGGGCTGACATATTTTTGATGTGGGCATCGATCGGCATAGTTGTGTCTACTCCATCTGCTGACAAGTGTTTTGGCAACATAATACCTTGATCAGTTAGTCTTTAGCGGCTTTATTTTTGGTCTGTTTTTTATTTGGATTATGGACTGAACTCCTGTAGCTGAAAACGGGCAGAGTTATCGAATAGTTTTCGATATTGAAAAAAAGAAACGCAAGGAAAAAGGTGATGTATTGAATGGTCGTTTTGATAAGCCCAGCGCATGGTGAGCAAGTGAGAAAAAGGACCGGGGATTAAAATGAGAGATTTATTGAGGTATCAGTCTTTTTCTACATGAGGGTGATGCACTAAATAAGCAAAGAAATACACTAGAGCAATAGTACCTAAGATGCCTGCGGCGACCAACAATAGCAAACCCTGCCACCAGCCTGCTATGGGTTCGTCATCATCCACTAAATACACAACAACATAGCGCATAACACGAAGTAATATTTCCGCTTTGGTTTCTATTACGAGCACCCTATTCTGGGTTGTGAGGAGTTGTTTGTTGGAGTTAGTGATACCATAGGTAATAACGAAGCCTGCGCCTTACCGGAGGGTGCTGAGTATAAAACTATAGCCATCGATGCTCCCTTAGTTATATCGCTATCAACACTGTCTACTGCATATTTTTGGCTTCAGATGACTGCTGATGGAATGATATGTGAGTGTAGCTTCCAAGACCCTCTCCAACAAAGTTTGTTTAAACACAGGAAGAAGACTAGTGATAAACCTCGAAGAGTCTCAAACGCTCAAAATTGAAAGACTCCAAAAAGAAGTAGAAGCCTGGGAAAAGAAATATTCTGATCAGATAAAAACCGATGAGGAATGGGAACGCTATATAAAAATGAGTAGAGAAGAAGCCAAAGAGCATAGCAAGCAAAAAGTAATCTCTTGGGCACTTGGAGTGCTGTGGTTTTTACTTGTCATTTACGAACTACTTTTTTAAAGAATAATCGTTAGCTCAGCAGCACGAAAATATTGCGCTCTGAAATGAATGGGTATATCGCCTGCTATTTATGCTTAACCGACACAGCGCCTGCCAGTATTCCATCTCAGAGCTACGCAGCAAAAATGAGTGACTAAAATATGCATTCGGAAGTAGAAAAATCAGAACAAAATGTATTACCAATCCAGTATTTTAGATTATAATTCCGGCGGATCGCTTATGGTCGGTATGACCTTTAAGCAGTCAAGTTCTGACGCGAATACTAGAAAGTGAAGCGCGTCTTGAAATGTATGACAAAGAATACAGTTAATCGCAATGAGAGTGCTCAATCAAACGAGCTTGATGTTTACGGAGTTCTTTGGGTGGCAAAATTTTCGTCAGTAGTGGGTGCTTTGTTAGCAGTGTTAGTCATCATCCTGGTGCTACGTAGTTGCACTCCCTCATAACGGATACTTCGTCAATTACTAATTTTGACATTTTTATGCTGCGCATGTTTTGGCAAAATAAAGGGCACTGAGCTAGGGTTGCCTCGGCTATCGAGAAATAGTATTTTAAATTGATCACAGGACGTTTTTTCTATGAAGAAAGTAGGCTTTATATCCTTTTGTAATTTCATACGGTTAAGGCTATTTTTTTCGTTTTTTCTGGTGACTTTTGCTCATTATGGCCACGCCGATGAATCACCTAATTTCATCGTCGTGCTACTGGATGATTTTGGTTGGAGTAGTATGTCGCAATCCATGGATCAGAATTACCCGAATGCTAAAAGTGATTATTATAAAACCCCCAATATTGACGACTTGGTTAATAGAGGGATGCGATTTTCCAATGGCTACGCTTCCTCTCCGGTGTGTTCTCCGACGCGATACAGCGTTCAATTTGGAAAAAGCCCTGCGCGTTTGGGGAAAACTCGTGGCAAAGGCAAGAATAAAGTTGATCATAATCAGATTGCTATTCCTCAAGTACTCAAAAAGATAAACGCTAGTTATAGAACCGCTCATATTGGCAAATGGCATATTGACGCTGAGCCGGATCGTTATGATTATGATGTTCATGATGGCAAAACCGGGAATAAAACTGCAGGTTTTGACAATAACAACCGCGATCGTCAGTGGAATGGCTATGCGGAGGATGACCCTAAACGGGTCAATTCTATAACGTCCAGAGCAATTGATTTTATTGAAGATTCCCTAGTAAAAGAACAGCCGTTCTTTTTGCAACTATCTCATTATGCTGTTCATTCTAATCTCGTTTACAGCGAGGACTCCTTTAAGGAGGTGGGGAATTGGGAAAAGGGTGAGTTGCATTTAAATCGCGCTTACGCCGCAATGGTCCGTGATTTAGATCTATCCATAGGAGATTTATTAAAAGCCTATGATGCGCTAGACCTTAAATCTAGTACCTATGTTATTTTGGTGTCAGATAACGGCGGGATGCCGGTGCTGCCACCGAAAAATAAACGAGGTATGCCCTATGATCCTGGTCTTAATTCACCGTTACTCCGAGGAAAATGGGATCTAATGGAGGGTGGTATTAGAATACCCTTCGCGATTTCTGGGCCAAGTATTGAGCCGGCAAGTCAGAGTGATGTTCCCGTTGTGACTCATGATATTTTACCCACATTGGCTGATCTTGCGGGTACGGCCGAAGGCTTACCGAAAGAAATTGATGGTGGAAGTTTGGTGCCGCTGCTTCGGCAGAATAAGGATGTGGTTGCCCGGGCGTCAAATAGTTTGGTGTTTCACTATCCCCACTACAATTTAAGTGGAATGAGTGAGCCTCACTCAGCTATTCGCTTTGGGGATTATAAGTTAGTCGATTTCCCGGTTTCAGGTCGTCAATTACTCTTCAATATTAAAAAAGATATTGGAGAGAGTAATGATTTGTCTGCGGAGAGAGTTGATTTAGTTAATTTTTTGGATGAGAAGATGAAAAGCTATCTTTTATCAGTAGATGCAGAGCGTCCAGAGGACGCAAGTAATTGGAAAACCCGTGGCAAGAGCGGTGCAGTGAGAACAAAATTCTTTAAACGTTATAAATCCGATAGAGCTAATGAGAGATAACAAATGAATAGGGCTACCAAAACATGTTCTTATTCGATGCTGGCGTTGTATTTTGTTGTTGTCAGTTGCGCTGCTGAGAATGCAGCGAAAAATGTTTTGTTTATTACCATCGATGACTTGAATAGTGATCTTGGCACCTATGGTCATCCTCTTGTTAAAAGCCCAAATATCGATGCTTTGGCGCGGGCAGGGCTCAGGTTCGAGAGGGCGTATGTTCAGGCTCCACAATGCACACCAAGTCGCTCTAGTTTTCTAACGGGCGTTTATCCAGAGCAAAATGGAGTGCTTAAGCATGGACCTCATTTCCGGGATCTGATTCCAAATGTCATTACCTTACCTCAGCACTTTAAGCAAAATGGATTCTTTACTGGGCGGGTGGGAAAGATATTTCATCAAGGCGTGCCGGGACAAATAGGGCAAGATGGAATGGATGATCATCTTGCGTGGGACAAAGTAGTAAATCCGCGAGGTATTGATAAGGATGTGGAAGATCAGATAAATTCAGTTGATCCCTCTAAATCAAGTATTGGCGGTGTTTTGTCATGGCTAAACTTACCCAGTGAGGATAGCGAGCATACCGATGGGAAAGTGGCCCTAGAAGCTATAAAAATGCTCAAGGATAATCATCCGAGTAAGACTGGAAAGCCCTTCTTTATTGGCGTTGGGTTTTATCGCCCCCATGTTCCTTTTATCGCCCCAAGTAAGTATTTCGATCTGTACCCTCTAGACAAGATAAAGCCGATTAAGAATCCTATCAATGATCGTGAAGATATTCCCAGTTATGCACTTGCAGACAGGCCCCACCAAATAGATTTAAGCGAAGATAAAAAACGGGAAATTATTCAAGGTTACTATGCATCGATCTCGTTTGTTGATGCGCAAGTGGGTTTGGTATTAAAGGAACTAAAACGGCTTAACCTCGCCAAGAGCACGATTGTGGTGCTACTGTCAGATCATGGCTATCATTTAGGTCATCACGGCCTTTGGCAAAAAGCGGATCTGTTTGAGGGCAGCACGAAAGCGCCATTGATTATTGCCACGCCCAACATGACAAGTAAAGGGCAGGCAACGTCCTCCTTAGTCGAATTTATTGATATCTATCCAACGCTCGTCGATCTAATGGGTCTGAAAAAGCTTGATTTCTTATCCGGGATTAGTTTGGCGCCTATTCTAGATAACCCCAATGAAGACCTGCGGGATAGCGCTTATTCGGTTGCCCGAACTTATTCTTGGATAAATCCGGAGCGTCGTTATAAGAATATAATGGGACATACTTTACGAACGTCCCGATACCGTTACACGCAATGGGGTCCTGAAGGAATTATGGGTGAGGAGCTCTATGACTATGATTCTGATCCGAAAGAGTTTAAAAATCTTGCGAATAACAATAAGGTGGAGTCAGTTAGATTTAAGTTGCAGCGACTTCTGCGTGATAGAATCGAAGGTGCCCGCCAACCGTTGCGATCGTTAGAGTGAGTCAAGTATTTTAATCATCTAAAAACGCTCTTTTTTATGTTTTGAAACAGGACAGTGGAACTAATAGTCATATATACTATATTACAATGAAAATTCATCAGTTTATAAATCCGTTAAACGCTCAAATAGTGGGGAAATATGTCAATGAAGATCGAAAATAACAGTTTCAAGTTCAACCGGGTGTTCTTGTCCGCTCTTTTACTATGTCAAGGCACTATGGGCTTTGCGCAGAGCTCTGATGAAACGAATGAGCCTGAGTTAGCTGAATCAAGTATTGAGGAGATCACTGTATTCGGGATTCGAAAAAGTCTCGAGTCGGCCCTGCAGGCTAAGCGTAACAGAACCAATTTAACCGAATTAATTAATGCCGAAGATATCGGCAAGCTTCCTGATGAAAACGTCGCGGAAGTGCTTGAAAATATAGCAGGTGTTCAAATTACTCGCGATAAAGGTATCGGTGAGACTGTCTCCATCAGAGGAAGCGACCAAAATCGGATAGAGATAAACGGAAGAGGTACGACACCAGATGGCGATGGTCGGGGCGGTGTCAGTCTCTCTGATCTTCCTGCTGCCTTAGTGAAGTCTCTTGAAGTGATTAAAGTGCCAACTGCCGATATGGTCGAGGGATCTCTTGGAGGCACAATTAATGTCAAAACCTATCGTGGTTTAAAATTGAGAAAGCCACTTAGCAAGATTCGGTTGAAATCTGAATATGCCGAAACAGCAGATGCATGGAATGAGAACTTTTCAGCGACATTTGGCAATAAGTTTGAACGAGAAGGTGGTGACATTGGTGTGATATTAACGGTTTCGCATCTTGATAAGGACATTCGTCAGGATTCATTGCGTATTACTCAGGCCGCCCGTAAGGCTAACGCAAGTGCGATGGACTTCGATGGTGACGGGAACAATGATCCGTATTACTACCCAGGATACAATGAAACAACATTTCAGATGGAAAATAGAAAACGATCAGTAATCGAAGGATCTTTGGAATGGCAAGCATCAGACAGCCTAAAATTGTTTGTTGAGGGTATGTATGCAGATGCGCTGAGAAATAGCGCCAATCAAAAAGCAAAAATAGTGATGAATGGCTCGACCAATGAGATACAGGGGCTTGATGATGCTACTTTCGGGATAACTGAAGTGGCTGGTACTCAAGTTGGTATCATGACCTCAGGGGCTATCGGCGGGACACCACCAAATGGGAGGAGCCCTTTTTTAAGAACGCAAAGTGAAGCGATTATTCGAGATACTCAAACATATCAATTTGCTCTTGGTGGAG
>CAJWFB010000060.1 GCA_913031645.1 uncultured Cellvibrionales bacterium
GTACAAACTTAGCCATAATTATTCTCCACCTTCCGCGTCAGTTTGAGTTTCAGCAGCTTCCGCTGCAGCAGGCTCTTCAGATTTGGCGGCCGACTTTTCAGCAGCTTCAGCCTTAATACGTGCAGCATTGCGACGCTCACGAGCTTCTTTATCTGCTTTCTCCGCATTTTCCAGCTTCATGATAGGTGATTCTCCGGTTACCGCATCATTGCGACGGATCACCATGCTTCGAATCACTGCGTCATTATACCGGAAGGTTGAATTTAACTCATCGAGCACATCCTGACCGCACTCAATGTTCATCAAGATATAATGAGCTTTATGGATTTTGTTGATTGGATAAGCCAACTGACGGCGGCCCCAATCTTCGCTTCGGTGAACTGTACCACCGCCGGCAGCGACCGATGCGCCATAGCGCTCGACCATACCTGGGACTTGTTCGCTTTGGTCAGGATGGACCAAAAACACGACTTCATAGTGACGCATTGTATCTCCTCATGGGTTTAAGAGTCTCCCGCTAGGGGCATGTGCCACGCAGTGAGACAAGGAGTGCCGAGGCTTTTTTGACTCGACGCTTTTAAGGCGACGCATTGTAGTGACTTAAGCAGCCGCTTGCAACTCACTTTGCAAACTTAGAGCGGTAATTGTAAGTGTCTTCTAGTTCAAGCGTCTCTGCGCCGAATCAGACGCCATGCTGAACTCACATTAGTGGCCGGAGACTTCAATATCAAAGTAATGAGTATTTCTTCTGCAGCCACGAGTAAATAGAAAAGAATGACCATCCTAAACCATGTATCAGCATCGATTAATATCAACATATAATAGGCTGGCGCGATGAGCACTGCTGCTACTTTTGCGCCCCAAGTATGGTAGCTAGGATATTCTCCAAACTTCTTTAGAGCGAACATCAAGGGAATAATAAAGGATAGCGTAGCGGATAGCAGATAAGCCTTTTGCTCAGTAAAAATGGCTGGCCAAATTTGATACAGCCCAAAAATCATGCTGGCATAGGTTAAGGAATCACCCCAACTATCTAGTTTGGCACCGAAATCACTGACTTGATTGAGCTTGCGGGCAAGATAACCGTCGAGTATGTCACTCACCAAAGAGACAGCTAATACAACGAGGAACCAATCTGCGTCAGCTTCTAATGCCAACCAAACGAGCGCCGGCACCAAGGATAGACGTAAAAAACTGAGCAAATTGGCAATAGAAAATGTCGTAGAGTTCATCGTATCCATTCAACTGAATCTAGCCCAGAAATACCCCGGGTGTTGACGATAATGCTAGCCTTAGATGATAGCTAAATGCAACCGTCCGATTAAAATACTTTTCAACTCTGTATTAAGTCACAACAAGCAAGTCCAGCCCCAGTCTCTATTAGTCCCAACAAAGGAACCAGGTCTAGGTGATGATCGAGCGCTGACGAACAATTTCAAAAAGACATACACCTGTGGCTACTGACACATTTAAGCTCTCAACCTCTCCAGCCATAGGCAAATTGGCCAAAAAATCACATTGTTTGGAGGTAAGTTGCCGCATTCCGTCACCCTCTGCCCCCATAACAAGAACGATTGCACCAGTCAAATCCATCTTATATAAGGAATCCGAAGCCTCTCCCGTAGTGCCCACGGCCCAGATGCCGAGCTGCTGTAGCTTGTCGAGCGTTCTGGTTAAGTTAGTCACTGCTACCAAGGGCACCGACTCCGCAGCCCCACAGGCCACTTTTTGGACGACCGGTGTCAAGCCGACCGAATTATCCTTGGGCACAATAACCGCATGTACGCCTGCGGCATCGGCTGATCGCAAGCATGCGCCTAAGTTGTGCGGATCAGTAACGCCATCAAGCATTAAAAAAAAACTTTGCGGACCTTGCTGTTCCGCGAGATCAACTAAGAAAGATTCATCGCGCGTCTCGCCTGGCCGGCAAAGCGCTATTACCCCTTGATGTCTACCTTGAACTTTGGCATCAAGTTTCTTTGACGTGACTGACTGCAATAAAATGCCATGCTGTTCGGCTAAATTATAAATTTTCTGTAGACGATCATCACGGCGTCCGCTTTGCACCTGTATTTCAGCCACCCTTTGAGGGGCGGATTTCAGCATAGTTTGAATAGCGTGAATGCCATAAATCCAATCCACAAAAAACTCCTCTGGTATGTTTTTATCAATCGTTGATTGCGCATTGTACTGGCTTTGGGCACACTTCTGTTATCAATCGTTTCCCGATTCCCAAATAATGTTAAAAAGCTAATGTTACCTAATTCATGAACCAAGATAAAACAGCATCTACGAACTTAATAACATATCCAATAGCGGGTTTAACTCGTCGTATCGCGGCAATGGTATATGATTTATTCCTGTTGGCAGCCATAGTTATGGCCTATGCCCTTACAGTCATAACTCCTTTGAGGTTCGCTTTTTACGGAATGCCTAACAGTGATAGTCAATGGGCGGGTTTTCCTCTTATGGCTAACATAGCACTGATGATTGGCCTAGCATTTATGCTGTGCGGTTACTTTTTTATATGTTGGCGTAAGCAAGGTCAAACGATGGGTATGAAGGCATGGCGGCTAAAACTTCAGCAATCTAGCGGAGAACTTGCCACTGTCGGCCAATGCTGGCAGCGATCCTTACTAGCCCCAGTATCTCTGGCTTGTTTTGGACTAGGTTATCTGTGGTGTTTGATACCACCCAATAGAGAATGTCTTCACGATCGTCTTACCTCGACAAAAGTGGTGACATTACCAAAAAGTAAATAAAAATCTAACGCAGTGCAAAAACTATGAACGCTAAGAAATTTATTCTCGCCATAGATCAGGGAACAACATCATCCAGAAGCATGCTGTTTGATCAGCAGCTTTTGGTCACAGACCAGTCGCAGTGCGAGTTTCCTCAGCACTTTCCTGAGCCTGGTTGGGTCGAGCACAATCCTGATGACATTTGGGAAACAACCCTGAGGACCTGTCAAGAGGTCATATCTAAGGCCTCGGTTGAGGCATCGAACATTGCCGCAATTGGCATTACTAACCAGAGAGAAACAACGATTGTCTGGGAACGATCTACCGGAAAACCAATCTATAACGCAATTGTCTGGCAAGACAGGCGCACTGCTGCGCTCTGCGACTCTCTTAAAAAGAAGGGTGTCGAAGCCCTAATTAGCGCTAAGACAGGTTTACTTTTAGATCCCTACTTTTCGGCAACCAAGATCGCGTGGCTGTTGGATAATGTTGCTAATGCGAGAGAGAAAGCAGACCGCGGAGAACTCGCGTTTGGCACAGTAGACAGCTGGATACTTTGGAACTTAACTGACGGCAAGGTACACGCCACTGATGCCACTAATGCATCACGCACCATGCTTTACAATATTCATGCTGGAGATTGGGATGATGAACTTTTGGCACTCTTTAATGTGCCTCGCTCAATGCTTCCATCGGTCAAGAATAGTGCTGACGATTTTGGCACTACAACCCTCTTTGGCGCACCCATAAAAATTTATGGCATAGCAGGTGATCAACAAGCCGCAGCTATAGGACAGGCCTGCTTTGATGTCGGCATGATGAAATCCACGTATGGGACAGGCTGTTTCGCTCTACTCAACACCGGTGAAAATGCTGTTGTTTCTAATAACCGCTTGCTCACTACTATTGCCTACCAATTAGATGGAAAAGTGACCTATGCCTTGGAGGGGTCAATATTTATTGCCGGTGCCGCGGTTCAGTGGCTCAGAGATGGTCTTGGTATTATCGAATCCGCTGAGCAAAGTGGCGACCTGGCATTACAAGCAGACCCCAACGAGCAGGTGTATATGATTCCTGCGTTTACAGGACTGGGCGCACCTTGGTGGGATGCGGACGCACGAGGGGCGATTTTTGGTTTGACCCGAAACACCGGCCCGGCAGAAATTGCCAAAGCCGCACTCGAGTCTGTTTGTTACCAAACTCTGGATCTGCTCACAGCAATGCACGCGGACTGGACTCAATCACAAAAAACGGTGTTGCGCGTAGACGGAGGTATGGTGGCTAGCGACTGGACTATGCAGTGTTTAGCCGATATTTTAGAGTCGCCGGTAGAGCGCCCTTATATTATTGAGACGACCGCTATGGGCGCCGCTTGGCTTGCCGGGTCTAAGACAGGACTATGGCCAGATCAACTGGAATTTGCGGGTGCCTGGAAATGTCAGCAACGCTTTGAACCCATAATGGCTAAGCCGCTGCGCGATGAGAAAGTGGCCAATTGGAATGAAGCGATTACTCGGTTAACCGCTACGCCGCAAAAGGTATAAGCCCACCAACAGACATAACACTATAGGTGCAACAACCGCGAACACCACAGGAAATCCAAAGACTATACTGAATGGTCCGAGCAGATCCTGTAGGATTTTAAAGCCTATACCGACTAGCACTCCGATAAAAATACGGAAGCCCATGGTAGCGTCTCGAAGAGGGCCAAAAACGAAAGAAATGGCAATCAGTACTAGCCCTAAAACCACTAGCGGTTGGAGTATCTTGCGCCAGTAGGCAAGCTCATAAATAGCAGTGTCTGCTGCTTGTTGACGTAAAAACTCAATGTGGCTATCCAGTATCCTTATCGGCAATGATGCCGCGGGTAATATATTAACAGTCAGTATTTGTGGCGATAGCCCAGAATCCCAATGGCGGGTTATCTGCTTCTCTGTCACGGTTTTATTGTCATCAAATCGAGTAATAGAGACATTTTCTTCGACCCAAAACTGTTCGCTAGCGTTGTAGGTAGCTCTGCTCGAAAAACTTGCCTGTTGCAAATTTTGCTGATCATCGAATTGATAGCGAGTAACACCGTAAAGAACCCCGCCTGGAAACACTGCGTTGAAATGCATAAACTCACGTTCCTCACGAATCCATAGGCCGGCAGCTGAATCTTGGGTTGAAGAACCTTTGCGCAAGTATTCACGAGTTCCCTCTGCGCGCTGATCCAAATAAGGCGAAAAATACTCTCCGATGGCAGCGCTGAGAATAATAAACACAAGCACTGGCTTCATTACAAAATACACAATACGCACCAAAGAGACTCCTGACGCGCGCATCACGGTCACTTCACTATTACCTGCCAGCAGCCCCAGGCCGTAAAGACAACCGATCAGTGAAGAAAGGGGGATATATTCGTAAACCGTCGAAGGTAATTTTGTAAATACATAAATCAACGTATCTAAGAAGTGATAATTTCTTTGTATTGCTCGAGTTTGATCAATAATCTCGGCCACGACATCAAGCCCTACGATAACGCTAAGCGCGACAAGTATCGAGCTGAAGACTGTGCTGCCAATATGGCGAGATAAGCGACGCATCATGAGGGTTTACCCCAACGATCACTAACCGTATTTTTGAACTTTCGTAACCGTTCAGAGCCGGCCAAAGCCAAGCCAAATAGCAGGAATCCTAGATGCACTGGCAGCAGTGTCACGTCGGAGGAAATGCTACCGGATTCAATGCTCCCACGAACAGCATTCAAAGAAAGTAGATAGGCGAAGTAAAGCATTATTGCGGGTAGCAGCCTGGCAAATCGTCCCTGGCGAGGATTAGTTCTACTCAGAGGGACTGCCAGTATCACGATTATCAGGAGCATCAGGGGTGTTGACAACCGCCACTGCAAAGTCGCCTTAAGCTGTGGCTTCTCAGTCTCCCAAAGTTCTGCGGTGGGTATGGCATCAGTTTCAGGATCCTCGGCGACCCTCTTCGGCGAGCTTAGTTTCGAACCATACTGTTCAAAGGAGGTAATTTGATAATCATTATTACCCGGAATGCCTTCAATACGATAGCCCTGATCGAGGACAAAAAATCGTTCGGTTCCGTCTATGGAGCGTTGCTGGCGGCCTTTTTTCGCAAAAATCACCACTGTTCGACTGTCAAAATTCTCCGCAGAACCTGCAGTAACCGCCAAGAAAACGTCCTCTAACTCTCTGTCATCGTTGATACTTTCAGCATAGGTAATGCCCTTGTCACCACTCAACTTATAAAATCGTTTAGGACTGACCTTGTCCAGTTCGGTCATTTCTTTTTGAACTTTCAAAATGGTCTCTGCTTTGGCTGCGCCCGCGGGGGATATTGATAGACTCAACCATCCGACTAAAAGCGCGAGACCTACTGCCATCACCAAGGTGTAACTGACCAAATTAGCTTCAGAAACACCGCATGCTTTAAGTACACTCATTTCATTTGCAACATGTAAACGTCCGAAGGACAACAAAATAGCCAAGAAAAAAGCGAGAGGAATAGTTAACTCAAGGAATCCTGGAATACGATAACCGATGACTGCAAATATAACGCCTGGATCCATATTTCCCGCTAGAGCGCTGGATAGGTACTTAACAAACCGGCCGCTAATGAGTACTAATAAAAGCACAACGCAGATAGCGAAAGTCGTCGATAAAATTTCGCGAGTTAAATAACGGAAAATAATCACAATATTAGACTTATAGCCCTTGGGTGTAGTTAAACAAACTGTTATCGTTAGCGCCTCATATCTTACAACAAATCTGCAACCACATGGAGCTCACATGGAGTTTAATGCATCCTCAGCACAACTATTAAAGATCGAAGCTGATTCTCTCGTTCTACCAACAGGGTCACAACTAGAAAATATCGCTAAAGAAATTGATGCCGCGCTCGACGGCGCTATTACATCTCTCATCGAGTCTGGAGATTTTAGTGGTAAAGCTTCTGAGGCCTGCGTCTTACGCAACCTCAACACTCCCTTTAAACGAATCATTTTGGTGGGAACAGATGGCGCTTCCAATCCTCAAAAAATGATTAAGGCCATTGAAGCCGGAGCCTCTGCGCTATTTAAAACCCCCGCTGTGAATGCTGTCTGGGCAATTGAAGGCTTGGCCGAAGACCACGACTGGCAGGCTACTATAGTTGCCCGCAGTACACTGACTGCTGCCTATCAGTATTCTGGTACGGGTAAGAAACCTAAGCCGAAAAAACTCGAGACTGTCACTTACTGGTGTGCCAGCGAGAATGATTCAAACATCGCGAATCAGGGTCTTAATTACGGTGGCGCGATTGGCAATGGTATGAATACCGCGCGGCAGCTCGGCAATCTTCCGGCGAATATCTGCACTCCCAACTATCTCGCCGAGCAGGCCAGCCAACTCGCTGAAGAGCAAGCCAACCTCACTACTAGCATTTTGAATGAATCGGAGATGAAAAAACTCAAGATGGGTTCTCTACTGTCAGTCAGCACAGGCTCAGTAGAACCGGGAAACCTGATTGTAATGAACTATACGGGAGCCGACAGCAGCTTAAAACCAATCGTTTTAGTCGGCAAGGCAGTGACCTTTGATACGGGTGGTATTAGCCTAAAACCGGGCCGCGGAATGGACGAGATGAAATTCGATATGTGCGGCGGAGCTTCTGTCTTTGGGGTTATGAATGCGCTGCTAGAAACTAAGCTGCCTGTCAACGTTATAGGTATTGTTCCAGCCGTGGAAAATATGCCCGCTGGCAATGCGACGAAGCCCGGTGATGTGGTGACAAGCATGTCTGGTCAAACCATAGAAGTACTCAATACGGATGCCGAAGGTCGGCTGATCCTATGTGATGCCCTGACTTATGCGGGCCGCTTCGACCCAGACATAGTCATTGATATAGCCACCTTAACTGGTGCAGTGATTGGCGCTCTGGGGAAATTTACCTCAGGCCTTTTGTCTAACGACGATGAACTTGCTGACCAGCTTTTATTGGGTGGTACAAAAAGTGGTGACCGTGCTTGGCGACTACCTCTGTGGGAAGAATATGATAAGCAAATCAAAAGTAATTTTGCTGATATGGCTAATATCGGTGGGGAGGCCGGCACGATTACGGCTGCTTGTTTCCTTGCTCGATTTACCAAAGCCTATAAGTGGGCGCACTTGGATATTGCAGGCACAGCTTGGTTATCTGGCCCACAAAAAGGTGCTACTGGCAGACCAGTACCCATGTTGATGGAATATATTCGCAGCAAGACTGTCAGCGAATGAGCTGCGTAACTTTCAAATGTCGGCAATCTAAACTTTGACTAATGTGTCTTTTTACAAACTAGCTGGCGACCAGATGATGAGTTTTTCATTAGTCGCTCAGCTAGTACAAAAAGCATTAACTCAGGGTCAGCAGGTGCTCTGCTTAATGCCTGATAGCGATTCTGTTAAGGCCCTAGACAGTCATCTATGGGATCATCAATCTTCTTCTTTTTTACCCCATGGTAGTGGGACTGAAAGCGCCCCAGTAGCGGTTAGCTGCGATCCAGATCCAGGCGATCATCACCAAATTTTAATTAACCTTCAGCCTGGTATTCCAACCTGGTTCAGTCGCTTTGACCGAGTCATTGAGATTATTTATCAAGATGACGAATATGAGCAATCTAAACGAGATAATTTTCTGTTTTATAAGCAACGTGGGTATGCTCTCAGTTATCATGATCTGTCTGAAAAGTTTAGCGGCTAATGGGTTGTTTAAAGCATAACGCTAAAAGTTAACCGCAAACAGACGGCAAAGCTAGCGACAAAACTCGGCAACCTCTATAATCAGGCTCCGTAAAATCAACTCACGTCACAGATACCTTTGGGATAAAAATTGCAATAATGGACAAAACATTCCAACCAAATGACATAGAAACCAAATGGTATAAAACCTGGGAGCGCAATGGCTACTTTGCTCCCTCCGGTAATGGTGATCCATACAGTCTTGTCATTCCTCCGCCCAACGTGACGGGAAGCTTACATATAGGCCATGCTTTGCAGCACGGTATTATGGATGCGCTCTCACGCTATGCCCGCATGCAAGGTAAAAACACACTCTGGCAGGTGGGCACTGATCACGCAGGGATCGCCACACAGATGGTGGTAGAGCGAAAGTTAGCCGCCGAAAATCTGCCTGGCCGTGAGGAACTCGGTCGCGAGTCTTTTGTTAAAGAAATATGGAAGTGGAAAGAACAGTCGGGCGGAACGATTACTGAACAAATGCGCCGCTTGGGTAACTCAGTTGATTGGGATACTGAGCGATTCACCATGGACGATGGGTTTTATAATGCGGTGCAAGAAGTCTTTATCCGTCTATACGACTCCGAACTGATTTACCGTGGAAAAAGATTAGTTAACTGGGACCCAAAACTACACACCGCCATCTCTGATCTTGAGGTTGAAAATCGAGAGGTTAAAGGCAAAATGTGGCATCTTCGCTACCCTTTGGTGGGTGGACAGAAAAC
>CAJWFB010000061.1 GCA_913031645.1 uncultured Cellvibrionales bacterium
ATTATCTCGATGCTGAGACCCAGTTGGCCGTGGCCAACTACATTTTAAAGGTGGGAAACTAACCAATTCTGATTTCTGAGGCACGAAGCTTGGCCATAAATAGAGAATTCTTTAAACAAATGGCATATACAAATATGCGTCATTTTTCTCTAGAAGTCGTACTTAGCTGCCTCATAGAGGATCATTGCTTTCTCCCAAATTGGGCCTACTAGACCATCGCCTACTGGCCGTCCATCCAACTCAACCACCGGTGCAATATGTTTGCTAGAGTTAGTAATCCACACTTCGTCCGCATTGCGAACTTCGCTCATAGTCACTACTCGTTCCTGCACTTCAATTGTTCCATCTGCACGCATAGATTCGATGGCCATATGTCGAGAAATACCCGGCAGTAACTGATGATCCAATGTTGGAGTAGCTACAACCCCGTCTTTAACTATAAAGACATTACTGCAGCTGGCCTCGGTTAACTCTTCATAAGAGTTATACATAATTGTTTCATCTCTCTGTAATTCGTAACTCTCTTGAAAATGCAACACATTACCAAGCAGAGCAGTCGATTTGATATCACAATGGCGCCACCGCAGATCCTCGGTAGAGATCACCCGCAGGCCCGACTTAGTTTTCCGATCAGGAACCTCAGGGTGAGGCGCAATCTCGATAACCATACCAAGAACCGTGGGTTTGGTATTAGCTGGAAACCCATGAAAACGGCGCCCTTCATTACCGCGACTTACCTGGAAATATATCCCAAGATTCTGGCCGCCGTTTTTCTCGCTTAGATTCATCGCGATATCCTGCCACTGGTTATCACTTAATGGGTTATCGATACCAATGCTCTGCAGTCCATTTTTCATTCGCTCCATGTGTAATTGCAAGCCCACCATTCTTCCAGCATAGGATGGCGTAACATCATAAATACCATCACCAAAAAGAAACCCTCGATCTAAGGGGGATATTGTTGCTTGCTCGGCAGGCATATATTCACCATTTAAATACACGATCATGATATTACTCACTTAAAAAAGTTATTTTTACATTTCCCACTTAATACAGGTTACGCTGACTTTAATATTTTAACTACACCAAGCGTACAAATGGGAATGATGTAGACCAATGCAAAGCCCACCGAGAGAGCTGAATATCCCTGCGCCACTAGAGCTACAATACCAAGTGAGCCAATGAAACCCCCAAAGGCCAGAGTCACAAGTGCAATAGCCGCTCTGGCTGGCTGACCCAAAATATCATCTGTTTCCGGTTTTACCACCGTCTCGATACGCTCGATAAGCCCTTGTACCAAGCCGGCACCGGTTTCGACTAGAGTACCCAGCAGTGCCACCAAGAAGACGATCAGCAACAAGGGAGTGGCATACTCTGAAATCATCCAGTAGTTGGGAACCGGCTGCTCTAGCACCTCTGGATAGCCGGCCACATAGCTGATATGGAAGAGTACCGCAGGTACCATAACGGCAACACCAGCAATAATGCCAGCTAGCACAGCTTCGCGCCGCGTCTGGATCGCACGAGTAGAAAATAGCAATACCGGAGCAATGGCTAAGTTATACATGGCATAAAGAATGCCACCCTTTAGCCAACCGGGTTCGATGCTACCGAGACTTAACCCCTCTAAGAGATTGACTTCTCCATTATTGAATATCTCGATAAAATAGTATCCAAACACTAGGTACATTCCGATCGACCATAGTGTGAGCACTTTCTCAACTGCTTCTCGTCCGAAATACACCAACGCAACCACTAGTGCCAGTACACCCAACATACCAACATAACTGGGTGTAGCGAATTTCTGCTCAAGTATGTTGCCAGCAGCCGAACTTACCACACCGAGCACCAACAAAAATAAAAGTAGGTAGAGAACTTCAAAACATACCCAAAATGGGCCAATAAGCTTTTTAAAAAAGGTTCGGTAGTCGTACACCTGAAAGACACGTGCAAATTCATAGGTGCAGGCGAGTACCACCGTGAAAACGCAGGTTGCAACAACTGTTCCAAAAAGACCGCCCAAAAGACCGTAACGAGTAAAGAATTCAATCACCTCACGTCCGGTGCCATAACCACCCCCCATGACGACAGAGATAAATACTGCGGCAGGGACAACATAAACATGAAATATCCGATTCACTGGCTAATCCTCTTTAGATATTTTTTTCTTGGCTTTAAATCCTATAATGCTTAATTCTCGATGCATTATCTATCTCCCTTAATACAATAACCGTCCATTAGCCATAAACCGGAAACTGGGACGAGAGAAAAGTTGTAATATCAAATACTATTTTTCTAAGACGGTATCGGTAGGTTTCGAGTGCCGTTCAAACCAGGCCAAAATAGCATTAACTTTGGCAATCAAATGGCTGGGTCGATATTCAATCCAGTGGCTAGCACCGGGTACTCTTACTAAAGCTGTATCAATAGCTGTAATCTGGAGAGAATTAAAGAACTGCTCTGCCTCCCAAATCGGAGTGCGCCAATCCTCCTCTCCAGTAATAAGCATGGTGGGCGTGGCCACATTCTCAACTAACGAAAGTGGAGAATATGACCAATAATCCTCTGGATTTTCCCAAGGTAGATCAGAAAACCAGTAACTAGCTATAAGCTTATCAACATCAGATGTTAAGGCAGAAGTGGTCCAATTGATGACTGGATTAACCGCTACGGCTGCACGAAAGCGATCTGTTTTACCCACGATCCAAGTGGTGAGCGTCCCTCCTCCACTGCCTCCAGTAACATAGAGACGATCCTCATCAACAAAACCCATGGCAACTGTTGCATCAACCATATCCATTAGATCGTCATAGTCACGACTTGGAAAATTAAAATCAATGGTATGGGCAAATTCCGCACCATAACCGGTAGAGCCCCTAGGGTTGCCGTATACCACCACATAGCCTGCCGCCGCATATAGTTGGTTATTGGCCGCAAATTGGGGACCATAAGCCGCCCAAGGGCCCCCATGTATTTGCAGCATCATGGGGTAGGATTTAGTGCTGTCAAAGTTCGGAGGACGCATTACCCAATACTGTATTTCACGCTGGTCAAAGCTGGACTTAAGGGTGCGCTCCTCAACCGTGGCAAACCGCACAGAATCATGCAGCGAACGATTGAGGTCGGTAATCATCTTTACCTGCCCATGACGGTCAACAACACCCAGTTCTGTTGGCTTTGTGGTGTCACCCAGAGTGATAGCCGCAACGCCGCCGCTAGCTGAAAATTGACCCAGGACATAGGGTTGATCCAACTCCCATCCAGCAAGCTTGTCAGTCAGTACTGAAACAGAGCCGTCAGCGGAAAGCAGTGCCAAAACACTGTTCCCTCGATCTTCATACTGGACGTAATACCGCTGATTATCTGGATGCCAGGTGAAATCGATAACACTGAAGTCGTTACCAGACGTCAATTCGCGCATATCTGATCCATCCAGATTGGCAGAATAAAGCTGAAGTTCATGGTATGGGCTAGATCTGTCTGCGTGCCCAACCCAAGCTAGTCGTTCACCATCGGGAGAGATCTTCGGTGCCGAATCTGGGCCCGACCGGGTGGTGAGCGCAGTGAGTTGGCGTGTTTTTAAATCTAATTTAACAACATCTGTATCCCAAGGCTTATTGACGTTATTTTTAAAATTAATGCTAAGCAATAGACCCGAAGAATCAGGCATCCATTCCAGAGGGCTATTATGATCTTGCTGTCCCTGTGTCAATTGCTCAGCGGCGCCCCCTTTTGTGGATATTAAAAATACTTGATGAACACTGAATGGTAAATAACCAGCTCCGTCCACTCTGAACTGGCTCCGCGTTTCGACCACGATAGGTTCCGCCCATTGAGCGCCCTCTGGTGGAGGAGGAAGCTTACCCATGGTTTCCGGTTTATAGGCAACCGACATGGTAAATGCCAACCATTTACCGTCGGGTGAAAAGGCTAGATTAGCCGGATCTGAAAGACCTTCACCCAATTCGAATGTCTTAGACGAGCCCAACTGCTGCACGTAGATATGGGATGTGTCTCCCTTAAAGGCGACAAATGCGATGGCGTTTCCAGAATGCGTGAATGTGGCCGGTCCAACAGCATCAAAATCTTTCGATATCTGCCGCATATTTTTACCGTCAGAATCGATAATCCATAGATCATTCTGACGCTGATCAGTCATGATATCCATATAATAGCGATCAAACGCGATGGTCTCTCCGTCTGGTGATATAACCGGGTTAGATGCATAAGCAATCTTAAATACATCCATTGCCGACATTGGCGTTTTGGCCAGTGCTGCGGTATCCAAAAATAAAGCGCATAGAACTGCCAGTAGGTTTTGTAATGCTATGGTTTTCAAGACTTGTGGAGAGTACATTTCTGCCTCGTAGGTACTAATGTAAAATAAAAGCACGCGCCAGGAAACTAGCCAACGGATAGATAAAATTAAAATATCACCCTCAGCAAGTATCGTCCATAACCTTGCAAAAGGGTGATATTTATTGCCTTACTTTATTTCCTTATTGGCTGAAACGCGCTCGCACTTCAATGCCAATCGTTCGGGGGCGTATATAGTTGGCCCTGCCGTCTCCTAATTCCGTTTCAACCCATGTAAGACCCTCTTTATTGGTCAGGTTGCGTGCAAATACATCAACCGACACAGAGTCGTTAATCTCTGCACCAAGGGTTAGATTGACTGTGGTGAAGCCACCCGCAGCGAGACCGGTCTGCTGAAGGTTGTTGTAGTACTTACCTATATGGGCTATATCAGCTCGTGCAAACGTTGGACGACCCGCTATATTGAAGTCAGTTTGCAAACCAAGAGATGCCTGAAACTCAGGCGAACCGGGAAGCCGATCACCTGATTGAGCGCCGAGCGGTGTACTATCCGCAGCTAGCTCCGCCTGGATATGAGATAGCGCGTAATCGAGGCGCCAAGAGTCAGCGAACAATAGCTGGCCATCGACCTCCACACCTCTACTTCTCGCTTCACCAGCATTAACAGTCGTTTCGAAGCCACATGCAAGAATCTGCTTAACCGGAATGCCCGTCCAATCAACTTGGAAAGCAGACACATTGAGCATCGCACGCCCATCGGCGAAGGCAAATTTTGCCCCGAGTTCAAAGCTGTCCAGCTCATCTGAATCAATCTGGTCTGGTACTCCGGCAGTGTCACATATGTCAGATGGGATCTCAGGATGAGGACCGCCTAGACGAAACCCTTGAGAAAATGTTCCGTAAAAGGATGTTGAATCATCAGCCCTATAATTCAAACTAAGTTTGTAAGTCTGGCCTGAGTCATCATTTTCAACAAACCCTTCTGATCTCCCACCATTGAAAACACCATCACTGACATCTGGCGAATCCTTGTCATAGTCATAATGTCGAACACCAGCAACTGCCGTTAGCTGATCCGTTAAGTCAAAGGAGGCCTCTCCAAAAAATGCCAGCTGCTTTAAATTATTTCCAAACGCACTCTCAAACAGCAGGGCACCGCCAAAAGGATCTAACGCAGGCGCTCCTTCAAACGTCATCTTCTGGCCCGCCTTCCTCTTGTAATCCTGATAAAAGGCACCCACCAAGAATTGTAAAGGTCCATCTAACCGAGTATTTACTCGTAATTCCTGGGTAAATTGTTCAGTATCTGACGAATCTTCCAGATAAATAGGCATATCATCTACACCCAACAATGGCCCAAAATAAGCGCCAAGATCACGATCTTGTAGGGTCTTCGAATCCACTATCGAGGTAGAAGAAAAAATTTCATAAGAGCCCATATCAAGACTCATTTTTAGATTGGTCACATCTAAATCAATACCCAGCGACTCACCACTACCGTCTTGCCTTTGGAAGGGACTTCTGCGGGTACCACCCAGTGCTAGCATTGACTCTGGAATACCTAATTGCTCTATGTCCTGAGTCATATGACTTAGCGTCACATTAAAATCCTGACTTACCTGCCAGAGCGCTGTTATGCGTCCCCCAGTGTACTGGTCATCACCTGTACCTCTGCTCATGACAATGCCGCCGAAGGCATCCGCCCAAACTGCTTTATCAGCGCTATCACCAGCGACATTTTCATAATAACCACTATTATCATAGTCATAGCCAACAATACGAATAGCGAACTTATCTTCTACCAAGGGCAAATTAAGCACAGCTCGCGCTGTCGTATTCCGACCACCTAGATCAGCGGTAGATGACGCGGACCCCGCAATCTCGGCTGAAAAGTCATTTAGATCCGGTGCGTTCGGAATTACTCGGACTGTTCCTGCAATCGAGCCATCACCGTATAAAGTGCCTTGTGGACCACGCAGAACCTCAATCCGCTGCATGTCAACATATTTTAGATCTGGGTTACCACTACCTAAACTGCCCATGCCGGTCACTGGCGTTTCATCTATGTAAACACCGACAGCGATATCATCCTGTGGTGATGCAGTCACCCCACGGATAATAATGCCATTACGGCCTGCTCCACGGTCTAAAAAGTTAGTAGAAGGTAATGACCGCAAAAAGTCATCCATACCAACTAAGCCACGCTTACTAATCTGATCTTCATTGGCAACTGAGATACTTGCTGGAATATCTAAAGTACTAGTATCACCTCGTTTTGTCGCAGTCACGACTATTTCCTCTAGCACCGATCCCTCTGCAGCAGTCACGTACGCACTAAAAGTGCCTAAAGACAGACAGCCTACTATAGCCAGTAACTTGGATTTTTTATTCGTTGTCATGTTGTCCCCCTAATTTGGTCAATGAAACATATCTTCTAACAGCTGACATAATAAAAATTGAGCACAATAAGTATAGATAACTATATTTATAAATTTAGACTAAGTGCCTTAAATAGTCTATTTTGTTGATCTTTTTTTATATTAATTGTAATTATAATTGTAGTCAACTACAATTTAATAATAATTCTTATAGTAGGTAAATCATAAAAAATTATGAGCCTTAGACAAATTAATAAAGCCAATAGACAAAAACAAGTAGTTGCAAACGCTGCTCGATTTTTTTCTTCAATTGGTTATGATCTTACCTCTATAGACATGGTAGCAAAGCGATCTAATATGTCTCCTGCCACAATCTATAATAATTTTGAAAATAAAATAGGGCTCTTACTCGCTGTATTAATAGAGGAGGGAGAAGAAGTTCAACGTATTGGCGAACAACTTATTACTGAGCGCAAACAGGCTGATGTGATTATTATTTATCGGTTGATTGAACTATATGTCGATCATCCAATGGAATTTATGAATAAATCATGTTGGCGGCAAGCACTTGCTGCCTCAACAGCATCTTCTAATAAAAAGTTTACCCGAGAGTATCAAAATGTGGATAAGCGACTAAAACACCAGCTCATTGATTTAATGCATGCCCTGCAAAAAGAACATACTTTCGTCGCCCAGGTAGATCCAGCATCGCTGGGAGCAATTATCTGGAATAACGTTGATCAAATGTTTACTGATTTTATTTCTAACGAGGGCATGTCCCTCAATGAATTGAAATCAACAATAAATAGACAAACATCATCTCTGGTGAATTTAGCCCTGAACTTGAAGTAATTTATGTTTGTTATGAACATAAATTATATCACTTGTCCGGAACGAATTTGGACAAAAAGGCTGCACCAAGTGGAGAAATATACACAATGCCCACGTTTTTAAAACGCCCTGCACTATCTGCCTATGATTATATTATTGTTGGCTCAGGCTCGGCCGGTAGTGTGTTAGCCGCTCGCCTATCAGAAGATAAATCAAAAAACGTGCTTTTAATCGAAGCCGGAGCAAGCGATAGAAATATTTTTATCCAAATGCCTGCTGGACTTGGCATTCCTTTGATGAAGGATCGCTATAACTGGAAGTTTTTTGCTGAAAGTGACCATTTTACTGACTCCATCGACGGGCCCTATACTCCCCGTGGAAGAGTCCTCGGTGGCTCTTCATCAATCAACGGTATGAACTGGGTGAGAGGCAATAGAGCCGACTATGACCATTGGCGTGATTGTGGCCTTCCTAACTGGTCTTATGCCCACTGCCTGCCCTATTTTAAACGTAGTGAAAACTGTGATCATGGTGACCCTGCATATCGAGGCAAAAATGGACCCACCAGCGTTATTAAAGCAGAGGCTAACAACCCCCTTTTTCAGGCATTTATTCAAGCTTCAAATGAATATGGCCTAGCGTTAAATCATGATCATAACGGCGCAAGCCAAATTGGGGTACACAAAACTCAAAGGAATGTTGCTAACGGCATCAGACACAGTGCATCGCAAGCGTATTTATACGACCAACAAGATAAGCCCAATCTAGAAATTCTCTTAGAGACGCGCTGTACTGCAATAGAATTTTCTGGAGCAGATGCGGTGAAAGTTCATCTCAATCGCCGAGGTGAAAACTTTTCCATTGAGGTAGCAGGTGAACTCATTCTATCAGCCGGTGCCATTCAGTCGCCTCAACTACTTATGCTTGCCGGTATTGGAGATGCAAATATGCTTACCGCCAACGGTATATCGGTGCTTCAGCATATGCCCGGTATTGGCGCAAATCTCCAAGATCACCCTGCTTGGTGCTTTGATTATGGTGCAACGAACCCGCGTGACTCTCTAGCATCAAAACTGAGTTATTTTGGACGTTTAAAAATTGGGATGGAATGGTTGCTAGGCAAACGAGGACTTGGCATCTCAAATCACTTCGAAGTGGGTGCTTTTTTATGTCTAACCGAAAATGAAACGATACCTGACGTACAAATGGAGTGTATTGCCATGAGAGGTGATTTTGCGCCTGAGGGCATCACGATTGATCCCGGATACCAGTGCTTTACGAGCATCCAACGTCCCACCAGTCGCGGCCAGGTATGGATTGAGAGCGCTGACCCAACAAAAGCACCTAAATTTCAGTTCAATTATCTCAGCACTCATTATGATCGAGATATTGCGATCGCAGCCATTAAAGCCACTCGGGAAATATTTCAACAGCCTGCATGGAATGGTCGTCTAACACCAGAGTTAT
>CAJWFB010000062.1 GCA_913031645.1 uncultured Cellvibrionales bacterium
CCGACCAAGTGGTTCGAAGCCACCTACTCTATCCAGCTGAGCTACGGGTGCACAGTGGTGAAGCGCAGTTTAACGTATCTGAAAGTAATATCTAGTTTAAAACCGTTTATCGCTCCAAATATTGGAGCTTGTTTTCAACACCATTCCATTCATCGGCATCTGGGGGAGATTCTTTTTCCTCGGTGATGTTGGGCCAGATTTCCGCCAGCTCGCTGTTGAGAGCTGCAAACATCTCTTGACCCTCGGGAACCTCATCTTCAGCAAAAATTGCATCCACTGGACACTCCGGTTCGCATAGCGCACAGTCGATGCATTCATCGGGGTGAATCACTAAAAAGTTAGGACCTTCGTAAAAGCAATCGACAGGGCAAACCTCAACACAATCGGTATGTTTGCACTTGATGCAATTGTCGCCAACGATAAAAGTCATTCGATGCTTCTCTTAAAAAATATTGATGGTCTATCTGCGCGGCAGTATAGCAGTATGCTTTGACTTTTTGCCGCCAAGGCCTGCCTATTTGCGGCTTCTAACCGATTATTCTTGTGTACGTTACTGTAAACTTTTCAGCTCATATATGAGGTCAAGCGCCTGTTTGGGGGACAGCTCATCAGGTCGCAGTTCATCTAGGCGTTTTTGAAGCGCTGAGCCAATAGGCGTTAACAGAAGTTCACTCTGACTGGGCATCGAATCAGTAATAGTGTTGTTGCCCAAGTTGACTACTGATTGAGTACCTGTTTCTAATACGGCTAGTTCGGCTCGAGCGAGCGCAAGCACCGGACTTGGTATGCCAGCGAGCTTCGCTACCTGAATCCCGTAGCTTTGACTAGCGGCGCCATCCTGCACGCGGTGCATAAAAATAATGCTGTCATTATATTCTGTCGCATCTAAATGCACGTTAACCGCACCAGCAACCTTTTCTGGCAGCGATGTTAATTCAAAGTAATGGGTTGCAAACAGCGTGAATGCCTTAACGGTTTTGGCGAGATAAAAAGCACAGGCCCACGCTAAAGATAGCCCGTCAAAGGTACTCGTCCCTCTACCAACCTCATCCATAAGAACCAGACTTCGATCGGTGGCATTATGGAGAATGTTAGCGGTTTCGGTCATCTCAACCATAAAGGTAGATCGACCACCCGCCAGATCATCCGATGATCCTATGCGCGTATACAGTCTGTCGATTAAACCAATGCTGGCGGAGGTTGCTGGCACAAAGCTGCCTATCTGAGCGAGTAGAATAATAAGTGCTGCTTGACGCATGTAGGTCGATTTTCCGCCCATATTGGGACCGGTAATAATAAGCATCTTCCGATCAGTATTCATAACAAGGTGATTGGCAACAAAGGGCTCACTGGATACCTGCTCTACCACTGGGTGACGTCCCCCCTGAATATTGATGCCCAGTTCAAGGTGCAGCGAGGGCTGACAGAAGTTAAGACTGTAGGCTCGCTCAGCCAAGGTGGCCAACACATCAATTTCGGCAATGGCAGCAGCACAATTTTGAAGGGTAGAGAGATCTTCATTGAGAGTTTCAAGCAGTTGCTCATAGAGATACTTTTCACGAGCCAAGGCCCGGCTTTTTGCACTTAATGCCTTATCTTCAAAGGTTTTTAATTCAGGGGTGATGAAACGCTCAGCATTTTTGAGTGTCTGGCGGCGTATATACTCCACAGGTGCCTTGTCACTCTGCCCCCGAGATATCTCAATATAGTAGCCATGAACACGGTTGTAGCCAACTTTTAGCGTTGGGATTCCAGTGGCAGTCTTTTCCCGCTCTTCCATAGCCAGTAAAAATTCACCGGCATTGGTGTTGAGTGCGCGCAGCTCATCCAGTTCCTTATCGTAACCATCAGCGATCACGCCACCATCACGAATCACCATCGGCGGATTTTCTTTGACTGAATGACTGAGTAGGTCTACCAAGTGAGGTAGCGGTTTAGCCTTTTCCGCCAGCGCTATTACATGTTGTAGCTTACAAGTTTTCAGCTCTGAGGCAATTTCCGGTAGAGCCGCCAAGGAAACATGCAGACGAGTTAAATCGCGAGGCCGAGCGGAGCGCAGAGCCACTCGAGTGAGAATACGCTCCATATCACCAATTTGCTTTAGTTGCTCATGCAGGTTCTCATGCAAAAAATTATCTTGGAATTCGGCAATGCTGTGCTGTCTGTTTTCTAAAGCACTCAGATCTTGTAGCGGTCGGTTGAGCCATCGGCGCAAAAGCCGGCTGGCCATCGTGGTCGCGGTAGTGTCCAGAACCTCAAACAAGGTGTTTTCTGAGCCACCTGATAAGTTTGTATCAAGCTCAAGGTTTCGTCTGCTGGAGGGATCCAGTATAACGGCATGGTCACGGTTCTCTGCTGTGATAGCGCGTATATGAGGTAGACTGCTACGTTGAGTGTCTCGTGCATACTGTAATAGGCAACCGGCAGCACCGATGCCAAGGGTCAGATGATCACAGCCAAAGCCGGTAAGATCATGAGTCCCAAAATGTTTGTTGAGAAGCCTTTGTGCGGCATCTAAATCGAATTCCCAAGGGCCACGACGGCGCATGCCGATCCGGTTTTCTATGAAATCCAAACCGATTAAATCTTCAGAGATTAAAACCTCAACGGGATTTAAGCGTTGAAGTTCACTGTGCAGTTCTTCCTGATTGCTCACTTCCATTATCTGAAACTGTCCGCTACTCATATCTAAGATTGCAAGGCCAAATTCATCACCAACACGATTGAGTGCGGCTAACAGGCTATCACTGCGATCGTCTAGAAGAGCCTCATCGGTTAGTGTTCCAGGTGTGAGAACCCTCATGACTTTTCGCTCTACGGGCCCTTTGCTGGTCTCTGGATCTCCAACTTGTTCACAAATAGCAACCGAGATCCCTTGCTTAACCAGCTTGGCTAGATATCCCTCTGCCGCATGGTAGGGCACGCCACACATGGGGATGGGGTTACCGTTAGCTTTGCCTCGAGCGGTGAGCGTGATGTCCAGCAACTGACTTGCCTTTTTTGCATCATCGAAAAATAATTCATAAAAGTCTCCCATTCGATAGAAGACGATGTCATTTGGATGATCAGCTTTGATGCGCAAATATTGCTGCATCATCGGTGTATGTTCAGGTTTTGGCAGGTTAGTCATAGGTAGATCTAAAGTCGAATTCAATTACGCAAACTTAGGAACGACGATTATGCCATAGTTCAAGTCAAAATCAGTGTTTGAGATAGGCGTATTTGTTATTAGGCTGTAGAATGCCGCTGTGTTAGTGATGGATTTAAGACTGAAAAGGGAGCAGTGAATGAGTCAATGTGATATTGGGTTTATTGGTCTTGGTGTGATGGGACAAAACCTTGCTTTAAATGTCGAATCTAAGGGTTTTTCTGTGACGGTCAATGATCGTGTGCAAGCGAAGACCGACCGTTTTATTGCCCAGCATTCGAAAAAAAGTCTGATTTCAGCGCAGTCTTTAGAGGAACTGGTAGATCAGCTCAAACAACCAAGATTGATTCAACTAATGGTCCCTGCGGGGGACCCAGTAGACGATATTATTGAGTATCTAGTGCCTCTATTGGATAAGGGCGATCTGATTGTTGATGGCGGTAATACGCTTTATACGGATACCGCTAGACGAGAGCAGTATTTAGCCAGTCAGGGGCTACGGTTTATCGGTGCTGGAATCTCCGGAGGCGAGGAGGGAGCCTTAAAAGGACCCTCAATAATGCCGAGTGGCGACCCAGATAGTTGGCAGTTGATTCAACCAATCTTTGAAGCAATAGCAGCAAGAGTGGATGGAGTGCCATGCGTAACTCACATAGGGCTGGGCGGCTCTGGTCATTTTGTCAAAATGGTTCACAACGGTATTGAGTATGGGGATATGCAGCTCATTTGTGAGGCTTACCATATCTTTAAAGCGGCAGGTTTCACTAATGCTGAGTTGGCAGACATCTTTGATGATTGGAACAAGGGTGATCTAGAGTCATATTTAATAGAGATTACCGCCAATATCTTTAGACAGCACGATTCAACCACTGGGCAAGATTTAGTTGACGTTATTCTTGACCGTGCAGGCCAGAAAGGTACTGGGCGATGGACCGCTATGGCGGCCGTTGAGCAAGGAATTCCTTTGTCAACTATCGTAGGCTCTGTTGAGGCGCGAACCCTATCTTCTATGCTAGATAAGCGAGCGATTGCCGCCGATATGCTGACGGGACCTAATAGTTGGCAACTCGAGCTTAAGACGGCAGATAAGGCCGTGTTAATAAAGCAGGTTTACAATGCCCTTTATGCATCTAAAATTGTTTCCTATGCTCAGGGGCTTGACCTTATTGCAGACGTTGGCGTGAAGAATGAATGGAATTTGGACCTTGCTGGTATTGCCCAAATTTGGCGGGGCGGGTGCATTATCAGAGCGAAATTCTTAGATCACATTAGCCACGCTTATACCGCTGATCCAGTGCTTATAAATCTTATGCTGGCACCCTTTTTTACCGATGTACTTACCTGTTCTCAACAGGACTGGCGGGAGACCGTTGCACTGGCGGTCAAAGGTGGCATTCCAGTGCCATCTTTTAGTGGTGCACTCAGTTATTATGACGCCTATCGCTCGGCTCGATTACCAGCTAATTTACTGCAGGCGCAACGCGATTTTTTTGGGGCCCATACCTACGAACGGACGGATGCCCCCAGAGGACAATTTTTCCATACCGATGATTGGCCAGCTCTACTAGATTAGGTGTTACTTTGGCAACAGTCGTGCCGATGACCGGGGGCCATGAATAGTTTGATAAATTCAAACTTAACTCATGCCCCTATCTGAGACTACCTTACGAAAAAACGTTTTAACTCAAGAGACACACCACGCCCTTCACCAACAAAGTAGCGGTAGCTTCCAAAACCATAATCGGCTCTATCGGCGATCCTTCGATCGGTAAGATTCGTTAGCTGGGCAGCAACTTGCCAGTTACCATAGCGCTGCTGAGCTCGGAGATTAAACACATTATGCCCAGCGTACTGATGAGCATTTTGTGGGTCTAGGAAATACTTGCCCAGATAAACCCATTCAACCTCTACGCTAGTGCTGTCAGAGGGTTGGTATAGAGCATGTGCACTGCCTTGCCAGCGCGGCGCAGTATCGATATCGTTTCCGTCTATGTTGATGTTGCCAAAAAGACGAGCATAGGAATACTGATGTACAGCCCAAGAGCCAGTAGTAGTTAGCTGCCAATGGTCGGACAACTGGTGACGCAGCTGCCACTCAACTCCATGATGCCGAGTCTCGCCGTCATTCACTATAAAACTATCTGAGTCTTTAACAATCACTTGATCTTTACTCATTCGGTACAACGACAATTCAGCAAACCATTGCACTGTTTGATACCGCAGGCCAGCTTCAATGCTGTCGACTTGCTCAGGTGTGACTTCAGCGATCTCCTGTTCTTTCTGCAGGCGGTATAGTTCATTAATTTGAGGCGCGCGATAGGCGCTGGCAAGGCGGAAAAAAGCCCCGGTAGATGCAGCAAGCTCATAGTGAGCGCCAATCTGATAGTTGACATCATCGCTCGTATCAGACCTGTCCGATGGCCTGAAATAGCGGCAGCTGCCGGTGCTGGAATTACACAGGCTTCCATCATCCCGAGTGCTGCCATCAATCATATTATTTTGGTAATCATACGTCAGTGATTCATAGCGTAAACCTGCCTCTAGCGTCAGCTTTTCAGCGGCTTGCCACTCACCATTTGCGAACAATGAGTATTGCTGGCTCTGCACATCGAAGTCGTAGTGCTGACCCTGAAAGCGCACATTATCGGGTGTCCCGAGCGAGTTAGCTTGAAATTCCTTTACCCACATATCAGCCCACTCTAAATCGGCACCTATCCAAATAGTCCTGTCATTAGCGTCTATTTGATAACTGGTTTGAATGCCAGCACTACTTTGGCCATTTTGTTCCTGAGCTTGACCGGGGAGATAATGCTGTAAAAAGGTCATTGAACTGCGCCTAACATACGGGGTCATCTGCCAATTGCCGGAGTGCTGCCCCAGCGATGCTTGACCACTGATTTGAGATGACAGTCGTACTGCTGATGCATCGCGATAAGCTTCTGGATTTGGGTTTACTTTCCAAAGCGCGTCGTCTTTATAGGATTCAAACCCTTTGATATATCCTGCGGTCTCTTGGTTTAGATTGACAGCCGACAGGTGGGTCTGCGCCTCTATATCTGCATTGGACCATCCATGTTTAATTGATATCTTCTGTTGATCAAAGCCAGATTCATCTTTAAAACCGCCATCAGAAACGCCATTAGCGGCTATCTGCCATGACTGGGCCCCTTGGTCACCGCGCCAGCCGATTTTTACCCTGCGGTAGTCATGACTACCCAGTTGCACAGAGAGTTGGTTTTGATCGATGCTTGGCGACAACACATTAATGACGCCGTGCATAGCATTTGATCCATAGAACACTGTCCCCGGTCCGCGCCATACTTCTAAGCCTGACGCTTGCTCTGTATTGACTTCAAACAATTGATTGACGTTACACATGCCTGTCGGTCGAATAGGTAACCCGTCTTCAGTAGTGAGAATTTCTGCACAGCTTCCGGCCCCTGTAAATACTGGAGAACGCACTGCTGCCAGTACCTCTTGACCATTACCTCTGCTTAACCAAACACCAGGCATGCGCGCCGTGGCCTGATTAATATGGGCATGCGCAATTCTATCAATCTCATCGCTGCTGAGTTGTGCGATATTGCCAATGAGTTGGTCAAGTGATTGTTGATCGCGACGACCGGTAACAATGATACTTTCGATCTGCATAGATTCGACATTCGCACTGACGCTGATCGATGGGAACAAAGCACAGGTTACAAACATCACGACGGTAAAACAGAGTTTGGTATTATCAAAAATAATCATTTTAAGCTTAGTCCTTGAAGCGAGGTGCAAGTTGGAGCGCTAGTTTATGGCGCTGGGATTAAAAGTAAACTGTTAATATAGTTTATTGTCAGCCAGAGGCACTTCTAGGAGGTTTGAAAATGTCTTCTCTGGGCCACCAACCATCTCATCATAGGCACTAGTATGCCGCAACACAGATTCTTTAGCAGTTACATCTTTCAACAGTTTTTGTAAGTCAATGACGTTGGCAGCGCGCAGAAATTGATTTTTCCCGTTGGTAACGTAGTGCTCCTGTCCATCGATGATGGCTGATACCTGGTATAGGCTTAAGTCCACGGAGTGGAAGATTAGTTTATCGACTGAAAAGTACTTGTTTAACTTCGACAACTCTATAGCCACAATGAAATTCTCGTTCTTGTTTAGTACATCTTAGTACGCCAAATCCATTTATTAAGATTAGTTGTTAAGTAGACGTCTATTCAAAAATCCCAACTTTTCTTTATTGCAGCCACTTTTTCTTTGTGTCAGCATAAAGTGGCGCTCAACGTTTAGGCTTGGCGTCAGTGCAGGACAATTAAAGTCATGTTTAGGGCCAATGGAAAAACATAGTACAAAAAGGAGATAAACCGCATGAAAATTCGAATTATTAACGCTTTTATCGTCATAGTGTTAACTTTTTTAACGGCAATTGGTTGTGCAGAAAAGCAGGCTCTCGTCGCGGCTGACACAATTTACTTTAATGGCAATATCATTACATTAGATGGTAATGAGTTGCTCGCAGAAGCTATTGCTATTAAAGATGGAAAGATCTTAGCCGTAGGTGATAATGATATTATGGTGTCATTGTCAAATGAGGCTACTCGTCAAGTAGATTTAGAGGGTAAAACCATGCTTCCGGGATTCGTAGATGGGCACAGCCATCTATCTGGAGTTGCCATACAGGCAGTAACGGCAAACTTACTCCCTCCGCCAGATGGTCCGGGCCAAAATATTGCTGCGCTCCAAAGAGCCTTGCGTGATTTTATGGCTACCTCTGAGATGGTAAAACAACATAGTGTCGTGATCGGCTTTAATTATGATGATTCCCAGTTGGAGGAGGGTAGACACCCTAATCGCCATGAACTAGATGTTGTGTCCACGGAAATGCCAATTATGATTACCCATCAATCTGGCCATATTGGTGTTTACAATTCTAAGGCACTGGAAATGTTTGGGATTAATGCTGACTCGGATGATCCCTCCGGCGGCATAATTCAGAGAGAGTCAGGTAGTCAAGAACCCAACGGCGTGCTGGAAGAGAACGCTCATTTCGCGCTGCTATACAAAATGATTCCTCCGTTCACGATGCAAGAAAGAGTCACAGCTATTAAAGCGGCGGAGATGCAGTATTTGTCGAATGGATTTACCACAATCCAGGATGGGAAAACGGATCAGCAGACTTTAGGATTAATCGCCCAATATGCTGCCGATGGTGGTTTTACCGCGGATATAGTGGCCTACGCTGATGTTGCTGCGATGACCGACCATACAATTCTTAATGGTCCGCTTCACTCTAATGACTATGTCAACAACTTCAGAGTCGGTGGCGTAAAACTGACCTTTGACGGCTCCCCTCAGGGGAAGACTGCTTGGTTCACCAAGCCCTATCTGGTTGCTCCTTTAGGACAAGATGCCAGTTACTCTGGCTATCCAGCATTTACTGATGCGGAAGCGTTAAAATGGTACTCAATGGCTTATGAGAATAACTGGCAAATGCTTACCCATACTAATGGCGATGCTGCTATTGACCAGCTTATTACAATTGCCGGTGAGACGGCTGATGCTTTTCCTGGGAAAGACCGGCGTACGGTGATGATTCATGGGCAGTTTTTAAGAGAGGATCAAGTTGCGGCGATTGATGATCTTGGTATCTTTCCCTCTCTCTATCCCATGCATACTTTTTACTGGGGAGACTGGCACCGAGATTCAGTTGCTGGGCCAGAAAGGGCAGAGAATATTTCGCCCACGGGATGGTTACTAGACAGAGATATTAAATTCTCAATTCATTCTGATGCGCCGGTTACATTTCCCAACTCTATG
>CAJWFB010000063.1 GCA_913031645.1 uncultured Cellvibrionales bacterium
GTCTCGCTGGAGAGGGCTCTTTTGTCTCGGGTAGTGACAAATTACAACCTAGCTTCAAGACGCTAATTATTCAGATTGGCGAACAGTTAGCCTCCTCTAAGGGTCGGATTAGAATTGAAGGCCATACCGATAATATAAAAATAGCGTTTAGTGAACGATTTATGTCCAATTGGGATCTTTCGTCCGCTCGCTCATCATCAGTTGCCGCAGCACTAGTTAAAGATGTGGGGATCGACGTAGATAGATTAATCGTCGCTGGATTTGCTGATTCAGTGCCTCTGAAGAGCAATGATACAGCCTCGGGCCGAGCGATGAATCGCAGGATAGAAATCATCGTCAGAGGAAGCGCACAAGGGAGTTCTCTATGAATGTAGAAGCAGACCAAGGTAGAAGCACACCGCAAAAATGCGAGCCTTGTCCAACGGGTGCAGGCATGTGGATGGCCACATTTTCTGACATGGCGATTCTCCTAATGGCGATGTTTGTTTTATTAATTGCGTTAGCAGAAACGGCAAAAGTCCGAGATTCGATGTTTTCAGTTGCTGGAGATTCTCAGATTGCCTATGGCACTCAAGACGAGGTCGAATCTGAGTTGGTCCCCTCTGGGAAACGAGGGTCTTCAACTAACTCAGATACTAATGAGGGCTACGAGACTATTATCGGGGTATTGGCCAAAGAGATCGATGAAGGAATAGTAGATGTCATAATTAAGGACGAGCGTATTGTAGTAAATGTAAGTAGCGGAGATACTCCAAGCTTTAATAGTGCAAAAGTGCAACAACAACAGTTAGAGATTTATATGAAAGTTGCCGATGCTCAGAGAGCAATAAGCGTTGCTGTAAAAATTTCTCAAGATTCAAAGGGGACGACTTCTGATAGTGAGGCCTGGGAAGCTATGTTTTCGTCGCAGTATCGGCGCGTTCGACAGAAGCTTGAGTCAGCTATTGAACAGAACCTTGTCGAGGTCATTAGGAACGGGGACAAAGTTATCTTGCGACTTGCTTCAGAAGGATCCTTTAAAAGCGGATCGGCTGATCTTCAGCCTGGTTTCGGGTTCCTTTTAAATGATGTTGGCAATGCGCTCGCTGACGTGGAAGGCTTAATTACCATCGAAGGCCATACAGATAATATTCCTATCTCTTCTTTCGGATCTCGGTTTAGATCAAATTGGGATCTTTCTGCGGGCCGATCTGGCGCCGTCGCAGATTATCTTTTAACTAAATATTCGTTCAAGACTGGGTTAATGGTTTCTGGATTAGCTGATACTAAGCCAATTACGAGCAACAATACTGATGAGGGACGAGCCAAGAATCGACGCATTGAAATCGTAATTGATGGTGGTTATTAATGAGAAAAATGACGGGATCTAAGCACCATTTTTCTCATACCGGACGGCAAAACGACCGCGCGCTTAGGAAGCTAAGGGCACGCTGGTGTTTCTGTCGAGCAACTGAGGTACTAGAGCCCATGCCCCTTTAATTTCACTCATTAAGCCTTTAACTTCGTGTATGCCAGACACGTCATTGCGAATGTTAGCTTTTAACAAACGACGAACACAGTAGTCATAAAGCTCTGACAAATTTGTGGCAAGCTCCTGGCCTTTTTCAAAATCTAGAGCGCTCTGCAAGCCAATAATAATTTTTGTGGCTCGACCGATTGAGTCGCTTTTACCTTTTATATCGTTTCTTGCAAAGTGGCCTTCAGCATCTGCAAGACTAGTCATCAGACCGTCAAATAACATTTGAATAAGTTGAATGCTGTCAGCATATGGAACAGCTGAAGAAACATTAACATTGCGATAGGCGTTTGCGCCCCTTGTGTTGTAAGCCATTTTGTCTGTCCTGTAAGTTGCCTGCACAATACTAATCGGAAGTACAAACGGAAACTTTAGTCCCTGAAAGGTTATTTAATAGATTATTTATTGGTTTAATCAGGGCAGGACTGATAATCGGCCATGTAGCACTCATGTGCGATTTTTTTGGCTGTCTCGATCTCGAGATCTGATAATCCCATGCTCGCAGGAACGGTAATTGCGACGGTATCTTTTTTGCCATTTTTTTCGGAAAGCAAGGCCCATACCATTGCCTTTTTCGGTTCTGACGGACCACCTTCGCCCGACTGCAACATAAAGGCATACATAAATTGAGCATTGGCGGAGCCTAGCTTGGCGGCTTTTAAAAACCATACGCGAGCACGGTCAAAATCAGTCGCCATCCCATGGCCTTGGTGATAAACGAGGCCCAACATATATAAGGATGGGGGGAAATCATTAACAGAAGCACGAATAAACCACTCGTAAGCAGCGGCATAGTTAAGAGTGATGCCTTGACCCATAAAGTAAAGCATACCAAGACTATGCTGGGCTCTGAAGGATCCTTGGTTACCGGCTTTTTCATACCAGGAAATGGCTTCAGGATAGCTTTGCGTAACGCCAAGACCTTTTTCATAAAGGTAGCCCATATAAGTTTGAGCTTCGATATTGCCTTGACTAGCCATGGGTAAAAATGCTCTTTTGGCTGTTCCATAATGACCTCGCCCGAGAGCACTCTCCCCAGCCTCCAATCCACCAGATAGAGCAATCTGACAAAATAGATTTGAGCACAGCAATAAAATTTGCAATAAATTTTTCATAGCTCAGTTTCCCTATCTATTTACCATGGCGGATTTCATATACTTAATCAATCTTACTTATTGTGAAATATATGCATTAGCGGTATTTTTACATAGCGTGTTATGGTTGTTGCTTAACCTATTAAAGTCTTGTACATCCTTGAATATAACATGCACTTAATAAGTATGCATTTATAAACAAAATTTGCTAGAAATACATATTTATAGGGGTTAAAAAAAGCATATAAGATATTCATAAATCTTTAAACAGATTAATAAAATTTATTTTTTCTAAATTTATATCAGATCAGTTTGGGGTTGAATCAAATTAACTCATGCAGTAATGTATACCTTGGGAGCATATGGTTTCCCGTCCTAGTAACAAACCCACCATTAAAATCAACAAGAGCAAAAGGGATTTGTTGGCACTTCAGTCCATCATAGGTGTAAGCTCAGAGATCACAGCGTTGCGTGATCTGATTAAAACTGTGGGGCCCAGTGATGCCACAACGCTAATCTTAGGTGATAGTGGAACTGGCAAAGAATTAGTAGCTAAGGCGCTGCACGGCTGCTCTACCAGAAATAAAGGACCCTTTATACCTATCAATTGTGGTGCGATCCCTAAAGATCTTCTTGAGAGTGAACTATTTGGTCATCGAAAGGGATCCTTTACTGGCGCCATTAGCGACCGTAAGGGGCGATTCCAGTTAGCTAATGGCGGCACATTATTTCTAGACGAAATTGGCGACATGTCGATGGATCTGCAGGTTAAATTGCTCCGAGTACTTCAAGAGCGGACAGTGGACCCTGTGGGGACTAACGAAGGCATAAGTATTGATGTTCGTGTTATTGCTGCGACACATAAAAACATCGAGAGCCTAATTGAGCGCGGGGAATTTCGTGAAGATCTTTTTTATCGCTTAAATGTGATGCCTTTAGAGATAAAAGCCTTGTCAGAGAGAACGGAAGATATTCCATCCCTTTTTGAGTACTTCGCAATAGAGCATAGTGATAAGTCTAATCAACCTATACGACTGCATAGTGCAAGTATGAATATATTCTTTGAGTATCTCTGGCCCGGTAATGTAAGAGAGCTCTCCAACTTAGTGGCAAGGTATTCTGCATTATATCCAGGAACAGAGATTGATCTGCGTAAAGTACCTTTGAGTATGGTTCCTGGCGGAATGAGAGCTGCCCTAGATCAAAGTGCAGCCGATGCGCTTTTTTTAGCGACCTCGGCAAACTTCCCAGTCAGTTCAGAACAAGCAATATCTGATAATATCGCCGCCGCGAACTCCGCCAATGAGTTTGAGACTTGTCTGGAGATTGATGAATTGGATGAGGTTCAGCGTGTTATTGAATTAGCTCAGGGTAGACAAAATTTCCCGGACGAAGGGGTCAAACTTAAAGACCATCTCTTAGAAATTGAGCGAGCATTGATTCAGCAGGCGCTGAATAAAGCCGGCGGTAATGTTTCTCAAACAGCTCGATTACTCAGTTTGCAGCGCACTACATTGATTGAAAAAATTAATAAATTCGGTCTCACCAATAAAGCCTAAATTTTATTGGAATCTTAAAAAATGAATGGCTGGAATTTCCTCCTTTACTGTCTTATACCTGTCGGATTTCTGACCTATTGCCAGTGGCAAATAACTGACACTTTTTTGCCACTCCGTTGCTAACATACTGTTAAAAAACAATATTTAATATTGGCACGTGAATTGCTTAACAGTGTTATCAGTATTAAAAGCGGCAATAGCTAAAAGGATAACAAGATGGTAATAATGAATTCGACAACGCTAGTCTGGATAGATGATTTGACGGTTAAGCCGTCGCCAATTTTGCTGGAGCTTGAGCGCCAGGGACTAAAAATTATCCAGACAAGTGAAGCTGATCTCAAGGATATAGAGATTACAAATTCAGATGTCATCGTGGTTCGAGTCAGTACAGACATTAATCTGGTGTCCCGGATGCGATCCCGACTGGCACATCTCAATAGCACCGCACCATTGATTGCACGTGTCGATCGAAGAGATTTTGAGCTGGCCATTCAAGCAATGCGAAAAGGGGCGACAACAGTAGTTCCGGCTGAGCAGCAAGCGAGGGCAGATTGGTATGAGACTTTGTCTATAATCGAGAATTCTGAGACTCATCCGCGCTCGGCATTTATATTTGCTGATCCAGTAAGCCGCAATTTATTGGCACTTACCGAACGTGTAGCTAAGGTTGATGTCACGGTTTTACTGACCGGCCCAACCGGTTCGGGGAAAGAAGTACTAGCGAAAATACTGCACGATGCGTCGCCTCGACATTCTGGACCCTTTGTAGCGTTTAATTGTGCGGCCATGCCCGAAAATCTCGTCGAGGACATGTTATTTGGTCATGAGAAAGGATCCTTTACCGGAGCCATTAAGGAGCAGCCAGGCTTATTTGAGCAGGCACAAGGCGGAACTATTTTCCTAGATGAGATAGGCGAGATGTCTTTTCACTTGCAGGTTAAGTTATTACGTATCTTGCAAGAGCGCAACATTACCCGGCTTGGTGCTCAAAAACCTATCGATCTGGATATCAGAATAGTCGCTGCGACCAATCGTAATCTAAAAGCAGCGATTATGGAGAGAAGCTTTAGGGAAGATCTGTATTTCCGTCTAAGTGCATTCAAAATTACTATTCCTGCATTAAAGCAGAGACCATTGGACATACTTCCGTTGGCAGAACAATTTATTAGCCAACAAGTAATATCAGGACCGCGCACAACCCTTTCAGCCGATGCACAGCAAAGCTTGGTTGAATATCACTGGCCAGGCAATGTGCGAGAACTACAAAATGTCGTTATGCGCGCATTGGTCATCACTCAGCAGAGTGTAATAGATAGGTGCCATCTGAATTTTGACGACATCACTATCATAGATGACGAGGACTTCCCCGATATGGGACTGACTAGTAGAGCTGAATCTCGTTTTGATTCCACAGACATGGGGCGGTCTTCAAATACTCTTTTTGAGCCTTTATCAAAAGCTGTTAAGAGCAGTGAATATCAAACCATTATGACTGCATTGAAAAATTCATGCAGCCGAGAGCAAGCGGCAGAGTCTCTGGGAATAAGCACCCGTACACTGCGCCATAAGCTTCAGCGGTTGCGTGAAGAGGGAATGTCTGTCACGCGAGCATACGCTCGATAGTAGGGAGGAGAATAGCATGGTAAGTCCAACAAATATGAGCAATATTGAATCGGTCTTAAGCCAGATTCGACAGTATCAATCGCAAGCTGCGGAGGGCATTAATACCGCGACTAGCAATACAGAGCAAACCCAGGGAGTAAGCGCGTTCGCAGACTCTATTAAAGGAGCTTTACAAGAAGTTAATGCAACACAGCAGGCCTCTAAGGCCCTGCGTACTGCCTATGAGCGGGGTGAAGATGTGCCATTGACTGATGTGGTCATGAGCTTACAAAAGTCCTCCCTGGCCTTCGAAGCAACACTGCAGATAAGAAACAAGGTGTTAAAAGCTTACGAAGAAATTATGAATATGCCCGTGTAGCAATTAAGAAGAGAAAATAAATATGGCAACTACAGTAGTGAATCCCGCAGACCTTGATGCCCCAAGAGGCAATAACGCGCCTATACAATTAGAGGCGCCTCAAGGGATGAGGCAAGGTGCGTCAAGACAAAACTTACCTGCCAATAGTTCAGCAGGTGCGCTAGCCGTGGGCGGAGGCTTGACTAATATTATGTCTCAGCCAGCAGTTAAAAAAGCTATGCCGACGATTATTGTAATGATGGCAGTTGCATTATTTTTGCTCGCATACACTTGGATTCAGGCGCCTCCATACAAAACAGTCTACCCTGGGTTATCAGAATCTGACCGGCAGGCAGCCTACACAGCTTTAATGGGTGCAGAATATGGCGCAAAAATTGACTCCAAAACCGGTGAATTAAAAGTACCGGACAATCGTTATCACGAGGCCAGAATGTTTCTCGCTTCAAGAGGCCTCCCCCAGGGGTCCTCTGCTGGAGGTATGAGGGCTTTGAATGACGACACTTCAATGACCACTAGCCAATTCATGGAGCAGGTGCGTTATGTAAACGCTATGGAGCAGGAGTTGGCAAGAAGTATTACTCAAATTGCGACTATTCAGGGGGCCAGAGTGCATTTGGCATCAGCCAAGCAAAGTGTTTTCGTACGAAACCGGACACCTGCCAAGGCATCTGTTGTAGTGACACCTTTTGCAGGACGAATTATTTCAGAGTCTCAGGTACAAGCTATTATTCACATGGTCGCATCGAGCATACCTTATTTGTCTGCAGATGATGTTTCTGTCGTTGATCAGAGGGGAAAGCTGTTAACCGACACTAATAGTTTTGCCTCAATGCAATTGAATTCAGAACAAATGTCCCATAAGCAGCGAATGGAGGAAACCTATCGAAATCGAATTGACGCACTTCTCACTCCGGTGGTAGGTATGGGTAATGTCCGATCGGAGGTCGATGTCAAAATTGATTTCACCGAAATTGAGTCAACTTTTGAAGAGTACGATGGCAATGATAATGGTCCACGCGCGCGTTCTGAAGTTGTGACCCTAGAAAAAGGCTCGTCAGGAGTGGCTGCAGGAGTTCCCGGAGCATCATCCAATATAGGTGAAGGCCAAAATTCAGAGGATAAAGCCGACTCAGATGATATGAGTACGGTGAGTAGTAAGACGACACGTAATTACGAAATGGATCGCTCTGTTCGACATGTAAAGCGGCAGGGTGGGACTTTAGAGCGTATTTCGGTAGCGGTGGTAATCAATGAATTGTCTGTTCCAGTTAATGACATCCAGAGTGAGGCTGAAGAAGGCGCAGAGCAGAATATTGGCTACTCGGAGAGAGATATTGAGCGGTTCACAGATTTGATCAAAGGTGTTGTTGGTTTTGATGAGGCACGCGGAGATGTAGTGACTATTGTCTCAACGCCCTTCGAAAGACTCGCACTTATTGAGGAAATACCAGTACCTTGGTACGAGAATACTCAAATTATAGGGATGGTTAAAAGTACCGGTGTCGCACTTGCGTTTATTGCGCTCCTATTCTTTGTGGTGAGACCAGTTATAAAAACATACACCACTCCAGGAGGAATCACTGAAAATGGTTCGGGTAAAGACGGTGAATTAACACAGGCCGAGCTAAACATGCTTGGTGCAGCAGATGGCGCATCTTTAAAAGATATAAGGGCAAAGTTAAAACCTAAGCGATCGGGGATTTCGGCGGATATGCTGGATACAGCCAATACCTATGATGACAAGGTTGCCTTGGTGCGGCTATTAGTTGCTGACGATGCTGGCCGTGTAGCCAACGTTCTTAAGAAAATGATTCGTCCAGCATAAGGGCGAATAGGAGAAATAATCATGGCCAAAGATACAGAAAAAGACGGAAAAAAAACCACGGACAAGAAGCAAAAAGGTAAAAAAGGTAAAAATGTCGCCGAAGTAAATGCTGAAATCAGTCCGCTGCAGCTTGAATTTAATGCTATGTCAGGTACCGAGCGAGCAGCAGTCATTATGTTATTACTAGGAGAGCAGCAAGCAGCTGATGTTATTCGCTTTATGGCTCCACGAGAAGTAAGTGCCTTGGGGACTGCAATGGTTGGTGTTGCGGACTTGTCTCAGGATTTGGTTAATTTGGTACTGGATGATTTTGTTGCAACCATTAAGACTCAAACAAACTTGGGACTTGGCACACCCGGTTATGTAGAAAATGTACTCAAGCGAGCCCTGGGGGATGAGAAGGCGTCGACTGTTTTAGGCAAAATAATGCCGCCCGCCTCAACTAAGGGCCTTGAGATTTTACAGTGGATGGACGCTAAATCTATCGGTGAGATGATTAGCGATGAACATCCTCAAGTTATTGCGATTATTTTATCAGTGCTAGAGCATGATATTGCCGCTCAGGTCTTGGAATTTGTCTCTGAGAATAAACGAGCAGAGATCATCCAGCGCGTAGCCACGCTAGATTCAGTACAACCTTCTGCCATGAAGGAATTAGAGGGAATTATGGCTGAGCAGTTCACCAGCAATACCTCAGCGAAGGCCTCTAGCTTAGGGGGTGTTCAAACAGCGGCACAAATAATGAATTTTGCTAAGGTCGATATCGCATCTTCAGTGATGTCTGGCGTCAGCGCACTAAATCAAGAATTGGCGGCCTTCATTCAAGATAAAATGCTGACATTTGAGAACATGGCTGAAGTTGACAATCGCAGTATCCAAACACTTCTTCGCAGCGTAGAGCAAGACATGCTTATGTCGGCACTTCGAGGTGCAGATGAGCGAACTAAAGATAAGT
>CAJWFB010000064.1 GCA_913031645.1 uncultured Cellvibrionales bacterium
ACGCCGTTGGGTTTAGCGAACCACGCTCGTTCACTCGCGCCTTCAAACACTGGACTGGCCTAACACCCAGAGAATATTGCAAGCAAAATCCATAACAAACAATACCGGTTAATCTACCAACACTTTAGCTATCTTTTTTCGACGCGAAAACCTGAACGCCACATAGAGCAGCAATAACAATAATACCTGCCAACCAGCCCAACCAAGGCTCAAAGACACTAAATGCCATCGCAGTAATTACCATGGCTCCGCGCTCTGTGGCGTCGTGCACAAGTGATAATGCCAGAGTGGCACACACAAATGCTGTCAGTACTAGCGTGACGGCCAACGCCAAGGGCAGCAGTGGCTCAAGTAGGGTCACGAAGGGTAAAACCACAAATAAGAGCGGTAAACCTAAGACATAGAAACTACCTATGCCGTCAAAAATTGAATCAACTTTTTTCGACCCTCTGACCACCCTTTTAACAGTACTACTTGAATACCCGACCATAAAATGCCTTGGGTAGCAGAGAAAGGTGCAACGATACTCATCAACACGTTTCTAATACCTGTGGCCATGCGTGCGCGACTACTTTAGTCTGCAATGACAGCTCTGCTGACATAGTGCCAGAGATCTGGATATTCACTTTTCCATTACCACATCATTTTAAAAAAACCCTAGCACTTCAATCCTCAACTAGCCCTTTGTTTAGTGAGTCCCCGTATTAAACTCGATATTACGCTCAGCGATATTATTCCAAGGATGACCTTAGACTAAAAACCAAGTAACCTGTGCAGTCACTCATCATCAAGTCTATGTAATGACCACTGAAATTAGACTCACCCAATTTAGCCATGGCGCTGGCTGTGGCTGCAAAATTGCCCCCAGCGTTCTTGAGCAATTCTTAAAAACTGATTTTGTTGCGCCACAGGATGACAACCTGTTGGTGGGCAATAGCACTAAAGATGATGCTGCGGTTTATGATCTAGGTGATGGCTCTGGAGTTATTAGTACTACTGACTTTTTTATGCCCATTGTGGATGACGCTTTTGAGTTTGGCCGTGTTGCTGCAGCCAATGCCATTAGTGACGTCTATGCTATGGGCGGTACCCCTATGATGGCGATTGCTATTCTAGGTTGGCCCGTTGACAAGTTAGGTCCTGAGGTGGCACAGCAGGTTTTAGAAGGCGGCCGCCATGCCTGCAAAGACGCTGGCATTCATCTTGCGGGCGGCCACTCTATTGACACTCAAGAACCTATTTTTGGTTTGGCGGTGACGGGTAGAGTTGATTTATGCAACCTTAAACAAAACAGTACTGCGGTCAGTGGCGATAAACTATTTTTGACCAAACCCATTGGCGTGGGCGTGCTGACAACCGCTGAGAAGCAGGGTCTGCTGAAACCGCAACACAATCGCCTGGCGGTAGAGAATATGATGCGCCTGAATGCTGTTGGCGCTGTTTTAGGCGCAGTCCCCGGCGTTAGCGCCATGACCGATGTGACAGGTTTTGGTCTGCTGGGCCACCTGTTAGAAATTTGCCAAGGTAGTAGTCTCAGCGCCTCGATTGATGTGTCTGCAGTGCCCGTGTTGGATGCCGCTGTCTTAGACTATATTGCGGCAGGTTGTGTACCCGGTGGGAGCCAACGTAATTGGCAAAGCATCGCACAACACATTAGTCCGATTAGCGTTGAAAATCAGGCACTATTATGTGACCCACAAACTAGCGGCGGCTTACTCATTGCAGTCAATCCAGTTGCCGCAGATCAGGTTGCTAGTCTCTTGCAACAATCTGGCTGTTATTGCCATCCGATTGGCGGTCTGGCGGGTCACGACCCTAGCCGACCTACGATTGAGGTGCTGGCTTGAGTAATGCCCCGCTGTCACTGACTAAGGATTATCTGAATTTGCTGCTAAATGGCGTGCCAATGATTGATGTGCGCGCGCCCATTGAAAGTCAAACCGGTGCGTTGCCCTTTGCTACTAACTTACCATTAATGACCGATGATGAACGTCATGAGGTAGGTATTTGCTACAAAGAACGCGGGCAAAAAGAAGCTATAGCGCTGGGCCATGAGCTGGTCTGTGGTGCAAGTAAACAGGCGAGAGTTGATGCCTGGCACGCCTTCTTTACGGCACATCCCTCTGCGGTATTATATTGTGCCCGCGGCGGTTTACGCTCTCAGTTAAGCCAGCAGTGGTTGGCCGAAGCGGGTATTGATTGCCCGCGCGTAGAAGGTGGTTATAAGCGCTTGCGCGGCTTTTTAATCGAACAACTTAAGCAAGTGTGTAGTACCGAAAAAATAGTAGTATTGTCGGGTATGACCGGCACCGGTAAAACTGACATTATCAAAACTCTGCGACGCAGCATTGACCTTGAAGGTGCAGCTAACCACAAGGGCTCAAGTTTTGGTCGACCGTTGGATGAGCAGCCTGCACAGATTGATTTCGAAAATAACGTTATTCTTGAGCTCATGGGTGTGCGCCACCAATACCCCGGACGCAGCATTATTGTGGAAGACGAAAGTCGTAATATTGGTGGCCGGCATTTACCTATTCCACTGAGCGATGCCATGGCCACCAGTCCCATGGTGGTCATTGAACTGCCGTTTGAACAACGCATTGAAAAGCTTTGGCATGAGTATGTTATTGAACGCTACCAAGACACACTGGACTATCATGGTGACAATGCTGAAAAGGCATTTGCCGACTACCTAAGGGACAGTCTATTGCGCGTCAGGAAGCGTCTTGGTGGCCAAAAAACCAAGGAGATTCTAGAACTGATGGAAAGCGCCATTCAGCAACAGCACAGTGATGACTTTACTAGCCACAGATACTGGCTACAGGCCATAACCGCAGACTACTATGACCCAATGTATCTGTACCAGTTGGAAAAACGCAGTGATAGAGTGATATTCAAGGGCAACCACCAAGAAATTACTCAGTGGTTGTCTGAGCTTACCTAACCCTTAGCGTGGCTGCATTCGCACGCCGCCATCCAAACGAATAGTCTCGCCATTGAGATAGCTGTTCTCAGTAATGTGCACTACCAACTGGCCAAACTCGGAGGGTGCGCCAAGTCGCTGAGGAAAGGGAATATTTGCCACTATGCCATCTTGAACATTCTGAGGTGCCGCTAGCATTAAGGGCGTCGCCATTACGCCAGGGGCAATAGTGTTAACCCGAATGCCCTGCTTAGACAGATCACGTGCCATAGGCAGTGTCATACCAACGATCCCCCCTTTGGTCGCCGCATAAGCCACTTGACCCATTTGGCCATCAAATGCGGCAATAGAGGCTGTATTAATGATGACACCGCGTTCCGTTTTTTCATCCGGGTCATTTTTCGACATAGCCGCCGCGGCACAACGTGAGACATTGAAGGTACCAATTAAGTTAACTTCAATAACTTTGCGATACAGATTGAGATCATGAGGCTGACCTTCGCGGTCTACAGTTTTTGCGGCAATGCCAATGCCCGCACAGTTAACGCAAATATCAACTCGACCTAGGTCTTCTAAAATTTTTGTAAAGGCTGCTTCAACATCTGGTCCATTGGACACATCCAACTGCATATAATGGCAGGCATCGCTGCCCAATTCTGCCACGGCCTGCTCACCAGCATTAGCATTCATATCAAAAATTATTACAGTTGCGCCGGCGTTGACTAACAACTCTGCGGCCGCACGACCCAAACCTGAGGCACCACCGGTAACAACTGCAACTTTTTTATCAATATTCATCGTTATTAAACTCCTTGTTATTTTACTTCTTGGACTAGTACAAAAGGCGGAATCACTACGGCCCAGTGGTCACTTTTATTATTGTACCAACCTAACGCTTGTTGGTCGTCAATCTCAAACAATGTGTTATCGACCAGCCAACCCTCTACTTTAGGACGATCATCTTGATGAAAAGCCACAGCTACCTGGATAAGGTCTGCACTTCCCGACACACCCATAACATTGCCCGCAGCGTAGTGCTTTTGAAGGTCATGCCAGCCAATCTTAGCGGTCTCACTATTAAGTCGAGCGGTTAAGTCTGGGATTGTATCAGCAGTTTTTTGCGGCATGTATAGGCTCTTTTCGGAGAACAAAATAGTGCGGTAGGATAGTACCGACAGGCTAATTTATCAACTCACTGGCGCACCGTCTAGACAACCCAGTTGGTGAAATTACGCAGTAACTGCAAGCCGCTGTCGGCGCTCTTCTCTGGGTGAAACTGCACCGCAAACAAGTTGTTGTGGCTCAGTGCCGCGGCAAACCTAACACCGTAATTACAGTGCGCCGCTACATAGGGATTGTTCTCGGCAGTGGCATAGTAGCTGTGTACAAAGTAAAACTGACTGTCTTGCTCGATACCCTGCCACAGAGGATGATCTATGCTCTGCTGAACATTATTCCAGCCCATGTGCGGTACTTTCAAGCGCCCGCCAGAGGCATCTTTGCTGCGCGGATCAAACAATTTAACCACCCCAGGCAAAATGCCCAAACAGTCGACACCGCTGCTCTCTTCGCTGTGTTGCAACAGTGCCTGCATGCCTACACAAATGCCCAGCACTGGCTTATCGATAATAGCCTGAGTGAGTACCTCACCGATTTTGAGACGTTGAATTTCTCGCATACAATCACCAATCGCGCCCACGCCGGGAAATACTACCCGATCGGCACTAGCAACCAGTACCGGATCTGAGGTAATGGACACTTTGACGTTGTCACAGACATGCTCAAGCGCCTTGGACACTGAGTGCAGGTTGCCCATGCCATAATCAACAACTGCAATGTGGTTATCAGACTGACTCATAGAGTGTTACAGATGACCCTTGGTGGAAGGCAATACACCCGCCATGCGCTCATCGGCACTTGCCGCCATACGCAGCGCTCGCCCAAAGGCTTTAAAAATAGTCTCTACCTGATGGTGGGCGTTGGCACCACGCAAGTTTTCAATGTGCAGCGTCACAAAGGCGTGATTAACAAAGCCTTGAAAAAACTCACGACTCAGATCAACATCAAAAGTACCGACGTGACCACGAACAAAGTCTGCCTCCATGAATAGGCCAGGACGACCAGAAAAATCCAACACTACGCGAGACAGAGACTCGTCCAATGGGACATAAGCATGGCCATAGCGCGTTAAACCCTTTTTGTCGCCAATGGCCTCGGCAATTGCCATACCCAAAGTAATGCCAATGTCTTCGACCGTGTGATGATCGTCAATGTCAGTATCACCCGTCGCCTGAATGTCTAGATCAATCAGCCCATGCCGCGCAATCTGATCGATCATGTGGTTTAAAAACGGCACTGGGGTGTCCAGGTTTGCGCATCCGGTACCGTCTAAATTTACCGTAATGGTAATTTGCGATTCCAGTGTATTGCGCGTGACGGTCGCTTTTCGCTCAGTCATCAGTTGCTCCAAAAGGGTATTTTTGGGCATTATACCTGAAAATTAGACCAGTTTTTTTTGAAATGATAGCGCACTAATCTTTACAGATACTTGCCTCTAGGTGCGACAGAGCTACTCTGTTGCGTTACCATACTGCGGTGGATTCTAGCCACGTAACAGGCGCAGATATTGGCCGCAGTAATTGAGGAGTTAAGGTGTCGAAAATTAGTCAATGGTTGAAAATTATTGCGCTGTCGCTACTAGTACTTATTATTGCTGTAGTGATTGCTATAACCGCGTTAATTAACCCCAATGACTATGCCTCAGATATTGAAGCTGTGGCTAAAAAAAATCAGCTGAAGCTTGAGATTCAGGGTGATATTAGTTGGCAGTTTTTCCCACAGGTGGGTATTTCAGTTAAGCAGGTGCTTTTTTCCAATGATTTTATCAGCGCCGGCAGCATTGATGAACTTGTCATTACCGCGAGCTTATTAGGACTGATAAACACCAATTTCGATCCAGAAAATTTGCCCATTGATACAATAAACGTGGTTAATGGCCGCGTTCGTTATATTGCACCCAACTTACTACCGATTCAATTTAACAAGATTGCGTTATCTATTAATAACTTTTCATTAAACGGTGATGATACAGACGTTAGTGCCTCCGCCGAGGTATTTAATGGCCTGCCGCTATCAATTGAGGCGACGGTTGCTGTGCAGCTAGATGCCCAAAAAATCGGTCGCGTTAAGGCTGCCAACATACAGCTTAGAGCCGACCAAATGAGTATTAATGGCGCCGTTGATGCAGATTTCACTAAATCTCAAATTATTGGCAAACTGTCCAGCCCGTCCATTAATATGCGTCGGCAGATCAAGACCATACAGCTGAATTTACCCTTATTCACCATGCCATCTATGTCCAGTGCCACTGCACTAACCGATGTTCACTTTAATAGTGAATTTAGCATTAACCCTTGGGGCTACTCCAACTATACTCATCAGATATTTATTGATGGCCAACAGTTTGATGTGATGGTTGAAGCTGACCAAAGCACTAATCTCATGGATGCATCAGTGACCGCCAGTCAATTCAGGTTGGGTGATTATTTGCCGCCGCAGGGCTCGCCGGGCAGTGAGGTACAAACAGCCGCTATTTTTGCTCCATTGGCACTGCCCTTCATACTTTGGCAGGGCGACAGTCAGATAGAACTGTCTGTTGACGAAATTTCTATGCAGACCTTCTCTGTGAGAAATCTTTACACTAGGCTGGCTGGCCGTAACAATCTCATAAAACTAAGTTCACTTAATGCCGATCTTTTTGGTGGGCAGCTTAATGCCAGTGCAGCGCTTGATCTGCGTGATGCACAACCGTCTTTTAGCGTGCAGCCTCAACTGAATGAGATTGACCTAAGGGAAGCCTTTTTGGCTCTAACAGGAAAAGCGGATGCAGCCGGTCAACTCAATGTACAAATGACTGTCAGCGGCAACGGTAAGGATATTTTTACCATTCAACAGTCACTGCTAGGCACGGGTCAATTTAGCGTAGCAAGTCCATCTTTAGCGACCATCAATATTGAACAAACTATCTGTCAAAGTTTGGCACTGCTCAGCGGCAAGACCGCCTCAGGCAGCTTCTCTGACGGCACTCAGTTGGACGCCCTGCAAGGAAACCTGAAGTTTGCCAACGGACAACTACTAATCAGTGATCTCAGTAGCGCAATTGGTAACCTTAAATTACGCGGCCGCAGTAGCATACAAATGATCGAGCAAACCTATCAACTAAATGCAGATGCCGTGATTGCCGGCTCAAAGAGCAGCCCCTATGGGTGCGCCATTAACCAGAGTCTGCAAAATCAACTTGTCCCGTTTATATGTAAAGGCTACTTTGGCCCCAATGGCGATGGTAAACCTAACTGTATGCCAGACCAAAAGGTGCTCGGCAAGCTGTTACAAAACACCTTGCTTGATAAGCTTGGGCAAAAATATTTAGGTACCACCGGTGACGAATCAGCAACGAGTGGTGTTACGGCTAAAGATGCCTTAAAAAACTTTTTCAAGAAAAACTAAACGATTAATGAAGCCCCCTGCCTTTCAAAAAGCCATACTCAGCTGGTTCGACCAATACGGTCGCACAGAGCTGCCGTGGCAACAGAACATAAATGCCTATCGCGTATGGGTATCAGAAATTATGTTGCAACAGACTCAGGTCAGTACGGTTATTCCCTACTACTTACGCTTTATGGACAGCTTTCCAACGGTACACGATCTTGCTGGAGCGACTTCTGATGATGTTTTACATCACTGGACTGGCCTCGGCTACTATGCCCGAGCACGTAATCTCCACAAAACTGCACAGCAGGTTTCTCAGTGCTTAGAGGGAAAATTTCCCTCGAGCGTTGAAGCTCTCTGCGAATTACCTGGCATTGGCCGCTCTACCGCGGGCGCCATCAGCGCAATTGCATTCAAACAGCAGGCCTCTATTTTAGACGGTAATGTAAAGCGAGTACTGGCGCGGTTTTCTGCTATCGACGGTTGGCCAGGCAAAATGGAGGTGGTAACTAAGCTATGGTCAGTTGCAGAAACCTATACTCCCAAAGCGCGTATTGCCGATTACACGCAAGCAATAATGGATCTTGGGGCGACACTGTGCACAAGATCGTCACCAGACTGTCCCTCTTGTCCCATTAACAGTCAATGTGCTGCATATAAAAATGGTAATCCCCAAGACTACCCCGGTAAAAAGCCGAAAAAGGTTATTCCGGTGCGCGACACCTATTTTTTGATGGTGACCAACCAACAGGGTCACTGGCTGTTGGAAAAAAATCCACCGGTTGGGCTTTGGGGCGGACTGTGGGTATTTCCCCAATGCAAAAGTCCCGAGGTAATCGAAGATGCTTTGTCGCGCTTGGGCGCACAACATCAAGGTTACACCATACAGAACCGCAAGCGACATTCCTTCAGTCACTTTCATCTGGACTACCATGCCGTGCATATTACTCTGGCAAACGATAAAAATTTTGAAAGTCAGGTACGCAAGAGCGCCAATCAAGTCTGGTATAACCCACAAAAGCCTATATCATTGGGGCTGCCCGCGCCGATCAAAGCTTTACTCGACGGTGTCGCAAGCAAACAACCTATAGCGTAATTAATGAGGTCTACTATGGCTCGCACGGTCATGTGTCGCAAACTAAACAAAGAACTTTCTGGGTTGGATATGCCACCCTTTCCCGGACCCAAGGGTGAGGAAATATTCAACAATATCTCTAAAGATGCCTGGGCAGAATGGATGACTCATCAGACAACTCTGATTAACGAATTACGTCTCAATATGATGGATGTCTCGGCGCGAACTTATCTCTCAGAACAGCGTGAAAAGTTCTTTAATGGCGAAGAAGTCGACCAGGCTGAAGGTTACGTCCCACCAACCGAATAATTCCTTGACGAGACGCGGATCAAACGCTTTAATACGCGCCTCGTGAGCAAGCGATGATAGTTTGCAGAGCCCAGATAGCTCAGTTGGTAGAGCAAAGGATTGAAAATCCTTGTGTCCCTGGT
>CAJWFB010000065.1 GCA_913031645.1 uncultured Cellvibrionales bacterium
GAAGAAGCGTCTCATTGTTGATTCCTATGCTAAGTGGAGGATCTCCGATGTGGAGGCTTATTATAGGGCTGTGAAAGGAAATGAGAGGACTGCGGAAAATAGGCTGGCTAAGCGGGTTAATGATGGATTGCGTAACCAGTTTGGTACACGAACGCTGCGTGAAGTGGTGTCTGGTGAGCGAGATTTGCTGATGAAAAACATCACTCAAGAGTTAAATAGCTCCGTACGTGATGAGCTTGGTATTGAAATTGTCGACATCAGGGTTAAGCGTATTGATTTGCCTCAAGAAGTCAGCAGTCAAGTATTCCGTCGTATGACGGCAGAGCGAGACAAAGAGGCTCAGGAACTGCGTTCCACTGGTAAGGAGAAAGCCGAAAAAATCCGCGCTTCTGCCGATCGGGAACGGATTATCGAACTAGCTAATGCCTACAGGGATGCCGAAGAATTGCGCGGAGAAGGTGATGCAAAGGCGGCGAGTATTTATGCCGAGGCATACCAGCAAGACGCTGAGTTCTATTCGTTTATGCGCAGTTTAAATGCCTATAAATCTGCTTTTTCGAACAAAGGCGATATTATGCTCGTTGAGCCTGACAGTCAGTTCTTTAAGTATTTAAAGCAGAAAAAAGTTAATTAGTAAGTCCCATTGAATAGTGCAGGTGATTTAGTTGAGAAATCCCTGCCACATTCTGGGAGATTTTGTTAGAATTCAAAAGCCGGGGAGACCCGGTTTTTTTTGTGCCGCGAGAAGAATTCACTTTTATGTTGGACGATATTGTTCGTGCTATAGCGCTTATGCTCGTTTTTGAGGGAATCCTTCCTTTTGTCGCGCCAAATAGATGGCGAGAAATGGCCAAGGTGTTATCCACGATTGATGAGGGCTCTATGCGTTCTATCGGTCTATTCAGTATGGTAGGCGGTTTGTTGTTATTGTTTATTTTTCGCTGAACTGAAATAACGTTTAAAATCAAGAGGTTATTGTGACAAATGTAGATCGTTGGTTATTGCCAGATGGTGTTGACGAGGTGCTTCCAGAACAAGCGCATATCGTCGAACAACTGCGTCGCCAGATTTTGGATCTATACTATATTTGGGGTTATGACCTAGTCGTTCCACCCATGGTCGAATTCACCGAATCATTACTTAGCGGTTCTGGAAAAGATCTAGATCTGATGACCTTTAGGGTGACCGACCAAATAAGTGGTCGCATGATGGGCATCAGAGCCGATATAACGCCACAAACAGCGCGTATGGATGCTCATAGTCTGCGTCGTGAAGGCCCAAGCCGGCTTTGTTATGCAGGCACAGTTTTGCACACTCGTCCCCGTGGCCCACTGCAGTCTCGCACACCAATTTCTATTGGTGTTGAATTGTTTGGTGAGGCTTCACTTTCCGCTGATATAGAGGTAATTGATCTTTTTTTACAGACGCTAACTAACGCTGGTATTGAAGACGTCTATCTCGATTTGGGGCATGTGGATATCTGTCGAGGTTTATTGAGTGAAGCCGGACTTGACGATGAATTAGAAGAAGAGTTATTCGAGCTTTTACAGCGTAAAGCTCGAGCTGAATTAAGTGATTGGATTACTCTGAATATACAAGATGCTCGTTTGAGTGGCTGGTTAAATGCCTTGCCAACATTGACGGGCGGAATTGAAGTATTGATGCAAGCTAAACAATTACTCAAGGGTTCTCCCAAAGTGGTACTTGATGCCATCAGTCAACTGGAAGGTATCGTTAATGCCATTGCCGATAAGAGCGTTTCTGTGTATATCGATTTGGGAGAAATCCCCGGATATCACTATCATACGGGTATTGTCTTTGCAGCCTATGTTCAGGGTTATGGCAAAGCGCTTGGCAACGGCGGGCGTTATGATCATGTAGGAGAAGCCTTTGGTCGATCTCGCCCAGCCACGGGATTTGCCATTGATCTCAAGTCGCTGGTCACTCAAGGTCGTAGTGAGGTCAGTTCAGTGGGAGGTATTTTTGCGCCTTTTAGTGCCGACACAGAGAGTCAAAATCAGATTAATAGCCTGCGCAGTCAAGGTAAGCGAGTGGTGCAAGGATTTGAGGGTCAGAAGGTCGATCTAGAAGAAATGAAATGTGATCATCAGTTAGTGAACATTGATGGTAAATATGTGATTCAGCGTTTATCCTAACGCGGATCTACAAGCGGTCTAAAATAGACGAGTAATTTATCTTATGGGTAGAAATGTTGTAATTCTTGGGTCTCAGTGGGGAGACGAAGGTAAGGGAAAAATTGTTGACCTATTAACTGATAAGGCGTCAGTTGTTGCACGTTTTCAAGGCGGACATAACGCTGGTCATACTCTGGTTATTGATGGTAAAAAAACAGCTCTGCATCTTATCCCCTCTGGCATTTTGCGTGATCACGTTCACTGTGTGATCGGCAACGGAGTGGTCGTTGCGCCAGATGCACTGATCAAAGAAGTTAACATGCTCGAAGAACGTGGGGTACAGGTGCGTGAGCGATTGAAAATCTCCGGTTCCTGCCCACTAATACTGCCTTATCATATTGCTCTCGATCAGGCCCGAGAAGCGGCGCGAGGCCATGCCAAAATTGGTACTACTGGTCGCGGTATTGGACCTGCCTATGAAGACAAGGTCGCGCGTCGTGGGTTGCGCGTCAGTGATTTTGCGAACATGGAACGTTTTGCTGTAAAGCTCAAGGAAGTACTCGATTACCATAATTTCGCGCTCACTGAATACTATGGTGTTGAAGCTGTAGATTTTGATCAAACCCTAGCGTTGGTCAAAGAGTGGGCAGAATTTTTATTGCCGATGAAAGCTGATGTCACCAAGCTTTTACATGACGCCCGTGAAGCAGGTGAAAATATTCTATTTGAGGGTGCCCAAGGGTCTTTATTAGATATCGACCATGGTACCTATCCCTTCGTAACCTCCTCTAATACGACGGCGGGCAGCACAGCCAGCGGAACGGGTTTTGGCCCTCTTTACCTTGATTACGTATTGGGTATCACCAAAGCGTATACCACGAGAGTGGGCGCCGGACCTTTTCCCACAGAATTACACTGCGACATTGGTCGCCACCTGGGTGAAAAAGGCCATGAGTTCGGAACAACGACGGGTCGTGAACGGCGTTGCGGATGGTTCGATGCAGTGGCGCTGCGCCAAGCGGTTAGAGTTAATAGTATCTCAGGAATATGTTTAACCAAGCTCGACGTACTTGACGGGCTAGCAGAGATTAAAATTTGCGTCGGTTATCTAGATGCTGACGGCAATGACGCTGGAATGCCGATGCACGCGGATGACTTTGAATCAATCACTCCGGTCTACGAAACTTTAGCCGGATGGACTGAGGTCACGGTTGGAGCTCAGCGTTTAGAAGACTTACCATCGGCGGCTAAAAACTATATTAGCCGTATTGAGGGATTGATTGGTACACCGGTTGATGTTGTTTCAACGGGGCCAGATCGAATTGAAACCATAGTTTTAAGGCATGCGTTTGCTTAATCAGATATCAAATTTTGCCAAATTCAGTATTGTGGATTCCTGTGATGTATAGGGTATAACCTTATATTTTTTAGTGGTATATCGTTGGTTTTCTGTCACATACTTTTATTAATAAGAATAATTTACCAAATATAAGTGGGTCATATATGGCAAGGAATCTATGGATAGTAGTAGGACTTTTTATTTTTGTTGTCTTACCTACTTATGGTGCTGATAAAACTCTAGATATTGAAGAAAATCCAGATCGAGCATCTTATTGGCAGTCTCAGGGTAGAGCGTCGGATCATCTGTATAGTTCATCTTCAGATGCTGATCTGCCCACGTCTATGGTTTTTTCACTCAACGAGAGTGCTCTAATATCAACTCTTAACAAATCACTAGGGCAAGGTATCTCCGGTGGAAAAGTTTATTTGCCGAACACTGACGGTAAACTACTTCGCTTTCTTGTTCGTGAAGCACCCAACTTTTCCCCCGGATTAGCGGCGAAATATCCGAATATCAAAGCCTACCGAGGCCATTCTTTAGATTATCCGCAACTCAGACTTTACTTCAGTTATTCACCTTCAGGTTTGAAAGCGACGTTTGTTGATGTAGGTACGAGAGTTAAAACCTCAATCGAGAAGATCTCCAAGAAAGACGACCGTTATATTGCGTACACTCAGTTAGACGAATCTATGCCCAAACAGGCACTTTCATGCTCAACCCCAGAGCCGTCAAAAATTAGTTTGAGGTCTAAGGAAAACTCACAAGCCAGAGTAAATTTAGCTGGTGACATGTCGTCCTTGGTGCGCTTCTCTGATGAAAGTACTTTGACAACATACCGATTAGCTGTTGCTACTAATGGCCAGTACACGGCTTATCACGGCGGTACCGTTGACTCTGCTCTGGCAGCTATTAATACAACTCTAACAGCGCTCAATTTTATTTTTGAAACCGATCTTGGAATTCGATTAGAGTTGATAGATAACAATGATCTTATCGTTTACACAGATCCTGATACTGATCCTTTTCAAGATGATGCCAGCAATTTAAATGGCACTATGAATGGAGAGCTTCAAGCTACCTTGGATTCAGTAATTGGTAGCGAGGGTTATGATGTAGGTCATATTTTTAGTGGTATTGGAGGTGGTGGTAACGCGGGTGCCATTGGCGCCTTTTGCGATGATGATGTGAAAGGAAGCGCATGGTCTGCCTCAACCGCGCCTGAGGGTAGTTATTTTGTTAATCTTGTGGCTCATGAAATGGGTCATCAGTTGGGTGCCAACCACACCTTCTCAAATCGCACCGAAGGTACTGGAACGAATGTAGAGCCAGGTAGTGGCACTACCATTATGAGCTATGCGGGTATCACTGGCCCTGATGACGTGGCACTAAATGGAGATGATTACTACCACAATGTGAGTATTTTACAGGGGTTGAGTTATCTCAAAAACCAGTCATGTCATGTCAATGAAGATATTGCTAATAATGTACCAACGGTCAAAGCTCTCGCAAATTATACGATTCCAGTGGGAACGCCTTTTGTACTGACAGGGTCTGCGACCGACGTCGATGAGAGTGATGTTCTTACCTATACCTGGGAACAAGTTGATGATGGTTTAGTTCCTAGCAGCGTATTTGGTCCTGAAAACATTCAAGGTGCAAACTTTAGATCATTACCGCCCTCTGAAGATCCTACGCGTTATTTTCCCTTATTAACGAGTGTTATCTCAGGCGACTTAACTCAGTCAAGCCCTAATGTTGAATCCACCTGGGAAACGTTATCTTCGGTACCTCGTGAGTTTAACTTTGCGTTCACGGCGAGGGATAATGCAGTCGGCGGAAGCGGGGTGGCCTCTACAAGAACCAAGATTACGGTTGTGGATCGTGATGGTGCATTCTCGGTGACCTCTCAAAGCGATGGTCAGCTCTATTTGTCGGGCTCAGAGCAAACTATTAATTGGGCAGTTGCAGGTACCAATGCTGCACCCATTCTTGCGGAGTCGGTCAATATTAGATTGTCAGCTGATGGTGGGCTGACATATCCTTACTTATTAGCTGAAAATGTCAACAATAATGGAAGTCATTTCGTACAAATTCCGGACATAGTCACCTCTCAAGCACGAGTGCGTGTTGAGTCGGTCAATAATATTTTTTATGCGATAAACTCTCGAGATTTTGCTATTACCCGCGACGATATTGTGTTGACCTTCAGCGAGCTTAGTTACCCCGTTTGTAATAATGAAAGCGTCACCGGAAATTTACTTTATGAAACGTCATCATCGTTCACTGATACGGCTATTTTCTCCTCATTAAACGCACCATCTGGGTTAACCGTTGGATTTTCTCCGTTAAGCGCGTCAGTTGATAAGACTGCTGTTGAGGTCACTTTTTCAGCCAACAATGATATTGCACCTAATACTTACCCCGTTACGGTCATTGCAACATCAGATATTCGATCTCAATCTGTCACTTTCAACCTGTCGGCCTATAGCTCGAAATTTACGCCTGTCGTCTTGGTATTACCAAATGATCAGAGTGTACTTAATGGTTTGAGGACGAAGTTAGAATGGCAAAAACAGAATAATGCAGTTAGCTATGAGGTCGAGGTCGCTACTGATGAGAGCTTTAGCGATATTTTCTTTAATGCTACTGCTGATACCAACTTTATAACCGTCACTGGACTGCAGCGTGAGACTAATTACTATTGGCGAGTGAGGCCTATAAATAGCTGTGGTGTAGCGGATGCAGGGACGCCATTTTCCTTTACGACACCTAATTTATTTCAATCCCAGAATTTGCCCGTTGCGATTACACCTGATCAACCTACCTCAGTGTCATCGATTATATCTATCTCTGAAAATTTGGTCATTACTGACGTAAATGTTGGGTTAGATGTTTCTCATACCTATGTTCCTGAGCTTATTGTCACGCTGACGTCGCCCACTGGAGTAAGTGTTACATTGCTGCAAGATACTTGTTATGTCGAGCAGGTTTATCCTATACCAGATATCAATGCAGTGTTTGACGATGATGGTTCAGACCTCGTATGTGGAACATCGACCCCAGTGATATCAGGAATTATAAGGCCTCAACTTGGCACACTTGATACATTTAACAACCAAAGTACCCAGGGAGATTGGGTTTTAACTATTACAGATATTTATCCCGGAGATGGCGGTAGTCTTGACAACTTTACTTTAAAAATAACTACCGATGGTCCTTATGTCAATCGAGCGCCTATAGCGCTGCCACAGGCGGTAAAAGCCACAGCGCAAGGCAGTACTTCAATTTCTCTTGGGGCAACAGACCCAGAAAGACAACAATTAACATTTTCTTTGGTGGATACTCCTAAGCGTGGACAGCTGAGTGTCATAGCACCTACATTACTGGGCCAAAGCTATGCAAATGGCGGAGCAAGAAAGGTAGCGCTCAGTGGTGATTACGCCTATTTAGCGGCTTACACATCAGGCCTTGCCATTATAGATATTTCAGACTCGGCTAATCCAGGCGAACCCGTTTATATGGCGACAACGGGTCAGGCTTTGGGGATTGCGGTGAGAGGTAATTATGCCTACGTTGCCGATGGTGCCTCAGGGCTGCATGTTGTTGATGTGAGCGATCCGAGTAGTCCGTCGTTAGTCAGCACATTTGATACTGATGGCTATGCTTACGATGTAACACTATCCGCTGACGGTAATAAAGCATATGTTTCTGACGGTACTGCTGGACTGCACATAGTCGATGTTACTAACCCTGCAAGCCCAGTTTCTTGGGGGATCCTTAATATGGGAGGTGAGGCACTAGGCATGGTGCTATCAGAAAACGGTATCAAGGCTTACATTGCTAATGGACAATCGGGGTTTGCTATTGCGAATGTCAGTGATGCGGTCAACCTTTATGTGTATGGCTCTTTAAGCAACTCACTACCTGTTGAAAGTGTAGCGCTTTCATCAGATCAGCGCACAGCTTATCTAGCGAGTGGGGGTTATGGACTTCTGGTTGTTGATGTGAGTTATTCCTTTGAACCAAGATTAACTGACATATTCTCTACTGGAAGCGATGCCTCTGATGTAGTTCTTTCCTCTGACGGGGGCAAGGCTTACGTTGCGAATGGTTTTGCCGGCCTAAAAATCATTGGTATTCAAAGCACATCTATTTCCGCATTGGGAGATTTCAGAGTCAGCGCTGACCTACAAACAGATACGTTGAATGTAGTGTTGTCCTCTGATGGCACAAAAGCCTACTTGGCGGATCGGTTTAATGGCTTGCAGATTATTGATGTTGTGCCGACTATATTTTCTGCTGAAGATACTGTCCCTCAAAATGTTACATACACTCATACATCACAAGATGTGATTAGTAATGCACCTACGGATGTATTCACTTTTAAAGTCAATGATGGAGAATTTGATAGTAATTTAGCTAACGTAGATCTTTGGATGGACTCGTCCATTAGCAATACTGCGTCATTGACCTTTATAAGAACTTCTGATGACCAGGTGACTATTACCGGGTGTGTTAGTGCATGCGAACCTAACCTGGTAATTCCAGAAACAATTGGGTTTTTCTCTTCTCCAGTTGTTGCTATTGGAAAGGGTGCCTTTGCTGACAGCGGTATTACCTCTGTAACCATACCTAGCAGTGTTACGTCTATTGGGGATTACGCTTTTATCCTCAATTCACTCAGATCGCTAACTATTGCTGATAGCGTAACCGAAATTGGGGAAGATGCTTTTGCAAACAATAATCTCTTGGCCGTCAGTTTTTTGGGTGATAGACCTTTAATAGCTGATGGAAGTTTTTTCGGAAACAGAGATCTTATGTTGGTGAGCTACTGTGATGGCAAGTCTGGATGGCCAGGCGGGCCCATTTCTGTTGGATCGGCTGATGTAACGCCTGCGGAGAGTTGCGACTCGGTTAATCTCAGTACTGATGCTCTCAACCAATTGCTAGCTGCTGCTGATTCTGGGGATGCTAGCGGGGTCACAATAGATAATTTGAATTCTATTATTGGGATTGTGAATGTTAATGCCGATAATCTCAATGCCTATCAGACTGCTATTAGTTTGCTAACAAGTGGGACCAGTATCGACCAAATAAATGAACTCCAATCACTCATTAATTCAGTAAATACTGGGATCTCGTCATGCCCATCTACCCCTTATTTTGTCAATGTCACTTCTGGCAGTTACCCAGAAGAAGTGAGTTGGTTGTTGGAGGACGCCTCAGGTACGGTTTTGTACGAGGGTTTAGCCCCATTCAGTGGGATGATTTGTATAGGTGATGCGCGCTATACCCTGCAAATGTTCGATGCCTATGGTGATGGATGGAATGGCGCGGAGTTTTCGGTATTAACAATCTCTGGAGATCGCGTCGTAACCCAAGCGCTTAATTCTGGCAGCCAAGGAGAAGGAGCAGTCAACGTTGGTGATTATCCTAACGA
>CAJWFB010000066.1 GCA_913031645.1 uncultured Cellvibrionales bacterium
GTAGGAGACAGAATGCCTGCCGTGGTCACCTATGTCAGTACTGAGGCAGAGGCAATCGCTGATAGCTTCAGCTTTAAGGTAAACGACGGGCGACTAGACAGTGCTGTGGCTCAGGTGGATATCACTATCCTTTTAGATACTGATCGTGATGGTGTTACCAATGAGTTTGATGCGTTCCCGCTAGATCCATCTGAAACGATTGATACTGATTCAGATGGCATTGGTAACAACGCAGATACAGATGATGATGATGATGGTGTTAGTGATGGATCAGATGTATTTCCGCTAGATTCGACTGAAATATTAGATACTGATTTAGATGGCATTGGCAATAATGCTGACCCGGATGATGATAACGATGGCGTAATTGATGAAGATGATGCATTACCCTTAGATCCGGCTGAAACACTGGATACTGATTTGGATGGTATTGGTAATAATGCGGATAACGATGATGATGGTGATGGTGTCATTGATGAAGATGATTTATTACCCTTAGATTCGACTAATGATAGTGATGGTGATGGTATCGCCAATAATCTCGATGCTTTTCCTCTAGATGCTACCGAAACGGCAGATGCTGACTCGGATGGTGTGGGGGATAATTCAGATGCTTACCCCAACAATAATCTGTACGCTTTAGATTCAGATAACGATGGTATGCCAGATGCTTGGGAGCGTCGGTATGGACTTGATCCCAATGACTCCTCCGACGCTTCAAGTGATGTTGACAATGATGGTGTATCGGCCTTGGACGAATTCTTAGCGGGAACTATGCCATCTGGTTCAATAGACCTTGACGGTAACGGCCAATATGACGCGCTCACCGATGGTATTTTAATATTACGAGGTATGTTTGGTTTAACCGGTGACGTTCTTGTGGGTGGTGCCATAAGCTCTGATGCGGTTTATATTGAGTCAGAAGACATCGAATCTCAAATTGATACGCTCGGTGAACTTTTGGATATTGATGGTAATGGCCAAGTAGACGCGCTCACAGATGGACTGTTGGTCTTGAGGTACTTGTTTGGTTTGAATGGAGATCCACTTATCCAAGGTGCTATAGCTTCAGATTCAACTAGAACATCCGCCGCTGATATTGAAGCCTACTTAAATGATATGATGCCCGCGCTTTAAAATCTCAGTTGAGAGTCAGCCTTGGCATCGATGTGCATCCTTTAGTCTCATCAGATCAGAGCCAATAAAAAGTCGCCTTCTGGCGGCTTTTTATTTTACGGCCATCAGAGCGCGGACTAAGATTGTGATATCCGCCAAATAGAGGCTTTTAGTACTTTAAATAACTATTCACTAAATCATAGTCAATATTCCATAAGTGGTTAAAGTTTACTCTCGAGCTTGCTATAAACCCCTACATTAGGTACGGTTATTACGTGTTACCTAACAATAATAAAAGGGTTGTTCCCTAAGTAGGTAGTATTAGGCGAATGAAGCCCAGTGTGTTTGGGGTGTTTTATGCCACTTGAACGATATACGGATTTTCTTTTTCATAGGCCATTTCATCATCTCTGTGAGATGGTAACGCCTTCTTTTTTTGTCTCCATAATCACCAATCAATCGACTGAAATACAGATAACTCAGTTAATGGAGCATCTCTATGACTAACACTTATGCAACTGAAATTTGGCCATTAGCCGTGTATTTTTTTATGGTTATTCTGCTAGTTATTACCATGCTAGTCCTTTCTTGGTTACTTGGTCAGCGACGCAGAGAGGCTGCCACTAATGATCCCTTTGAATCTGGAATAGTCTCCGTGGGTGGGTCACAAATACGTATCTCTGTAGAATTTTATTTGGTGGCGATTTTCTTTGTTATTTTTGATCTAGAAACGGTATTCATTTTTGCTTGGGCAATTGCGTTCTTTGAGCTTGGTTGGCAGGGCTATTTATCCATGGTGGTGTTTATTGCCATACTTGGTTTAGCTCTGGTATATGAGTGGAGATCCGGAGCCTTGGATTGGGGCAACAAAACGCGTGTGGGATTGAAACAAGCGCTGAAATCGACTGAGGTGAAATAATGGATTGGAGTTTAACGCGACCCGAGCAGGGTAATGTAGTTGGTCAGAGCGATGACTTTATTGAAGAGCAGGTTAAGCGCAATGTAGCGTTTGCGAAGCTTGAAGATTTAATTGCTTGGGGGCGAGCGCATTCGTTATGGCCTTTCAATTTTGGTCTCTCTTGCTGTTACGTAGAGATGGCAACATCTTTCACTAGTCGACATGATATTGCTCGCTTTGGTTCTGAGGTTATTCGAGCCACACCTCGTCAAGCAGACTTGATGGTTATTTCAGGAACCTGTTTTTTAAAAATGGCGCCAGTGATTCAGCGGCTCTATGAGCAGTTACTAGAACCTCGGTGGATTATTTCCATGGGGTCATGTGCGAACTCTGGTGGTATGTATGATATTTATTCAGTGGTGCAGGGTGTTGATAAATTTATTCCAGTAGACGTTTATGTACCGGGTTGTCCCCCACGTCCAGAAGCGCTGATGCAGGGCCTAATCATGCTTCAGGACTCTATTGGCAAAGAGCGACGACCCATCACATGGGCCGCTGGCGATCAAACCATTGTCAAGCCAACCAAAATTAGTAAGCGTGATGAGCTCACTGCGCAACGCATTCAGGCGACTGAATTAAGGGAGCCGAAACAAACCTAGTATTTCAACAACAATCTGAGAGGGTTAAATGCACACGGCTGAATCAACGGTTCATAGCCAGGTAGAAGAAACCTTGTATCGCCAGTTTGGACAGCAACAATTTACTGTTCAAGCCACGGCCGATTCCATTCTGACACTGTGGGTGCCTAGATCCCTTTTGCTTGATGTTTTACAGTTTTTAAAACCCCAATTCTCTATGCTCTACGATTTATTTGCGATCGATGAGCGAACACGACAATACCGCTCCGGCCAACCCGATTCAGATTTCACAGTGGTTTATCAGTTGCTCTCTATGGAGCGCAATGATGATATTCGCATCAAAGTAGCACTATCCGAGGCTGACTTGCACCTGCCGACCATCATAGGTATTTGGCCTAATGCCAACTGGTATGAGCGAGAGGCCTGGGATATGTTTGGTGTCATCTTTGATGGTCATCCCACTCTGTACCGTATTTTACTGCCGCCAACCTGGGAGGGTCATGCGCTACGCAAAGATCACCCCGCGCGAGCTACTGAGATGGCTCCGTTTGAAATGGGACCCGAACGAGTTGCCAAAGAGCAGGAGGCCTTGCGTTTCCGTCCCGAAGAGTGGGGTATGGAAAAAGCCACTGAAGATAGTGAATATATGTTTCTCAATCTGGGACCGAATCATCCCAGTGTGCACGGAGTCTTTCGGGTTGCCCTGCAGTTAGATGGTGAGGTCATTATTGATTCGGTGCCGGATATTGGTTATCACCATCGCGGTGCTGAAAAAATGGCCGAACGTCAAACATGGCATACCTACATTCCCTATACAGATCGAATTGATTATCTTGGCGGGGTGATGAATAACCTAGCCTATATCCAATCAGTGGAAATGCTCGGGGGTATTGTAGTCCCCGAACGCGCTAAGATTATTCGGATTATGTTGGCTGAGCTGTTCAGAATTTCCAGTCACTTAGTGTTTTATGGGACCTTCGTTCAAGACGTTGGTCAAATGTCACCCGTGTTTTATATGTTCGCGGATCGAGAGCGATTGTTCGGGATTATTGAGGCAATTACTGGCGGGCGTATGCATCCCGCATGGTTCCGTATTGGTGGTGTTGCTCAGGACCTTCCTGAGGGTTGGGATACTCTGGTCCGCGATTTTATCGACTTTTTGCCGGCCCGTCTGGATCACTACGACAAGATGGCCATGCAAAACAAGATGCTAAAAGATCGTACAGTCGGTATTGGTGTTTATACCCAGCAAGAAGCCATTGACTGGGGCATTACAGGACCTGGTTTGCGAGCCACAGGCTGCGATTGGGATGTTCGGAAAAAACGTCCTTACGGTGGCTATGATCAGTTTGACTTCGATGTGCCAGTTTCACATAACGGGGACTGTTACGACCGCGCTGAATTGCGTATTGAAGAAATGCGCCAGAGCTTACGAATTATCCGTCAGTGCTTGGATAATATGCCGGGCGGACCCTATAAAAGCGATCATAGACTGACCACACCGCCACCCAAAGAGAGAACAATGGAAGACATTGAGACGTTGATTCACCATTTTCTCAATGTCAGTTGGGGACCTGTGGTGCCGGCAGGAGAGGCTTCGGTAATGATTGAGGCTACCAAAGGGATCAATAGTTATCACCTAATTAGCGATGGCGGTACTAATTCGTATAGAACTCGTATCCGAACCCCTTCGTTCCCTCACTTACAACAAATACCGCTGATTAGTAACGGCTTAATGATCCCTGATTTAATAGCCATTATTGCCAGCATCGATTTTGTTATGGCGGATGTTGACCGATGAGTAATGCAAAGATGATTCAAAGTGATATCAGTTCAGTACTTACGTCCCAAGAAATGGCTGAGATAGATCATGAGTTAGAGCATATTCCCTACAAGTCGGGCGCCGCCATTGACGCGCTCAAGATTGTTCAGGCCGGGCGCGGCTGGGTATCTGATGAGTGTCTTCAAGCCATTGCCAAATATCTTGATATGTCCCCAGAAGAGTTGGAGGGAGTAGCAACATTCTATAACTTAATTTATCGGCGCCCAGTGGGTGAGAAAGTCATTCTATTTTGTGACAGCGTGAGTTGCTGGATAAGTGGTTGTGACAGTGTTAAGCAAACGATTTCTGATACCTTGGGTGTCGACTACGGCGAAACGACGGCGGACAATCGCTACACGCTGCTTCCAGTGCCCTGCTTGGGGGCCTGTGACAGGGCACCAGTGATGATGGTAGGTGATGACTTGGTTACCCATATTGATGACAATAAAATCAGTGCGCTGTTTGCTGTGAGTAAAGTGGAAGGTCAGTCGTGATGGAAAAAGTACTGACACGCAATATTGAACCCGGGAAGGCACCAACTGATATGGCTGCCTACGAGGCCAATGGTGGTTATCAAGGTTTACGCAAAGCCATGTCTGGTATGTCACCGCTAGATTGTCGAGAGGTGGTCAGCGCCTCCAACTTACGTGGGCGCGGAGGAGCGGGATTCCCCACCGGGATGAAGTGGAGCTTTGTGCCGATGGATGACAAATGCACGCCAGGGCACAAGTATCTAGTGTGCAACGCTGATGAAATGGAGCCGGGCACCTTTAAAGATCGCCTGTTGATGGAGTACGATCCACACCAACTTATCGAAGGGATGATTTTATCGGCTTATTGTATTGGTGCTGATATTTCCTACATCTTTATCCGTGGCGAATATATCGTTGCCATCGAGCGTCTGCGCAAGGCGCTGGAAGAGTGTTATGCCAAAGGTTATCTGGGCGAGAATATTCTCGGCAGTGGTTACAAGCTTGATATGTATGTTCACCCTAGCGCTGGTCGCTATATCTGTGGTGAAGAAACAGCTCTCATTAACGCGCTTGAAGGCAAGCGTGCAAACCCTCGAGCCAAACCACCCTTTCCCCAAGTCAGCGGCCTATGGGGGCGTCCAACGATTGTTAACAATGTCGAAACGCTGTGCAACATTCCCCACATCATTGATCATGGTGCCGAATGGTTTAAGAGTCTTGGGGTAGGTGAGGACGCAGGTACTAAACTTTTTGGTGTGAGCGGGCGAGTAAAAAATCCCGGTTGTTGGGAGCTTCCAATGGGTACGCCCATCCGCGAAATTCTTGAAAACCACGCTGGAGGTATGCAAGACGGTTTGCAGTTAAAAGGCTTTTTACCCGGTGGTGGCTCAACTGACTTTTTAACTAAAGATCATCTCGATTTAGCCATGGACTATAACGTTATTGGTAAAGCGGGTAGCCGCATGGGCACTGGCACCATGATCATTCTTGATGATCAGACGTGCCCCGTCGGTATGGTGTTAAATCTAATCCGTTTCTTCGCTCACGAATCCTGTGGCTTTTGTACGCCTTGTCGTGATGGCCTTCCCTGGTCGAGACAGGTATTAGAAGACATAGAACAGGGGCGCGGTAGAGCTGAAGATCTGGATACGCTTGAATATCAAATTAACTATATAGGCGCTATCGGTAACACCCATTGTGCCTTAGCACCTGGTGCCATGGAGCCACTGCAAAGTGCGCTTAAATATTTCCGTGAGGATTTCGAACGACACATAAGTGGTGGCTGTTGCCCTTACCACTTGGCAAAGGGAGCCTAAACGATGCCAATCATCTATGTTGATGGTCAAGAGATTGAGGTGGTCCAAGGCGAGAATATACTGGAAGCCTGCCTTAATGCTGGACTAGATCTACCCTACTTTTGTTGGCATCCAGCTATGGGATCCATCGGTTCTTGCCGTCAATGTGCAGTGGTTCAATATCAGAATGAGGAAGACACCAAAGGTCGTATTGTCATGGGTTGCATGACGCCAGTGGCCGAGGGGGCTCGCTTCTCACTGAAGGCAGAGAATGCCACGGAGTTTCGTGAGGCGGTGGTTGAAAGCTTGATGCTCAACCATCCCCATGATTGCCCTGTCTGTGCGGAAGGGGGTGAATGCCATTTGCAAGACATGACCGTAATGGTTGGACATCGCGACCGACGATATACCGGCAAGAAGAATACCTACCGCAATCAATATTTAGGACCTTTAATTCATCATGAGATGAATCGTTGCATCGCGTGTTATCGGTGCGAGCGTTATTATCGAGATTATGCGGGAGGTAAAGATCTAGGGGCTCAGGCCTCTCATGACCACCTTTATTTTGGGCGCCATGAAGAAGGCGTTTTAGAGAGTGAGTTTTCTGGCAATCTGGTTGAGGTCTGTCCGACCGGCGTTTTTACCGACAAGCCTTTTTTAAAGCAATATAGCCGAAAGTGGGATTTACAGTCTGCCCCTTCTATATGTCAGGGTTGCGCGGTGGGGTGCAATATTGCTCCTGGCGAGCGTTACGGAAAGGTCAAGCGCGTACATAACCGCTATAACCACGAGGTTAATGGTTATTTTATCTGCGATCGAGGTCGCTTTGGGAGCGGTTATCTAAACAGTGACCTACGTCTGGATTATGCCGGCATTAAGAATCCGGATGGTCGTTTTTTTGCGGTTCATCAACAGCAAGCATTAGACACCGCTGCTGGCTGGATGACCGGGAAAAAAGTCGCGGCTATTGGTTCGCCAAGAGCCTCACTTGAGGCGAATTATCTTTTGAGAGAGTTGGTCGGTGCAAAGAATTTTGCAGCAGGATTTTCCGATCAAGATGCTGAATTAATGGGTAATATTGCGACTATTTTACAGACGACCAAGGCGCAAAATCCATCAATTAAACAGATGGAGTCAGCCGATGCGGTGCTCGTTCTTGGCGAAGATGTCACCAATACTGCGCCACGAGTGGCGCTTGCACTGCGTCAGTCGGTGCGTAACGTTGCTTTTGAATTAGCCGAGCAGATGGGTCTCCCAGCATGGCAAGACGCTGCGGTCCGAAATCTTGCGCAAGACCAGCGTTCGCCGATGACGATAGTCTCAGCCATGGACACGCGCCTTGATGATGTTGCTAGCACCTGCATTTCCTTGGCACCGGATGATATAGCGACCTTTGGCCATACTGTCGCGGCAGCACTAGCGGGAGAATTGACCGATAATCCTCGTGCAGATGCCGTTGCAAAGATGTTAAAGGGGGCTAAAAATCCTTTAATTGTGAGTGGTTCGAGTATGGCGCATCAGGGCGTTATTAATAGCGCTGCTGCAGTGGCCGACGCCCTAGATCAGACTACGGCTATGTTGAGCTTCTGTGTGCCCGAGTGCAACAGCTTAGGGCTGGCGTTAATGGTGGCCGATGGTTCTGGCAGTGATTTAAAGGACTTAGTAAAAAGAGCACCTAAGCTAGACGCTCTAATCATACTGGAAAATGATGTGTATCTCCGTGGAGAGAAGTCAGAAATAGATCAGCTACTGGCTGGTGGGGCCAAAGTGATCACTTTGGACATGCATGAAAATAGCACTCTTGATCAATCTGACTTGGTAATGGCGACGGCTTCCTACGCCGAATCTCAAGGCACACTGGTTAGCAGTGAGGGTCGCGCTCAGCGGTTTTATCCGGTGCATTCTCCAGCTGCCGAGAGATTACCCAGCTGGCAATGGTTGTTGCGTTTGGCCAGTGCTAATGGGCACAAAAAATTGTCTAAGTTGGCGCATTTTGACGAGATAGTGGCCGCCTGTTCTCAGAGTAACCCATTGTTTGCTGGACTGGTGGATGTTGCGCCACTCAACAGTTTCAGAGACCACGGTTCAAAGATACCTCGTCAAACTCATCGTTATAGTGGTCGCACAGCAATGAATTCTGGCGTTTCGGTCCATGAGCCACAACAGCCTAAAGATAATGACAGCCCATTGTCCTACAGCATGGAAGGTTTAAATCGCGATCAACCGGCAGCATTGACGCCCTTTGTATGGTCTCCAGGGTGGAATTCCAATCAGTCTCTGCAAAAATTTCAAGCCGAGGTGGATGGTCCTCTGAAAGGGGGCCCTTCAGGTATACGTTTAATTAGCTCCACTCAGCAGGGGGCTGATATTTCCCCACAAATACATAAAGTGATATTGAAACCGCACCAGTGGCATCTAGTGCCCATGCAGCAGATTCATGGGAGTGACGAATTGTCTGCGCATACCGATGAAATTGCCGAGTTGGCCGGCCGCGGATTTATTGCCATTGGTCAAAAAGTGGCCGAAAAACTCTCTGTTTCTGAGGGAGATGGTTTGTTGGTTAAACAGGGAGAGGTTGAATGTTCCCTCGAGGT